>DATLXE010000277.1:0-41505 GCA_035575795.1 Gemmatimonadaceae bacterium
CTATGCGATCGGGTTGGAGACGAAGATCAACGTCAATGGCAGCGTCCAGCGCTCGTCGCCCGATCGGGGATTGAAGAAGCTCGCGGAAGAGACCGGCGGAGGCTTCCTGCTCCTCGGGAAGGAAGAAGAGCTCGGGCCGACGTTCACGCGGGTCGCGCAGGAGATCCACAGCCAGTACGTGCTCGGCTTCACGCCGCCGCTTCTCGACGGCAAGGTGCACAAGCTCGAAGTGAAGATCAGGAAGCCGGGCATGAACGCACGCGCGCGGAAGAGTTACCTGGCGGCCTCCGCGGCCCGGTAAATGATCCGCCGGAAGAACGGCCTGAAAACACGAAGGGGACCTTCTGGCGAAGGTCCCCTTGTTGTATACGCGTGCGGAGCGCTGCGCTATCTCCAGCCCACCATCGTCGCGATCCTCTGCAGGATGTTCGGCTGCGTCTTCGCCAGCGTTGCCTGCTCGAGGATGTCGAGGCAGGCCGAGATGTCTGGCGCGGTGCCGATCCCGAGCTTCCGGGCCTTGACTGTCATCGCCGGATCGTCGTCGGGGACGATGAGGATCGGCCGTGCCTTGGAGTCGGAGATGACGTCGATGCAGTTCTGCGGGCTGTCGTCGATGTGGTAGTCGAGGCGCATGGCCGCGGCGGCGGCGCCGCGCGAGCCGCCGATGACGAGCACGCTGGGCATGTCGAAGCCCTGGTCGATCAGCCAGCGTTGTGACTGGCGCTGCACCGTGTCGCCGTCGGTGTAGGGGCGCTGCGTGATGAAGAAGACCTCCCACTTGTGGGCGAGGGTCATCGTCATGATGCGCTTGACCGCCGTTGGGTCCAGCGGCTGCAGCGTGTTCCAGAAGTCCGGTGTGGACCTGATCGCCGCCCAGATCGCGTCTCGGCGGATGCGCCCATGGCGCGCGGCATCCTTCGCGCGCCTGTCTTTCCTCTTGCGGCGCTCGTCTTCGGTCGCGCCGGGCTCTTCGTCTTCGTTCTCCGGCTGCCCCGCCGCGATGTGGGACTTGGGCCCATAGAGACGCACCTCGACGTCGTGGAACGCGGAGGCGAAGTCCGCGAGCGTGCCGTCGAGATCGAAGCCTACGCGGAGAGGCATTGAAGCATTATCGTCTAGGCCAGACCACTAAAACGTTGCGCCTCTATTCCACGCTGGTACGCATGGCCGCAATGGTAATGTTCCCGTCGGGAATGCTGGGGTGCGGGGCGCGCGAGTACTGCGACATGATAGTGGCCATCTGGGCGCGCACGAATTGCTTTTTCCCGCCACCGCGAGTTGCTCGAGCGCCGCAACGGCTGTCAGCAGTTCAGGACCTGGAACGGCCGCACTGCGGACGCAATGAACTTGTCTCTTTCGCTCGTGCGTTGTTCATGTGCTCGATTTATGCATAGAGGCGTTCGGCTATTCGTTCGGATGCGAGGCCATCCCACAGCGGCGGCACTGCTCCCTGCTTGAACGTGCCGTCAAGAATTCGACGGGTCTCCACTTTCATCAGCTCCGTGTCCCGTCCGATCAGTTGATTGGTGCCGGTCGTCACCGTTATCGGCCGCTCGGTATTCTCTCTCATCGTGAGGCACGGCACACCGAGATAGGTGGTTTCCTCCTGAATGCCGCCCGAGTCCGTAATCACCAGCGCCGCATGCTTCTGCACGCCGAGAAACTCGAGGTAGGTGAGGGGATCGAGAACCGTTAAACGTTTGCCTGCGATACCTGCACTCGCCATCCGCGCGCGGGTTCTCGGGTGCATCGGAAACAGGACTGGGATGTCGCGCGCCACCTCGTCCAGCGCAGCAATCAACCGAACCAGCATTTGGGAGTCATCCACGTTCGAGGGTCTGTGGAGCGTAACCAACGCGAACCGGCGCGCCCCATGGCCGTTTGTCAGCGAGAGGCGCTCCAACATTCCGAGTGACTCGGCCTGCGGCAGTAGCCGAATGAGCGTGTCAATCATCACGTTGCCGACGCACTGGATCCATTCGGCAGGCACACCTTCAGCGAGAAGGTTGGCATCGCCATCCGGCGAAGGCGTCAGGAGCAGCGAAGCAAGACGGTCGGTCACGATCCTGTTGATCTCCTCCGGCATCGTGCGATCGCCGGAGCGAAGGCCTGCCTCCACATGCGCAACCGGTATGCCGATTTTTGAGGCCGCGAGTGAAGCCGCCAGGGTGGAGTTTACGTCGCCGTAGACCAAGAGCCAGTCCGGCTTCCGTTCGAGCAGGACCTCCTCCATCCGCATCAAGACCTGGCCCGTCTGCTGGGCGTGACTACCGGATCCTATGCCGAGATTGATATCCGGCTCCGGGATCTGCAGCTCGCGAAAAATCGCATCGGACATGTTGGCGTCGTAGTGCTGCCCGGTGTGAACGAGAGTTTGCCTGTTGCCGCGTTTCGCCAAGGCGGCAAGCACTGGGGCCACTTTCATAAAATTTGGGCGCGTCCCGACTACGTGGAGCACATGCATATCTTGAATTCCGTTTCACAAAGGCAGGCGACCGCTGCTTGCCATTCGTGAGGGCGACTTGTGTAACGCAACGCCGCACACGACCGCGAATAGCGCGGCGTTGGCGGGCATTTGAAGGCTGAAGTCAACCGCAGACTGCAAGCCAATGGCAATGAGGCCGATCACCGCGCCGGCACGGATCCAATAAACAGCCGAGCCACGGTCCTCGCGAAAGCGGCAAAGCACGTCGCGTGTAAACAGACCTACGCAGAGGACGACTGGAATGGCGAGCAAGGCGCCACCTTCAGCTAGAAGTTGCAGATAATCGTTGTGGGCTTCAGCATAGTGCCGTGCCTTGTCGTGCCGTTGGTATAGCAACATCGCCGTGCCATAGGTGTTCAAACCCGTTCCGACAAGCGGAAACCGTTTGGCGACGTCAACGGCATCAGACCATGCCCCAACCCGCTCGTTGACCTGCTTCCAGGTGGTGTGCTCGAATCGCTTAGTAAGCGTCTGGAAGCCCGCCCCGCCAGCTACGACGACGACTAGGACGATCAGATAGGCAATTCCTGCAAACCGTGCTGTGACGGCGCCGCTCTTGCGCATGACGAACGATCCCGCGAGCAGAATTGAGAAAGCCAATGCACCAACCCCAGATCGGGACATCGTCAGGACCAGCGAGAGCGCCATCACAACTACACCGGCCGCGATCAGAATGGACTTGCTCGCATCCGCCGAAGCAAACCAGAGAAGCCTTTCGCGCAAGACCGGAGCTACGCCGCGCAATGCCCGGGCTATCCGCGACAGGAGGAGTCCGATGCACAACGGGATGGCGAGCAACATCCACCCTGCGAAATGATTCCTGTTCACGAAAGGACCAAAAACGTCGCCGGGCATGGACGGCTGCCAGAAGCCGTAGATGCGTCCCACGTAAAGCGATTTCTGAATGATACCCACCAGCGCAACAACCACCCCGAGCGCGATCAAACCAGCACACAATCCCTCGGCAGATACCCGCGAGAGCACACGCGAGGTGCCAACCATCAGCAGGGCGAACGAGCCGTACAGACCTAGCGCGATCAAGGTGTCAGGTGGAGCGATCGAGAGTGCTCGCAGGTGGGAGGCTTCTATCGCAAAGGCGGGGTCTAGTTGACGCAATGCGACGGATGTTTCTGGACTCACCTGGTCGATGATGCTTAGAGGCACGGGCACAAGCTGAGTTATCACGACTGCCGCAAGCAGCAATAGCGAAAGAGCGAATGCGCGGCTGACGCCGTTATTCGACTTGCGATCGAGCCATAGACCGGCGATACCCACGACTTGAGCCCCGGCCGCAAGGGGCCAGAACGCCCACGGATATACGGCGCCGAAACTCAAGACGCCACCTGCGAGCAGGACAACCGTGCCCCGAACGACCATCGTCAGAAGCCTTGTCGGCCCGGCGAAATTCGTCTCAGTTGGAATTGGAAGCTGCAAGGTGCTTCGGCTGAGCTACGTCTGAGGTCGCTACGTCCAGTGCCGTCAGGTCGATGGGTTCGGCAACCTCATGAACCTGAGAGACCGCGTAATCGAGGGGCACCATCCATCCTCGCCATTCGCAGGCATCACATCGGAACAGCCGCTCCCTGGTAAGGGACTTCCTTAACCGTTCAGAGACGGAGCGCGTATGCGAGCGACGGGCCGTCAGCTTAAGGCAGCGGGGGCACTTCGAGCCCGTGACCTCCTCGTCGCGGGTGTTCTCGTCAGTCCGGGGAGTGCCAACTCCTTCGGTCAGAATGACGGCAGATGGCGTTGCCGCAGCGCGAGGGATAGCACGTGTGTCGCCGTAGAATACGGCAGCCAGCAACTCCCGGATTGCGCCGGCGTCCTTGGCGGCCGCGGCAGCTACCAGCTGTTCGAGGTAGGGCGTCAAGCTCGCCGGATCGAAGTCGGCCGGCGGCGACACGCGCAAGACCTGCGTGACCGATGATGGACTGACAATTTCCCCATCGGCCGCGAGATCGTCCTGGAGCCGCTCGCCTGGCGCCAGCCCACTGTAGCGGACGGCGATGTCTTCATCCGGCACGAGCCCTTCGAGCGTGATCAGATGTCGCGCGAGATCGGCGATTCGAATCTGTTCGCCCATATCGAGCACATAGACGCCGCCACGTTCAGCCGAAGCAGCAGCGTGCAAAACGAGCTGCACAGCTTCGGCGCGAAGCATGAAGTAACGTCGAACGTCTGTATGGCTGACGGTCACCGGGCCGCCGGCACGAATCTGCGATTGAATGGTCAGGACAGGACCACGCCCGGTGTCGAGCACCTTTCCCAGCCGCACGACCATCATCATCGTTTCGGACTGTCGGGCGGCAACCTGGATCGCGAGTTCCGCGACGCGTCTTGTTGCTGCGGCGACGGAAGATGGCCGGACGGCATCAACCGTTGAGATCAGGACCAGCCGTCCCACTCCTGCCGCGCCGCATGCTCGCGCCATGACGATCGCTCCGGCGACGTTGGTTCTGACGGCCTCCGCCGGATTGTCTTCCATCAACTCGACGTCGTTCTGCGCGGCTGCGTGAAGAACGACATACGGCCTTAGCTGACGGAGGATCCCTTCGACGGTAGCGGAGTCACCGACGTCGCCCACCTTCGCGACGATCTTCAAGCCCAGGTAGTCGGCCAGCGCATCGCGCGTCTGCTTCAATGCGTGCTCGGACCGATCGAGCAGGACCAGTTCGCTCGGCTGGCAGGACGCCACCTGTCGCGCGATTTCGAGCCCTATCTGCCCGCCTGCACCTGTAATCAGGACAGCCTTGCCCGCGACGAGCTTCCGTACCGGGGCGTTGCTCAGGCCAACCGGCGTTCGTTGGAGGAGGTCGTCCATGCGCATCTGGCGGATTTGTCCGACGCTCACCTGATTACCGACAAGCGCCGACAACGTCGGCAGAGTCTTCACAGGGATCCGGAACTCCTCGAGGTCACGGACGATGCTGCGGATCGTCGAGGCGGCGGCGGAAGGCAATGCCACCACCACTTCATCGGGCTTTACCTCCGCCATGATCCGGCCCAGTTCAGTCCGCCCTCCGAGTACCGGTATCCCGTGGATCCGCCGACCGCGCTTCCGCTGGTCGTCATCAATGAAGCCGATCGGAGTCAACCCGAATGCAGGGTTCTGGCGCATGTCTCGAACCACCAACTCGCCGGCACTTCCGGCACCAACAACGAGCACCCTCCGGCCGTCATGACGGTGCTTGAGCTCCCCGTAGAGCCGTCTCGCGATCCTGACACCACCGAGGGCGCAGATCGCCAGGAGCGCATCCATGATCAGGATCGAGCGCGGGTAACGCGTCGGTCCAAGCGGAGAAAGAGCGTAGGCCGCAAACACGACGGAGCTTGAGACCACCGCCAGAACGATGTTCCTGAGATCGTGGACACTAGAGTAACGCCAGAGTCCCTCGAACAGCCGAAACGGAATGAATGCCGCGGCACGAAGCAGGAGAAGTACCGGCAGCCCGCTGACCAATGCCTCCCGGGCCCACGCCGGGATATTGCCGTCGAAGCGAAGCGCAAATGCGGCAAGGTTGGCTATAGCGACAATGGTCAGCTGCGTGGCAATGGATAGCGCTCGCCCATGCTGGAGCACAGAGCGCTTGAACGCGACCGTGCGCGCCGACTGCTCGCGCGGCACCGCAGCCGCCCGTGGTATCTCCGGGCGCTTAGGCGCTCGGACCGGCGCCGTCCCCGCCACGACAGCCGGCACCTCGAGAATAGCCTCCGCTACGCGGGTCCGCTGTTCGTGGCTCAGGCTGGATCCGCTCGGCAGGCACAGGCCGAACTCGAACAGTTCCTCAGATACCTTTCCGCCGCGAGCGCGGCAGTGGGCAAAGGCGGGTTGAAGGTGCAATGCCTTCCAGACCGGCCGGGACTCGATATTCAGGGAATCAAGGTGGTGACGAATCTGCTCACTCGATGCGCCGAAAGCCCCCGGGTTGATGGTGATGCAGGTAAGCCAGTTGTTGCTCAGCCCATATGGTGCCTCGGGCATGAAGTCGATGCCGGCGACTCCCAGCGCGGAGCGGTAGAACGCTTTGTTGGCTCGGCGCTGCCTGACCCGGTCCTTCAGGTGACGGAGCTGCCCCCGGCCTACGGCTGCGAGCAGGTTGCTCATCCGGTAGTTGTAGCCGATCTCGGAGTGCTGATAGTGGGGCGCATGATCCCTCGCCTGGGTCGCGAGAAAACGAGCGCGTTCGATCCAGTCGGACCGGTGGGACACGAGCATGCCACCGCCGCTAGTGGTGATGATCTTGTTGCCGTTGAACGAGAAAGCGGCCATGGCGCCGAAGCTGCCCGCAGGTTTGCCCTTGTAAGTGGCGCCAAGCGCCTCCGCGGCGTCCTCAATGACCGGCACGCCGTATTCGTCGCACACCGCCAGGATGCGGTCGTAATCAGCACACTGGCCATAGAGGTCCACAACGAGCGCTGCCTTGGGTAGCTGCCCCCGAACCGAGCACACTTCCAGCTCCTCGTGGAGGAGATCCGGATCCATATTCCAGGTCTCGCGATCCGAGTCGATGAAGACGGGGGTTGCGCCTCGGTAAGCTATTGCGTTGGCCGTCGCCGCGAACGTCAGAGTGGACGTGATCACCTCGTCGCCCGGGCCGACGCCGATCATCAGGAGAGCGAGGTGCAGCGCCGCGGTCCCACTCGACAGGGCTGCGGCATAAGGAATGCCGACGGCGTCGCCAAACTCTCGCTCGAAGGCGTCGACGTGTGGGCCCATCGGGGCGATCCAGTTGGAGTCGAACGCCTCGAGCAACAACTGGCGCTCGTCGGCACTCACGTCTGGTGGCGATAGAAAAATGCGGCTCATTGAAGTTTTCTGATCATTGGTCTGGCGGGTGCGCCGACCACGCACGTGCCATCTGCCACATCACGTGTCACTACTGCCCCGGCCCCGACGATGGCGCCTCGCCCGACGATCCTTCGCGGAAGGATCACGGCCCCCACACCAACTAGCGAACCGGGCCCGATATGCACCTCACCGCCCATCCGCACCCCAGGTGCGATGTGAGCACACGCCCCGATGGTCGAGTGGTGATCCACGGTCGCACCGGTATTGATGATTGCGCCTTTTCCAACTCGCGAACCCGTGTTGACGACCGCAGCGGCGCAAATCATGGCGCCAGGCTCGATCACAACGTCTCTTGCGATGATAGCTGACGGGTGAACGGCCGCAACAAGCCGCTGACCTGATTCTTCGAGTTGCACGCAGACTTCGCGCCGCCGTCCGTTGTCACCAATCGCGACCACAACTGCATCGTGAGCTAAGCTCGGAAGAGAAGCGAGCGGCCCGAAGACAGGAAGCCCCAGGACCAAGACTCCGGCCTCAATCCCGTCGTCCACGAAGCCGATCGGCTCGAGAGACGCACGTTCTCCAGCACACAGGAGAGCGTCGGCCACGACCTGGCCATGCCCGCCGGCTCCGACAACAATGACCTTCAACTACCGGAACTGCCCATGAAAGAAGAAGCCGTGGGATGCCCAGGCTGTGAGATCCCTTCCCGTCTGAACATTTTGACCAGCGTTACGATCAGAATGCGCAGATCCGTGGCGAAGGAATACGAGTCAACGTATTTGACATCAAGCTCAAAACGCCGCTCCCAGGTCAAGCCGTTTCGACCGCTGATCTGCGCCAACCCCGTAATACCGGGTCGTATCTCATGGCGCCGACGCTGCGTCGCCGTGTATCGGGGCAAGTACTCCAAGAGCAAAGGCCTGGGGCCCACGAGGCTCATATGTCCCATGAGGACGTTCGCGAGCTCAGGTAATTCATCGATGCTCGTTGAGCGAAGGAACCGCCCAAATCGAGGCAGCCTCTGACCATCGGGTAAAGGCGCGCCGAAATCATCGAAAGATTCCGTCATGGTCCGGAACTTCACCAACCTGAACGGCCGCCCTTCTTTACCTGGCCGGTCTTGACGAAACAACACAGGTCGTCCGAGGACCAGTGCCACAGCCAACGTAACCAAGGCAATAAGCGGGGCTAACGCAATCAGCAGAGCCAACGACGCCACTACGTCAATTACCCGTTTTCCGTACCGACGATACATTCTTGAAGTTGACCTGAACGTCATCGCAATGCAAATCTGCTATTCGTGCGGAGAGTCATTTAGACGCCCCCACAACCTGCTCCAGATGCATCGCCATCCCCCGGTAGACGGTGCCTGCTTGGAACTGACGTTCGTACAGTGCGCGAGACTGTCTCATCATTTCGGACCGTAGCTGGTCGGTGTTGATGATCTCCTCTAGTGCATCAGCGAGTTTGTCAGCCTGACCGTGAGGAACGGTCAAGCCGCAGGCGGATTCCTCGACTAATCGACCCAAGACGCTCTCCCCTGGCGAGACAACCAGAGGAAGACCAAACCGTAGGTACTCTGCCGGCTTGTTGTTAATCGAGTTCAGATAGTCATCCCTGAGAGGGACACAATTAACGGCCACGGCGGCACGCTCGAGGAGCGCGTGCAACTGAGCGCGGCTCACCCATCCCGGAAGCAAAACATTTTTCATAGAGGCCGCCCTGCTTCGGTAATCCTGAAGTCGCTCACCAGATCCACAAAGGACGAATCGCGCCGGAGAGCCGCGCTGCTCCAACAGCTCAGCTGCACGCAGAACGACAGGGATGTCATGCGCGCGGCCGAAGGTTCCTGCGAATGCGATGATCGGCTCTTTCGTGGAAAGCGTCAGACCCTTCTCTTTCCAGAATGAAGTTGCGGTCGCACGATCTACCTCGCCCATTACTTCTTCCGGGTATCCAAACGGAAATGCTCGATCGAGCGCTCCGCGCTTCCTTCCCGACTTCGCAACACCCCAGTCTACAAATTCGTCCGTGATCCCAGTAACTGCCGCAGCGGTCCGAAACGCTTGAGAGACCTGTCGTTGTAGCGGGAAGACAGCCGCACGAACTATCGGCCTAATAAGTCGCGGCATCGAAAGCGCTAGAGCGTCCGGCCACCAGTCACGCACGTCGATTACCAGAGGGACATTCGTTGCGCGTGCATAGGCCGCCGCGGCGGAGCAGAGCTCGATCGTGGGAAGTGCCGAGAGGATGATGTCGGGTTGCTCCTCAGCGAGCGCGCGCTGCGAAAACTGAGCTGCCGTCCTCCTGTGCTCAATAACTCTCGCAAGTGACAGATGTCGCTTGTAACCTCGCGAGGGAAGCAGGTGTACCCGGACGCCCGACGACGAGGTCAGAGGGGTCTCGCTCGAAGCAGTGAAAGTAGAGGCACCATGCGTGAACGTTGACATCCACCAGGTGACAGTGTGACCTCTGCCTTGGAGGGCTTCGGCCAGCAAAGTCATCCGCATCGGACGGAGCTTCTTATCTAGCACTGCCGGTGCTTCGCCGATTTTCAGCAACCAGATGCGCACTACTAAGTCACGGACTCCGTTGCTATCGCCCGGAAGATATCCTTGAAAGGGGCCAATGTATGGAAAAGAAAATTGTTGTTAGGAAATTCTGAGGCGGGTACTAGTGGCGCACTAACGTATGCCTCCAGTTCGGCGGCCGTGATTTGAAACTTCTTGACGACGAATTCCTTATCCTGACGCAACAGGTCGGGATCGTATTTCGGCTGCCCGAGAATCTTCAGTGCGTCTTCCCGCCGAACCTGCCCAGCACATATTTGCGAAGATAGGTGCCACCGTCGCTTGTCGCAGCCGACCTTGCGAGGAAGATAGTAACCCTGAAAAAATCTGGTCCATACAGACTCATAGTGTTTGCCGCCGTAATCGCGCCATCCCAGTTCGCGTTCAAGGAGACGTTTAGCTTCATCTCGATCGTAAGAAACGAGGTTCAGAAACGGAATCTGCCGGACGCGCCGGACAAAGACGTAATAGAGATATTGGCGGATCGAGATGGTTGGAAGGCTGGACATGGGCCGCGTCCCAAAACGGCGATGAATCGCGCGAAGGAATCGGAGGTCCTGGTGGTAGTGCCCGTGCGCCACTGAATAGATCGCTTCCGTGGCCAAGTTGCTACCTGTAAGGATGTAACGACACTTAGTACGGGACGCCGTCCTGAAGAGTGTCGCAAAGATCGCATGGTCCGTCGGTATCTCACAGTTTGCTGTGGAGGACCGCAGGAATGCCAACTGCAAGTCTCGGAACTGCTCCCAGTCAACTACGTACGTCTGCAACTCGATTTGGAGTGCATCCAAAACGCTGCGGATGTTGTCCGCGGCTAGTTCCGAGTCCCAGCCGTTGTCGAAATGCACAGCCAGAGGGCGGAGGCCCAGCCTTTTTGCTTCAAAGGCAACCATCGAGCTATCGACCCCTCCGCTGACGCCGATGACACAGTCGTGGTCCTTGCCGGCGCCTTCGGCCTTGATCCGCGCAACGAGCACATCGAGAGCGGCTTTACGCTCCGCAAGGGGAAGAAGCTGCCGCTTCATTCTTGCCAACGCCTGGGTGCAATAGTTGCAGTGGTTATCGCCATCGAACCGAATCTCAGGGTCAGACGAATCCATGACGCACCTTGAACAGATGCGCCTCTCTTGCGTTTCGATATAGGAATCCAATTTAGTCTCCGCCTGTCCGGCCAGCCATCCACAGTTTCTGGAGTTCATCGGGCCTTGGGTAGGTAATCAGCACAGCGCGGTAACGTCCGTGAAACACAAAGAGGCTGCCAGCGGCTGCGCCGCTCACACCTCCGTCTTGCACCGCGACCCGAACATCGACCAACTTGCCAGCGCCGCCCAGAGCGATGACGGGAACGGTAACAACATTCGTAATTGATTTCAGAAGCTCGATGTCGTAGCCACCCATCATCCCGTCACGATCGACAGAATGGATCAAGAGCTCACCGGCGCCCGCGTCTTGCATCCGTTTTGCGAACGTAATGGGATCAATACCAGAACGCTGCTGGCCTCGACGGGCGTACACCTCGAGACGTCCGAGTAGACGCCGGCGCACATCAACACTAACGACAACGCTTTGGCTTCCCACTTCCTTTGCGAGCATCGATACGAAGTTAGGTGTCTCCACGGCGCTGGTGTTCACAACGATCTTTTCGACTCCCAGCTTAAGCATTCGTGCCGCACGGCTTACGGTAGAGATTCCTCCGCCGTATGCGACGGGCATGAACGCCTCCGAAACGATCTCCTGCACTAGCTCGAAGTCAGGCTCGCGTCCTTCGACCGTGGCGTCTACGTCGAGGACGGCTAATTCGTCGACTTCCTTTTCGTTGAAGATCCGTACCGCATTGAAGGGGTCGCCCACATATAGAGGGTCTGCAAATCGACGCGTCTTGACGAGGCCTCTCTTTCGCAGAAGCAATACTGGGATGATGCGGGGCTTTAACATGAACGGTCGGTAGCGCTCACAACCATCGCGGTGGTGTGCGTGCCAACGAGCTACGATCGGAGGTTGCCAAAGAACAGCGCTATGGCGCCGACGACATAATCCTGCTGCTCCTCCGTCATTTCAGGGAAGATCGGCAGCGACAGAATCCTGCTCTGATTCGCAAAGGCGTTCGGAAAATCCTGAGGACGTGCCCCAAGCCGAATGTACGCCGGATAAAACGGCAGCGCCTTTGGATAGTTGATCAAGGTCTCGACTCCCTGCGTCACAAGAAATGCCTTTAGGTCGTCCCGGTGCTCTGTGCGTATGACGTACAGATGGTAGACGTGATCGCGACCCTCGGCTACGGCAGGAATCTCGATGTCTCCGCATCCCTTGAGGCGTTCGTCATATCGTTTGGCGATCGCACGTCTAGCGGAGGTCCAGGCAGCAAGATGCGGGAGTTTCAGGCGGAGCACGGCACCTTGCAGACCGTCCATACGGCTGTTGATGCCCTCTATCAAGTGGTCTCCTTTACCGCCATGACGCGCGAATAAGGCGCCCCACTCCGCGATGTCCGCACGCTGTGTGACAAACGCCCCGGCATCACCGATCGCACCGAGGTTTTTGCCGGGATAAAATGAAAATGTTGCAGCGTCGCCAAAGGTTCCGACGGTCGCGCCGTTGTACCTGGCCATGTGCGCCTGCGCGCAGTCCTCGATCACCCACAGTTTATGCTTGCGCGCAATCCGCATGATCTCCGACATGTCCGCCGGCTGCCCGAATAAATGGACAGGAATGATGCCGCGAGTTTGCGCCGTAATCTTTCGCTCGATGTCAGCCGGGTCGATGGTGAATGTCTCATGGTCCGTATCGCAGAACACCACGGTCGCGCCGGTCTGCGTGATCGTTTCAGATGTCGCGATCCAGCTGTGTGCTGTAGTGAGGACTTCATCACCGGCGTTCGCACCCAACGCCTTCAGAGTTATATAGAGCGCGTCAGTACCGTTTCCGCAGGAGACGCAGCTCGGTACTCCGACGGCCGCGGCAAATTCCTTTTCAAACTTGTCGACCTCCGCACCACGTACGAACGAAGAACTGCGAAGAAGTTGTGCAAACGCCTCGCTTATAGCCGGCTGTAATCGCTGGTGGTGCAGAGCGAGATCGTTGAAGGGAACCTTTTGAACTTGAGTCCGCACAGTCACGATTGGGTGTACTCCGGGTGAGGGCGCAGGAAGGAAGCTGGGTTCCCTGCATAAATTCCAGGTTTTGAGATCGACTTGGTAACAACGGCTCCCGCGCCGATCACAACATCGTCACAGATAGTTACGGGCAGTATGGTCGCGTTCGATCCGATGGAGACGCGGTTGCCTACAGCTGTTTTCTCCCACAGGCGCCTATTCCCCCGGGCGGGTCCGCCTGTCCGAAAGGCATCGTTGACAAACATTACGCCGTGACCGATAAAACAATCGTTGCCGATCGTTACCAGGTCGCAAATGAATGCGTGCGACTGCACCCGGCAGCGCTTCCCTACAACCGCGCCGCTCTGAATCTCGACGAAAGGTCCCACGAAGGTGTCGCTGCCGATGTTGCAGCCATATAGATTGGCTGGCTCGACAATGGTAACGTTCTCGCCAAAGTTGACGTTAAGAATGCCAACGGCCCGTCGGGTATGTGGTGCATTTGTCATAGTTGTCAGCCCCGGCCTAGACGGCAGCGTTTTGGATTGAGACGAAGCTCGATCTCCTTGCCTGCCTCAATCGACTCGTAGATCGCGACGATGAGCTCCAGGCTTCTTCGCCCTTCTAGCCCGTCCACCAGCTGTTGCCGCCCGTCGTTGATGCAGGCAACCACGTGCTGGTAGTAGGCAGCGTGCGCATACCCAGACGCGTGATCCGGATTGCGTCCAAAGTCGGCGAACACCTTCGCGTCTTCCGGAACGGACTCTGCGAAGTTCCATGTCTTCAACTCATTGGCGGCAAACCCTCCGACTTCCACGGAACCGCGCTCGCCCAGGATCGACAAGCCTCCCTCGAGATCCTTCGGGCGAGTTGCAGTCGTCGCCTCAATCACTCCCAACGCCCCATTTCGAAACTTGAGGATCGCGACCGCGGTGTCTTCTGCTTCGATTTTCGCGAGCGCATGGGTCGACATTGCGGTGACGCTGTCGACGTCACCCATCATCCACTCCAATAGGTCGATGTGATGACTTGCCTGGTTTGCCAGCACACCCCCGTCATGAGCCCACGTCCCACGCCATGCCGCGGCGTCGTAATACGCCTGTGGACGGCACCAGCGTACGCGAACGGTTCCAAGAACGAGCCGCCCGAATCTGCCGGCCTCGAGCGCAGCGCGCGCGGCCGTTACCGGACGGTTGAATCTGTTCTGCTTTATGACAAACAGTCGTGCTCCGTATCGGTCGCAGGCCTCGATCATGCGGTCTGCGTCGTCCAGCGTCAGGGCCATCGGCTTTTCCACGACGATGGGAAGACCGTAGCGCGCGAGTTCCACAACGTTGGCGGCGTGCAGTCCGCTCGGCGTGAGGATCGCGACTGCGTCCACTTGGTTACTCGCAACCATTTCAGTGGGGGAGGCAAAAGCCGCGGCCCCAAACTGAGTGGCAAATGCGTCACGCTTCTCGGAGACCGTGTCGCAGACGGCGGCGAGGGATGCCCCCGGGACGCCTCCGCTGGACAACAATGCGGCGTGTCGCTTCGCGATCGTGCCGCAGCCGACGAGGCCAAATCTGATCTGTTTGCTCATATCTTATCTGGGTGGCTTGAAAAGCCAAAGGTGGCTACGCTCGAAACAAGAGCAGGATCCAAGGTCTATATCGCGGCAGTTTCTGAAGCATGGTCCATCGGCGCCGTCCCCGCCGGTCGCAAGAGATTCGCTACTCCGGAGAAGCCGATGTTCATGACGCTGTCCAGAACGGAGAGCCCCGGAACGAAGGCAGGCACGTTCACTTGCGGGTAGGTGAAAGCTCTGTCTTCCCGCATCTGCAAGCGGATGCCGGCGGCTTCAAATCTCGCGTCGTCCTGGTAGCCTTCCGCCCCTCGGCCGCTCACGTAGCAGGCAGCATTACGCTTGCGCAGGAGGTCCACAAGCAGGTCCGTGGCGGTCCCCGCTGGATCCATCAACGAACTGCGGACCACGGGGCGGACCAGGCGCAGGGCCGATAGCACGTGCTCGATGAAAAACATGTTCCTGTCGATCAGATAGGGGCTAGGGTGATCCAAATAAGCCTCAAACAGCGGATAACCTTCGCCGAAAAACGGGCTGCGTGAATAGCTCTCACGAATCGATCGTCGCAGTTTGACAAATGCTCCCGAGGCCGCACTAGATAGCCGCATATCCTTTATGGGAACGAATACATCACCGCCGCGTTCAAGTGGAACGGATATCCAGTGCGGCTCCCGGTTGATGATCATGCGGACACGGCGTCCCCAAAATGCCGCAGTCTTCGGGTTATTGCGAACGTGGTCGAGAACGATCCACTCATCTGCAGCAGCAATCTTCAGAAATAGTCCGAGCCACGGCATGAAGTCCGGCTGATGGATAGTGACAAGCTTCTCTTGACCGTTCGTCATTCTCGAGTGCTCAACAAGGATTCAGCTGGCTCTGGAAGACAACAAGTTCGGTCGCCGCCATGCACTTTCGATAGAGGCGCTTTGCCACGGCACTGTCTGTCTTCACTATGATCTTCCTGCACCTCGGTTCACGTCGCGCTTCCGCAATCAGCTCCATTAGAAACTCAGTGCCCGTCCCGATGCCGCGGCAGTCTTCCCGTACAGCGAGCTCCTCGATCTCCCACGCAAAGCCCACGTAACGCGGCATCTCCAGACGGTTCATCGTCGCCATTGCGTCAATGCGCCCGGCGTCGGCGAAGACCATAATCTTGGCGTGCGGAGTGTACTGGAGGTCCTTGAGGTACTCGAAGAACGCGTCCGCCGTCACGGACGCGCCGCCACGAAGTTCGAATAGGAGCTCGTACACCTGCATAGCGTCACCTGGCGCAGCCCGCCGCAGAGATCTCACAACGAAGCGGTCCTGAGTGTTTGCTCAATTAGCACCGTTTCGCGCCTATTGAGCTCTTCATGAAACGGGATCAGTGCCGTGCATCCGACAAGTCGCGCCGCCGTCGTGCCACGGCGCTCGCTTGCGGGCGCAGTCCAGAGAAGAGGCGGTCCACACTCAATCTTGCGGGAGGCAAATAGCTCCTGGAACCGCCGACAGCGATTCGGCGTATCAAAACGCAGCACATAGCGACTCAGAATCGCGCCCGTTGCCTGCCCGCCCAGCACCCGATCAGGACGCGCAAACGCGCTGTCGAACCGATGACGTAGACCCATATGTCGTTCTCTCAATACGCGAAGACGCTTCAGATTTACCGACAGCACCGCCGCATGAATATTCGGGAGCCGGCAGTTAAAACGCGGGGCGGCGTCGATTCGCGTCTGGGAGTCATAGTAGGTCCACTGTCGCACCCGCTGAATCAGAGAGCCATTCGAACTGAGAACGCAGCCACCGTCAATACCGTTGACTGTTTTCGTTGGATAGAAAGAGAGCACGAGAATGTCTGCGCTTGTCCCGGTCGCCTGCGTTGTCAAAAATGACTGGGCAGCGTCTTCAATTACACGGAGTCCGAGTTCCGTCTGGAACCTCGACGTCGCGCCGGGTGCCCCAAAGTGATTCGGCGAAATCACCCATCTGGCTCCTGACTGCTTGCGCGCCAGCCGGACCGCGTCGAACGACAGGTTCCCGTCGGCGGGGTCGACGTCAGCAAACACCGGTTTATTACCGGAGGCGATCACGGCGTTTACGATCGCGAAGCAGGTCGATGCCATAGGGACGATAACCGGCTGCCGCCGGAGCGAAAGACTTTCCAATGCTCCAAGGAGTGCAGAGAAACCGGAAGAGGTTAGTGCACAGGCGCGTCCCGGAAACAAACGCTCAATTTCTTTTGTCGCACCGCCGAGGTCCGGCCCGAGCACCCAGTGTCCCTCTCTTGCGCAACGCAGCGCCGCCGCGATTTCTGCGGCCGAGCCGCGTACCCGATATCGCGGGACAGCAGGTGACTGACGCGAGCTCGTCTTCACCGGTCGGACTCGTAGCAGTGCTTGGTATAGTAGGTGTCTGGGTGGATCAACGAATAAATGACGGGGTGTCCGTCCGACGAGTGCTCGCCGAGGCTACGCCGGTCGGCGGGCCTCAACCGGCCGTGCTGGTAACACTTCCACGATGTCCACTCAGAGTCCGAAACGTAAAGACTTTCTTCGAACAGGTTGAACGCGGTCTCCCGGTCGTAGGCTTCATACAGTAGCCCAAAGTCAGACGGCCGGTGATCTCGCCAGAAATCAAGATTATTTAGCCCTGTTCGCCCCCCATGACTCGCTACGCCCTTCACCTGAATATCAAGCATGAGGCTCAACACCGCTACGTCGCGTCTGAGACAGTCGGCTGGATCTTCTCCCCAGATATTCGCCCCGTCGACGACCTCCGAGTGATATCCAATCTCGTGCCCTTCCGTTCCCATACGTTTTAGCATCCGGTAATTCTCGAAGGAGAAGGGGTTGTACTCCGGCGCGTGCAGCCTGACGAAAAAGGTGCCGCGGATATCGAGCTCCTTCATGATTGCCATGATAGGACCGGTCTTTATGAGTGAAAAATCAATGTCGACTCGATTCACTAGAAGTTTTCCGGAAATAGTGCCGGACGACTTCATCTCGGAATACTCTGCACATGTAACCACGCGATAACCATTCGCAAGCGCGGCCAGGTACTGCTGCTTGAGGTAATCGTAAGTGAACATCATGCTCGGCTACTCTGGTTGACCCAGTCGGCGCGCCTGTCCCCGACTAAAAACTCCGCGATGGTATCCGACTGAGATTCCCACAAGTAGCGTTGCCTGAAGGCTTCCGCGTTCCGACGAAAGGTTGGCGCATCCTCAAGCATCAGGGAGATGCCCGCCCTTAGATCTTGGACATCCCGTCCATCGGATTCCAACACGAGTCCACTTCCGGTCTCGTTCAGCACTGACGCTATCGGGGGGTTGCTACCGCCAATCACAGGAACCCCGCGAGACAGCGGCTGAAACAAACGGTTCGGTGCGCACAGTCGATTGTTTTCAATTCTCGTGTCATACAGAACTATCGCTGCTACCGACGAATCGATGAATCCTGGAAGTTCATCAGGAATTACTTCGTGCTGAACCCAGACCCACTCGCGCGCTTCCGGAGCCTCCAGCAACGCGGCTAGTTCCATTGCTAACGCCGCGTCCAAACGCCCTACCGCAACGACCGGAACTCGCTTTAGAGAAATAGCCGCTCGCGCGATCTCTTCGAAATAACGGCCCCTCGTGCCAGCGCTTTGCGCCAGGAGGTACTGCCGACCGCGAAGCCAGTCAACGATCGGACCTGGCAAAGCCATCCGGGGGCACTCGGCGAATGCGCGGTCAGGATAGTTGTTGATGACAGTAATGCGAGATCGGACCTTTGTCCCCAGATGTTCCCCAATAAACTTTCTGCGCTCCGCATTAGCTGAGGCAACCTGATCGCACATCAGCATTAACACCTTGAGCGTCCACCTGCCGACTGGGCCGGCATCCAGGAGCTCGTCAGGCAGCTCCCGCTGGTCCCACACTAACCGTTTGATAAACCCGATTCTTCGGAGGGCCCACAGAAATGGGATCACCGCCACCATTGACATGTTGTGGAGATTGACAACATCTGGCCGATCGCGGCAAATGAATGCGCAGGTGGTCAACCATTCACGAAGAGTTGACACCACCCTGCGCCTGATTGGCCAAGAAGGAATTGTACCTCTGCGTCGGTGGACCACGACACCGTCAATCGTTTCTGTCGAGGATCGGCCGGCTGTGCCGTCGAATGCCAAGATGGCGGCCAGAAGTCCCGCATGAGTGTAGCCATGCGCTTCCTTCAAGGCGCGAACATCATGTCGGATGCTTTGCGTCCGCACACACACCAACGCTTTAAGTCTGATCACGGTTGAATAGGATTATAGAGTGGGCGGGAGAGTATCGCGCGCAGCGTCGGTATCTCTGAACGTCTTGGTCAGGCGTGCTACACGCCGGCAGGTATCCGCGAATACGTCAGCCGCTCTATCCATGCCCATACTGCCCAGGACGTAATCACGTCCGTTTGTGGCGAGTCGCACCCGAAGTTCGGCGTCGTCCTCCAACATGCGGACGGCTTCCGCCGCACAGTTTATGTAGTCCTCGGGGCTGATAAGGATGCCGGTCTCCATGTGGGTGATCCAGTCTGCTTGCGATCCGCTGATGCCATTCACTGTCACCACAGGGACCCCAGCCGACATGGCTTCGCGAACAATACTACCCCCCTGGGGATCGTCGTCAAGCAGAGGCATGACGTCCATCATGGAAAGGTAGTGGGGAATTTCGCGGAATGGCTGCCAACCGGTACTTATCGCTCGGGACGCCAGCCCAGCTTCTTCAATCTGACGCCGAAGGCCAGACTCCCACGGTCCCCCGCCGACGATGAGTAACCGGAATCTGTTGAACCCCGAACGCAGAAGGGATTCTGCTAGACGCACTGTATGCCGAACCTGCATGTTTGCGGCGATTCGGCCAGACCAACCGATGACGAACTCCCCGTCGCCAATGCCGCACTTTCGACGGCGGGCGTAACGATCGGAAGAGTTGGCTGGGGCAAACATCACCGCATCAACTGCCCACGGTAGTAGCACGAGCCTTTGCCGGCTCACGCCTTTCGCCCGGAGCTCCTCGAGCACTGCCGGAAATCCCAGGTACGCGGCCGTCAGCCGGTGCAGATGGAACCAGCCGAAGTATTTCGCGTATGTCGGCTCAATCGACGCCATGCTTCCACCGACCAGTCTTATCTGCTTCGTCCGGGTAACCAACGCCGCAAGCGCCCCGCACAGATGCGAAACAATGCTGTGAGTAAGAACAATGTCACTTTGCTGGGCCCGTATTAGTGACACGATGCGTCGCGTCATGCGGAGTAGTTGAAATGGGCGACGAATTGTTTCACCTACTTGAAATCTTGTGCCCAGATCCAGGACTCTCCGGCTGACGGATTCAAAATCAGGCCGCAGCTCGCCGTCGTTCATGAACGCTGTGTCGACCACAATCGTGCGCGGCAGGTGTCGTAGTAGACTCAACGTATAAGTCTGCTGTCCGCCAAGGTCCAGCCCCTCCATGATGTTCAGCACCCGCACCGGCTGCGTCGAAGGTATCATCTTGAGTCTGTCCCCCGCACTTCGCGCAGGTGTGGCCTCCATGCTGCCGGAGATGCGGCGGCGACCCGCAACGGAACTGCAAACACAGCCGCTAGTGCCGACCAATACTGGAATGAGTTGTAGATGGCGGACGAAAACATCCCGAACACCAGATAGTTGACAAATACCATACCTATCCAGGCGTGCGAGTGTTCAATGGCTATCAAGTGGTAGGACCGCCGGACCGCAAGCAGTGCCGCGATCGTGAAACACGCACCTCCTGCAATGCCCGTTGCCATCAGCGCTTCAATGACCAGATTATGCGGATAGCTGTGATACTCCTCCTCCTCGAGGCCGCTGCCCGTGAGTGGACTCTGGTGAAACTGGTTGATGGCGTTATTCCAGAGAACGGCTCGGAAATATGACGAGTCCTCTTCTCTCACGTCAGCGAGCTCGGCAATTCGCCTGAATAGTGGACTGTCTGTGCGTTCGGCTGCCCATGACAAGACGCCGAACAAGCAAATCGCCCCTAATGCCAGTCCCGCTGCTCGGGTCTTCCTCCGACTAAAACGCGGAGCGACGGTCAGAGCTGCACAAGCTAGGATAGCTAGTACGCTGCCCCTGCCTGCTCCGAGGAGGAGGGCTATAACTCCTAGGGCAAGCAAGACGATTGGGCCGAGGAGCCGACCGCGTCCGCCGTCGCGGCGCCAGAGCAGCCAGTAGAGCGCCAGGCTGACCGACAACGACCCCATGTAGGCGATTTCGATTGGCGAGATACTTCCGCTCACGTCCCCGAGCCGCCCTTGCCCCTGAGACAGATAATCGGTATTGGTGACTGCAATCAGGGTCATCGTTACGATGAGACCGGCCAAGAACGCGCGCCAGACGAGGCGATGGTCCTGCGGGCGGATGGTCACCGAGAAGGCCATAAAGGGGAAGAGACACGTTCCGTAAGCGAAGAGCCAATACTCTTGGCTCGGAAGCTGGAGGAGCGACGTGTCGGCCATCGTCGCTTGCAGAAGCCGAGCCGTATAAAAGACCCAGAACGCTAGGATCAGGGCTAATGGGACAGGCGACAGAATCTGGCGTCTGTGAAAGACGGCGCCGGCGATTGAGATCAGTGCGCAGGCCAGAATTACGCCGCGGGTCCCAATGGTTAAGTCGCGGCTTGGAACGCCCAATTTCAGACTGACCTGGGCAACAGCGGTTATCGAAAAAAATCCAAGTGAGTAAAGCGCGGCAAGCGGCCACCGTAACCAACCACCGCCCGCCTGGACGCTTCCGTGTTCGACCGTTGTGAGCAGTCCCGACATCACGCTGCAGGGCTGACGAAACTTTGGAGCGCGGCGAAATTCTGAAATAATTTCAAACCGAACCGATGACTTTTTTCAGGATGAAACTGGACGCCGAAGATGTTTTCCCGCCAAAGGCCTGCGTCGAATTCCAAGCCATACGTGGCACGAAGCATGGACTCGGTTGGGACCTCGCACTCGACGAAATATGAATGCACAAAATAGAATCTGGGCTCATCTGCCGATTTGAAACCCGCAAGAAGTGGGGCATCTCGACACCAGGAAACCGTGTTCCAACCCATGTGTGGCACTTTTAATGCTGCGCCTACACGCCCTTTAAATGCCGTCGTCTTGCCCCGGATCCAGCCGAGACCAGGCAACACTCCTTCATCGCTGCCTTCGGTGAGCAACTGCATACCGAGGCAGATACCGAGAAATGGGACCTTTTCGACAAGAGCCTTTTCGTCCAGCGCCTGCCTGAGGCCACGTTGATCAATCTGTTTCATCGCGGCATCAAAGGATCCGACGCCCGGAAGAATAATTTTTTGTGCGCGCATGAGCGCTTCGCCCGTGGAGACGATTTCGCAGGCCGACCCGGCCTTCTTCACCATGTTGGCGATGGAGCCCAAATTTCCCATTCCGTAATCTACGATCGTAATCACGTATACCCTGACTCAGTTGCTATTGATATGAACGGCGACAGGCTCGTTCGGTGAGTCTCGAAGCGCATCACGAAAACGGAGATAGGCGTAAACAGTCCCCGCGGACGCACCTGCAACGTTAGCAAAAGCGGCACCCACCCCCCCGGTTGCCGGAGTGAGGAGCGTTGCTGTCGCCACGATGACGCCGGTGCTGAGGAGCGCCGAGCCGTAAGCAACCTTCTCATGCCCACGACCGGCGAGGGCGTTGAATAGAATATTGCCGGCGCCCGAAATGAGCGTTGCAAAGGTGAGGAC
The DNA here is from genome assembly GCA_035575795.1 of Gemmatimonadaceae bacterium. Lineage (GTDB taxonomy): Bacteria > Gemmatimonadota > Gemmatimonadetes > Gemmatimonadales > Gemmatimonadaceae > UBA4720. The sequence continues at coordinate 22,224 of DATLXE010000277.1, forward strand.
TACCAAGGTCATGGCGGCTTGCGCGTACGGCTCGCCAAATATTGCCACGATAAGAAGACGCGGCGCTAATGCAACAGGCAAGCTGGCTATGAAGCCTATGAGCATGGATTGACGCAACGCGCTATAGGTCAACTCGCGCACTTCGAGATTATCTGCGGAGGCCGATGCCCTCGAGTAGACCACGACGGCGTACAAGGTTGCGATGCTTGCGAGGAGTGCTGGAATCGCCTGTGCAACCACGAACTCGCCGACCTCAGCCGAGCCGCGCTCTGCATGCAGCACGAAGAGGACAATGCGCTGGGTTAGTAATCCGGCAAGGCTTGCCGTCACTAACGCCGCGCCGATCCCGACGCTTTTCCTGGCGATAGCGGCTTGCCAAACCCCCCGCAGAGCTTGCCCCGCGCCATACGCCAGCCATCCGTGCGTCAGCAGCGATAACAACGAGGCACAAACAACGGCCAGAGCAGCCGTCGTCGTGTTCATGTTGCCAGTTAGCCCCACGACTGCGAGGCAAACGAGCAGCGAGACGGCATCGGCGACAGCGCCAAGCGTGAACAGGCCGACTCGTCCCCAGCCAAGGAATTGATGGCGGAGGTGCAGGTTAATCACCGTCGGTAGAACTCCCGCGGCGAGGAGTAACGTCGCATACGAAGGAAAGGAATCCGGTGCGACCAGGGCAGGTATAACGGCCAAACCCACGGCACCGACAAAGCCTGAAACGACACCTAGCCAGATCGAGGTGACGAACACATCTTGCGATGCCCACTGCCGCAATCCAAGCAGCCGAACTGAGGCCTCCGCGGCACCGAAGCTGACCATAGCGGTGGTTAGTGCGAATACGAACAAGGCAAGGGCGAAGTCTCCTCGATCCATCGGTCCGAGGGCGCGTGCGAGCAGAACATTTGTCGCTGCGCCTGACGCAATGACAGCAATCCTTCCGGTGGCTCCCTGAAGAAAGCCGCCCAGTAACGAGGCCCCTGCGGATGGGATACTTCGGTCCCAGGCTATCAGCCGCAGTGTCTGTGTAACGACGTTAAAAATCGACAGCACGAAGACCCGCATCGGTTGGAAAATTGACCAAAACGCCGGCGCCCATTTTCTGGAAAACGACCATACTGCCGACCGCCACTGCGGACGCCCCCCCATGGTCGAGGGCCTCTCGGACATGAGAGATGTTTCCGGCTCCACCCTGCGCGATCACAGGGATTGACAATGCTTCGGTGACCGACCTCACAAGTCCGACATCTAGTCCGGTCCAGGTTCCCTCACGCTCCACCCTCGTCAGCAGAATCTCCCCGGCACCGAGATCCTCGAGCCGTCGGGCCCACTCGAGGGGTTTTTTACGCGCGTCAACTGTCGCCGACGCGCCCCAGCAAGTCTGTTGTCGCCGCCACCTGGTTCTTTTCACGTCAACTGAGGCCACTAAGCTCTGGCTGCCAAAGGCAACGGCGATGTCTTCTATCAATTGAGGCTTCCGCAGAGCCGCTGTATTCACGATGATTTTCTCGAACCCAAGTTCAAGCACCCGGCCCGCCACTTCGACCGAGTCGATGCCACCTCCGTAAGACAGCGGCATAAAACACTCGGAGGCGAGCTCTTTCAGCAATGGGAGGTCCGGTCCTCGTCCATCAATGGTTGCGGAGATATCCAACAAGGCGAGTTCATCTACGCACAACTCATTGAAGATTCGGCAGGTGTTCGCTGGATCTCCGATATACCTGAGCGATCGGAACTTAGTCGTCTTTACTATTGAGCCGTCGTGGAGCAGCAACGACGGTATCAGGCGGGGCCGCAGCATATCCTAAGCGTTCACGGGGACGAACATCCGATGCCGCGCCCAGTGGGCGATGGGAAACAGTATTTCAGATAGAAACTCGTGGGGACCAGGTTAGACTGCGCGAGCACAGCGAACAGCGGGCGCAGTGTTTCGAAGCGTTTCTTGTAAGTTGGAAACTCGTGCCAGACGCGTGGGGACGTGGACATCACCGCGTCGAATTCGTCGTTCGACAACCGTAGGCGTTTTTTGAAGTAAGCGACCAAGTCCTCTTCCATGACGGGCAGCGTGTTATAAGAAGCCCACGCATCAGCACGCGACATCTGCCCGTTTCGCACGAGGGCCGACAGCGTGTTATTGCGCATGTCGGCGTTGAACTTCCGAGGCAGGTACACGGAATGGCAGAAGGCTGTCATCCGGTTTTCGAGGTGATGGCCGCCGTAGTACTGCCAACCGAACTCCCGCTCGAGGAATTTCCGAGCGTCCTCCTTCGAGTAGTCGATGTACCAGAATGGTCGAATCTTGCGGATCCTCGCGGCGAGGGACCACCACAAGAAGCGACTGAAGGTCATCAACGGGTACGTGCGCATCGGGCGCTTACCGAACTGGGCGTGAATTGCCTGCACGTAACGACCGTCGAAGTAGTTCTTTCCGAGCGGTGTGATGCCCTCGGTTCTGAAAGAATGACCCTCGAGGACGTACTTCACGCCATGCGCCCATGCGGCCCTGTACATCGTCTCTGCGAGAGCGAGGTCCGTTGATGCCTCGATCTCCGCCACCCCGGCGTAGAAGAACGACCGAAAGATGTCATCGGACTCCTTGTTGTCGATGACGTGGGTATAGAGATCCACGTCTAGCGCGCGCAGCACTTTCGAGATGTTCTGCGTGGCGATCGACGAATTCCACGTGTTGTCGTAGTGCACCGCGAGAGGGCGCAGCCCCCACTCCTTTGCAAGGTACACCATGTACGAAGAATCGGTGCCGCCGCTCACGCCAATGACGCAGTCGTATCGCTTGCCTGCGCCGGCGGCCTTGATATCTTTCACAATCTGGCGGAAGGCGTCCTCGCCTTTCGGCGCACCCGTGCCGTACTGCTTCGTCAGGATTTCGACCTGACGGCAGTAGTTACAGACGCCCGATTCGTCGAAGGTGATGGCCGACACGCGTTCGTCATAGATGCACCGGCTGCATATCCGTAGACCGGCGTCGGCGATATTGGTCGCTCGCATCATCTGGTCGGCACTGAGAAGCGGTTGCTGGTGCGCTTCACGGGCCAAGGTTGGCGGAGCGCCGGAAGCAGCCGCACCGGCGACACCGCTGGAGGTCCGAATGGGGAGCATATTCACTTACCCAGGCGGGTTCCCGCCGCAACATGTCGCGTCAGCTCTTGCCCGCTCATTGAGTCCTGTTCGAGCGTCACGTTGATTAGTTCGATCCCACCCTGCCCCGTCTGCACCAGGACACCGCCGTCCCGATGCCACACCTCACCCGCCCCACGCGCCGGGCAATCCGGCGGCACGGCCCGCGCTGCCCAGACGGTCAGCTTGCGGCCGTGTGCTGTGGTGAACGCCCCGGGATAGGGCTTTGTCTGCGCGCGAATGAAGTTGATAAGCTGACGCGCGTCCAAGGTCCAGTCGATAACACCGTCCTCTGGACCCCGCTGCGGGAACACCCGGCGCGCACTGTCCTGTTGCGCCCGTAGTGACGCCGTCCCGTCAGCCAGCCGTGGCATGTGCTCACGGAGAAGGGACTCGCCGAGGGTCGCGACGCGCTCGTAAAGTGTCGCGATCGTGTCCTCATCGCGGATCTCCGTCGCGCCTTGCGCCACGATCGGACCGGCGTCCACGCCGTCTTCAAAGCGAAACAGCGTTATGCCGGTCCGTTTCTCACCGTTGATGATCGCCCATACGAGCGGAGCGCCGCCGCTGTAGTCCGGCAGCAGCGATGCATGGAGCCCGTAGGCCGGCGCCAGCTGGCGCCACGCGCGCGGCACCATGTGGTACCACCCCGCCACCACGAACGCGTCGGGTCGCCAGCCGGCGACCCGCGCCAAGTGCCCCGGGGCCTTCATGCCCTCGGGAAGGACAAGTGACTGCACTCCTCGCGCGGAAGCTTCAGCCGCTAGGTCAGCGTGCAAGACGTTCACAACGCCTTGGGGCCTGTAGGAGATGGCGAATCGCTGAGGCGCCGTGACGACGCCGGTAACCGACACGCCCGGCAAATCCAGAAGCGCTCGAAAGCATTGCGCGCCGAATCTGCTCGCACCAATGAAGACGACCTTCATTCGACGGCGGAGAACTCTGAGGGGGCTTGCTTCCGCGCGATGACCGTAATACCGGCATCCTCCACGACGAACCGCTCGATCTCCATCGACGCCGCCTTGCACCAGCTGCGGACTTCGTCTGGTGTCTGGCGATGCGCGTTGGAGGGGGCGTACCAGTCGAAGTTGATGTGGTTCATTTCGTCGAAGGTCAGGTCTTCGCCATAAAACATTTTGGCAACATGCCAGTAGAAAAGGCGTTGCACAGAGATACGCCCGGCGGGAATCCCCAGTAGTTCAATGGGTGCCGGGATGTCGATCTCGGTCTTCATGCGGCCCAGAGAGATGCCAAGCTGCGTGATGGGCTCCATCGCCTTCCAGGCCTCCTCCGTTGACATCGACTGCAGCCGGTCGCGGACCAAGTCGTCCGTGAATTCCCGAACAGGTCCCTTGCGGCGGTACACATAAAAAAGGAACCGGCCGCCGGGCTTCAGGAGCCGCGCCAGCGACTTCAGCGCTCCCTCCGTCGAGTTCGTGTGATGCAGCACACCCTCCGAGAAAACGAGGTCAACCGACTCGGGTGGCAGCGGCAGGCTGCTCACGTCCGCCTGGAGGAAACCAGCGTCCAAACCGCGCTCGGCAAACCGCTCCCTCGCGACATCCACGGCTTCGGATACATCGACGGCGAGGTAACGGACGCGCGGGACGAGCGGCCCGAGCAGTTCGAGCCCCGACATCCCCGCCCCGCATCCTGCGTCGATCAGCAACGGCCGTGAGCCGTGCTGCGACAGCCATGACGCGGCCGGGACGTCGCCGTACCTCTCAATCAGCCACTCGCGCATCCGCGCCAGTGACGCGGGAGAGTCGAACGTGTTCCGCTTCCGCCATTTGAAGCCGAACGTTTCGCTCGTCTGCTCCTGCGCGGGCGATTTGACGTCCAAGGTACGCGGGATGCCGCGACGGACGACGAGAGCCTGACCTTCAGCGGAGAACGCGACGCCCTCGTCCAGCGATGGCGCGGCGAAGAGTTCGACGAGCCACTGCGGCGCCGTCGTCGAGGTAGATGTCTGCGTCACGCTGGAACTTGCTCCCCGTTCAGGAAAATGCGGCACCACCACTCGAAGTTCATTAGCGACCAGATGAGCAGACGGTGATTGATCCGCTGGTCGATGTGCTCGTGGACGATGCGGCGAACGAACTCGGGGCGGATGTACTCGGCCGAAGCGGTGGAGCCGCCGAGCAGAAGCTGCTTCACGTAACAGGCGTTCTCGCCTCGGTACCAGGATTCGTCGGGAGCCGAGAATCCCTGCTTCTGCCGCCGCTGGATCTGTTCCGGGATGAACTGCTGCATCGCCTGGCGCAGCACGTTCTTGCCGTCGTCGTGCTCGCGATAGACGGCGGCTTTATTGCGGAAGTCGTTCTCGTCGATCCGCTTCATGTGATCGAGCCGTCCGAGCTTGTGCCGCACCGGGATGCGCTGCGCAAACTCGACCAAATCGTTGTCGAGGAACGGGAACCGCTCCTCGAGGGCATTGGCCATCGAAAGCTTGTCGCCGACGAGCAGCAGGCCTGGCAGGAACGTCTTGATCTCGAAGTAGAGGCTGTTGCCGATGTGCTGCTCGGGCGTGTCGTAGGCGAGCGACTCGTTGAACGTGAACACCTTCTCGAAGATGCGGCGCGGCTCCGTTACATCGATGTGCCGGAAGGCCGCATCCTGGAACAGCTGCTCCTTCTCTTCGTCGGCCACCAGCCGCTGCCAGAACGCGTAGTAGCGGTCGAAGAACTCGCCGCGATCGAGCGAGCGGAACACACGGTAGTACCGCCACGGGTATCCGCCGAACAGTTCGTCCCCTCCCGTTCCCTGGAGGCAGACCTTTACGAATCGCGACGCGAGCCTGCTGATGTAGTAGTTGGGATAACTCATCCCCACGCGCAGGTCTTCCAGATGCCACACCACTCGCGGAAGCGACCAGCGCAGGTCACCCGCGTTGATGACCTGCTCGTAGTGCTCCGTCTTCAGGTGGTTGGCCATCAGTTCGGCGTCGCGGCGTTCGTCGTAGTTCGCCTCCACGCCGGTGACCGCTGACATGTCGAAGCCGCACGTGAACGTGGTCATCCGCCGCACGTGGTTGGATGCGATCGCGGTGATCGATCCCGAGTCCATGCCGCCCGAGAGATAGCTCCCGACCGGCACGTCCGACACCATCTGGCGCTCGACTGCCTGCCGCATCAGGCGGTTTGTTTCCACGGTGGCGTCCTCGAACGTCATCCGCTCGTCCGGCGCCGTGAAATCGTAGTCGGTCCAGGCGTTGTGGACAACTGCGGTGGAGTTCGCGTCGATGCGTACCGTGTTGGCCACGGGCAGCATGTAGACGCCCTCGAACAGCGTCCTGAAGGTGAACTGGTTCTGGAACGTGAAGTACTCGTTGAGTGCCGGCAGGTTCAACCGAACCTTGAAGTCCGGGTGCCGCATGATCGCCTTGATCTCGGACGCAAAGACGACGGCGGTCCGCGTGAACCAGTAGTAGAGCGGCTTCACGCCGAACCGATCGCGCATCAAGAACAGTTGCTTGGTCCGCCGGTTGTACGCCGCTACGGCGAACATTCCATTGAACCGTTCGGCAACCGCCGGCCCCCACGCCGCGAGCCCTTCAGCAATCACTTCCGTATCAGTCTCCGATAGGAAGTTGTGACCGAGTGCTCGGAGCTCCTTGCGCAGCTCTCGAAAGTTATAGATGCAGCCGTTAAACGTGACCGTCCAAATGCCATCTCCCGAACTCATCGGCTGGGCGCCGCGTGCGGATGTATCGAGAATGGCTAGCCGCGAATGCCCGAGGCCTACATTATCCAAAGTCCAGATAGCACTGCCGTCGGGCCCTCTATGCGCAAGTGCGTCAGTCATTGAACGGAGAACCCTGGCCGGGGCCGGCTCCCCGTTAAAGTTAAAGATGCCGGCGATGCCGCACATCAGATATATCCTTGCGTCACGGTCTCTATCACGAAGGCCTGCTCATCCTCTCCCATCCCATGAAAGAGGGGCAGTGAAATGCTGCAACGGTCGGCCGCATAGGCGTTGGGGAAGGCCTCGGGCGTCAGACCATACTTGCCGGCGTAATACGACAGCATGTGAACTGCGTGCGTAGCCGGTCGTGTGGATATCCCCAACTGCTGGAGTCGGTCCATCCACGCATTGCGCCGCTCGTGAATTCTTGGTATGGACTGCGAAGTGATCGACTCGGGCACGAAAAGACATGGGTAGGACTGGTACCCGTGTGCGTACCCCTCGAGTCGGACGGGGGTTCGTAGCCACTCAAGGCCGGCGAAGGCCCCGTCAAACCTAGCCGCCAGCCGCTGCCGTTCGGCGATTATGGCGTCAGCCCTCTCCATTTGTGCGCTGCCAAGGGCGCCCTGCAGATCGGTCATGCGCTGGTTGTAGCCGGCATCCGGATGGTCCGCCAACAGATAAGGCCGTGAGCCGAGGTGCCGTTGCAGGTCGGACATGGCGGCTCCGTGATCCCGCAGCCGGCGGATCCTGTCAGCCAGTGTCGGATCGCCCGTGGTCACCATGCCACCCTCGCCGGTCGTGATGGCCTTGCGAGGATGGAAGCTGAAGCAGCCCGTGTCCCCCAGTGCTCCGACGTGCTTCCCCTGGTAACGGGCACCAAAGCCGCAGGCGGCGTCCTCCACTACCCACAGACCGTGGCGCTTGGCTATCTCCAGAACCGGTGCCATGTCGGCAGACAACCCGAAGAGGTGAACCGGGATGATCGCGCGCGTGCGTGGGGTGATCCTCTCCTCGAGCATCGACACATCCAGGTTGAACGTGCGCAGGTCGATGTCGCAGAACACCACACGGCCGCCCAGGTGCTCAACGACGTTGGCCGTGGCGACCCAGGTAAACGCGGGGACAATAGCCTCATCGCCGGGTCCAAAACCAAGCGCAGCCAGCGAGAGATGGAGCGCCGACGTGCAGGACGTCACGGCTATTGAATGTCCAGCGCCCGTGAAAGCTGACCATTTCTCCTCGAACTCGCGAACTTTCGGTCCCTGCACGAGCCAGCCACTGCGCAGCGGCCCGAGCACGCTTTGCATTTCCGATTCACTCAGTGCCGTGCGGGCGATTGGGACTTTCATGCGAGCTGGTATCCATGACTGAGCCGCCAGTCGATCAGGCGCTGCAGCCCCGTCGGCAGGTCGTAGCGGTGCGTAAAGCCAAGATCCGCAGCCGCCTTCTTCGGGCAGCCGATGCGGTTCTGGACCATCCTCCGAGCATCATCGGCGCTATACGGCTTGTAGGTCACCTTTAGAGCCGAAGCCTTGAGAGCTAGGATTAGATCGCACAGTTCGCGAATGCTGGTCTGGACGCCCGTGCCCACGTTGTAGAACTCATCCGCGATGTCCGCCCGGAGCGCCAGCACGTTGCATCGCGCGACGTCCTCTACGTCGATGAAGTCATAGGCCTGGGATCCGTCTCCGTTGATGACCGGCGCCTCATCGGCGTCGATCTTGTTCAGCATGATCGGAATCACCCCAGTATAGGCGGCGGTCTGATCCTGGTGAGGGCCGTAAACATTCATGTATCGAAGGCCCACGTAACTGAGGCCGTAGCGATCATAGAACGCCCGGCACATGGACTCGCCGGCGATCTTGGTGGCACCGTAGAAGTTGCGGTTATTGAACGGGTGACCTTCCGTCATGGGTACTTCGGCCGCGTCGCCGTACACGGAAGCGGAGGACGAATACACGAGACGCTTCACGTCATTCCGGACACAGGCCTCCAGTACGTTGAACGTGCCCTCGATGTTGACGTGGAAGGCCGTGCGCGGAAAATCCTTGCAGTGCAGGAGCCACATCGCCGCCAAGTGGATCACCCCGTCCACGCCGCGCATCGCATCGTTTAGTAGATCCACGTCCCGCACATCGCCGCCGTTCGTGTACAACCGACAACGAGGGTCCGCCAGGTTCGTCTCGATGTTGCTTCGCTTACCCCTGGCAAAATTGTCGTAGATCACCACTTCAGCGACATCGGTTTTTAGCAGCTCTGAGACTACGAAACTGCCTATGAAGCCTGCCCCGCCAATTACGAGGACTTTGCTGTTTTTCAGTTCCATGGGACTTGGTTCGAAGGCGAGACGGAAGTTGGTTCAGGATATGACGGGGGACGAGTCGGTGCTATCGGCTCGCGTCAGTTCGCCGGCCGCGGTCGTCTTATAGGCAACGCCGCAACTGGCGCATGTGGTGCTCGCCGAACTCTTGATGCCCCCTGGAAGTCGCAAACCACACTCGCACATCCAGCCGCGAATGCGCGCCGGTGTGCCGACCACAAGGGCATAAGCCGGAACGTCACGCGTCACTACGGCACCGGCGCCTACGAATGCGAATCGGCCGATCGAATGCCCGCACACAATCGTGCAGTTAGCACCCAGTGTGGCTCCACGCTGGACGACTGTCTGGCGGTACTCCGATTTACGGCTGACATGACTGCGCGGGTTCACCACATTCGTGAACACCATCGATGGTCCGCAGAACACGTCATCCTCCAGAACGACCCCGGTGTAAACCGAGACGTTGTTCTGGATCTTGACGTTGTTCCCTATTACAACGCCTGGAGAAACGACGACATTCTGTCCTATGTTGCACCGCTCGCCGATTCGGCAGCCCGGCATGACGTGACTAAAATGCCATATCCGGGTGCCTGCGCCTATTATGGCCCCTTCGTCGACATAGGCTGACTCGTGGATGAAGACGTCCTGCATCAGACGCTCGCAAGCATCGGGTGTGGAGTGTGGGTTGAGCGGGAGATATCCACGTTTCTAATGCGTTCCGCCAGGGATATCGCCGGGCGAGCAACGTCTAGCCCAAAGCCGCGACCGGCCAATATCTCTTCGTAGACACGGGTGTGCAGATCGGTAAATCCGTCCGAGAACTCGACCGGTTGGCCATCGATACTGATGGACCTATGAGTGGTCTGTCTCTGGCCGCCGGGGTGCTGGGGCACATCACCAAAGTTTGTAGAGAGAAACCAGCGAACTCTTGCGCGCTCCAGTTCGATGAACCCGGCTTCACGTGTGGAGTCACGTAGCTGGACTTCACAGTCCCGCAGTTCACCGAAAAGCCACAACAGAAGGTCGAACAGGTGAATTCCAATATTGGTAGACAGCCCTCCTGATCGTTCTACTGATCCCTTCCATGAAGCGCCGTACCAAGGACCTCGTCCCGTCACATACGTGAGGCACACGTCGTGCTGGACCGATCTTGACTCAGCTTCCAGCTTTGACTTAAGTGCTATCAACGCGGGATGGAGCCTCAACTGCAGCACCGTGTTAACGCGACGGCCGGTTTCAGCCTCGAGTTCCCTCAGTGCATCTACATTCCAGGGATTAATAACTACAGGCTTTTCACAGATCGCGTCGGCGCCGACGCGTAACGCCAGCCGAATATGAGCATCATGAAGATAGTTTGGTGAGCAGACACTGACATACTGAACCCGCGTTTCAATGGGCCCGCGGCGTAGTTTTTCGAGATGGCGATCGAACCGCTCGAACTCGCTGAAAAATCGAACGTCCCGGGAGTAGCGGTCCAGCACGCCGACCGCGTCATGGGGGTCGAGTGCCGCGACAAGTCGGTTGCCTGTCTCATGAATCGCCTTGAGGTGGCGCGGCGCAACATAGCCGGCAGCGCCTGTTATGGCGAAATTGGCGGGCGCAGTGTTCATCGTAGCTCTAGGATGTCTTAGCGTAATACTCCGAGTACTCACGTCGATAGTACTGCGAGTAGTAGTATGCGTTGCGTTCTAGGTCGACACGGTTCAGGATCGCACCCACGAACCGGGCATTGGCGGTCTCGAGCTGCTCGAGGGCTCTCTTCGCCGCGTGGCGACTGGTCATCTCCGCCCCCACAACGAAGACGACTCCCGTTGCGTAATGAGCCAACAAGGCCGCATCGGTGACCGCCATAATCGGGGGAGAATCTAAAATCACCCAGTCGAAGTGTCCTTTCAGTGATTCCACGAAGTCGCGGCACCGTACAGAACCCAGGAGTTCCGCGGGATTGGGCGGTATTCTTCCGGCCGTCATTGTCCAAAGGCCATTGACAGGGGTTTCCCGAACTGCCTCGCTAGCCTTTGCATCACCCACGAGGACATTAGAGAACCCTGGTTCTTGGGCCACTCCGAAGATCTCGTGAACCTTTGGCTTGCGCATGTCGGCGTCAATTAAGAGAACGCGCTGCCCCGCCTGAGCTAGGGAGACCGCGAGGTTAGCTGCGACCATGCTCTTGCCTTCGCCAGGGCCCGTACTGGTAACCACCATCGAGCGCGAGCCCTTATCGGCGGATGAAAAGAGAACGTTGGTACGGATGGCGCGAAAGGATTCGCTGAAGTTCGCCGCAACCCCATTGTGAAGCAGTGGGTAGCCCGCCTTGCTGTCCACACTCGGAAGCAACCCGAGGTGAGCGAGACCAAGATGGGCCCGAATCTCCTCTGGATTCTTGATCCGGCTGTCCACGTACTCGAAGAAAAACACCAAACCGCAAGCGAGGAGTGTGCCCCCAAACAGCGCGAGAAGCAGGTTCGTTCTTTTCTGCGGTCGAACAGGACGGCGCGGCTGCTCGGCGAGATCGACGACGCGGATGTTGCTGGTCTTTAATTCTCCGGCGACGCCGGTTTCCTTGGCCCGCTGCATCAGGCTGTCGTAGATCTGCTTGCTGCTCTGAACGTCCCGGTCCAGGACGCCGTAATCGATGGCCTTCCGGTTCATGGAAAGCGCCTCGCCCTTCTGCTGATTCAAAGCGGACGTAAGACTGTTCTCCTGCGCGAGCGCTGCTTGATACTCGCTCCGAACCGACTGGACGACTTTCGCGATCTCGCCGTTCAATTTCAGCTGTGCCAGTTGAATTGCCGATTTGATCTTGATCAGGTCGGGGTGTTTGTCTCCCAACTTTTCCGCCAGTTGCCCCTGTTGCTGTTGAAGCGCGGCCAGCTCTGACTTCTGCTGCTGAATGAACGAATTCGTGAGGATTGCAGGAAAGGTGTCCAGCATCGCGGGGTTCGACTGCGAGGCCTGCAACTGCTGATACATCGATTCCTTCTGGATTCTCTCGGTCTTCGCGCGTGTCACGGCGGCGTTCAGGTCCGAAAGCTTCTGGACGACGATATTCTGCGTATCTTCCATCGCAATAGCGTCATTCTGCTCGCGGTAGCGCTGGAGCGAGACTTCGGCTTGTTCGACTTGCTTGCGCTGCTCCCCGAGGCGTTCCCCAAGCCAGTCACTGGCTTCCTTGGAGGCCATAAACTTGTACTCGAGGTTCTGCTCGATATAATTCTTTGCGAGGGTGTTCACTATCGACGCCGCCTGGGCACCGTCGGGCAATTGATACTTCACGTCGACCAGCCGACTGTTACGGATTGGGGCCACGGTCAGGCCGGCGAGAAACCGGTCGATGGCGCGGGATTGTGCGATCGTCTCGTCGGCCGCGGGGATAGAACTCTCGATAACGGCATCGTCACTCTTGAACAGCCCCATGAGCGCCCCGGGAATGCCGAGAACGGATTTGGTCAGGCTGAAGGACTTTTCAGCTTCGCCGCCAAAGGGCTGCTTGTTCCACAGCTTTAGTGAGTCTAACGTCTTCCGCGCCAGTACCCGGCTCTGCAGGATGTTGTACTGCGTCTGGTAGTAGTCGGCCTTCGTCTGGTCTTCTTCAACTACCTGCTTGAACGAGACAACGTTCCGCTCGTCCGATTCGATCAGCAGCCGGGTCTTGGCTTCGAAGATTGGAGTGACGGTGAACGTGTATATCGTCACGGTGCCCACGATCAGCAGGAATGCCGTCGCGGCCGTCCAGCGGCGCTTGTAGAGAACCTTCAAGTAGTCCGTCAAGTGCACCTCCCGACCTGCCGATGACATGTCCGGGAGGACTGCTGCGTCGGAAGAGCGGCGCCTCGCAGCCGGGCTTTCGGCACCGGGAGACTGCGGCGGGTCTGGCGGAGCGTCGAGGTTCAACTCGTCATTCATCTGGAGCCTTTCAGACACGATTAGAAATACCGCTCGGGAACAATAAGGGTGTCGCCAGGTCGCACTACGTCGGTGAGCTTGACCTTAACTTCGCGCTTCTCACCCTTGACGATGCGGACGATCTTGATCCGGTTCATCGCGCCGTTTTCCGTGACGCCTCCTGCAAGGGACAAGGCTTGCAACACGGTCGTGTCTTTCTGAATTGAGTAGGATCCGGGATTCTTCACCTGGCCGAACACGTAGAGAGTCTCGGCGCGTGGTACGAAGATCGTGTCTCCGTCCCGAAGCTCGATGTTCTGGCTTTGTGATCCGCTCTCGAGATCCCGAATGGACGCCCGGAAGATATCGGCGTCAGAGACTGCACCAGGCAGGACCGGACCCTTTGCCCCTTGCGCCCGCACGATGGCAACTTCGCCCGAAGCACTCGGCAGCGTTGAACCGGCTCGGGAAAGCGCCTCGATCAGGGTCATGCCGCCGGTCAGGGGAACCGGCCCTGGGATCCGAACTTCACCCATCACAAAAATTCGCTGACTCCGATACTGCTCCACCGCGACGGTGACCTGTGGGTTCCTGAAGTACCCGTCCGACAGTTTCTTCTTCAACTCTTCTTCGAAGGCTCGCAGCGACATTCCCGCGGCCTTGACCCGGCCGATCAGCGGAAAACTGAATGTCCCGTCTGCTTCGACCGCGTACTTCCCTCCCAGATCCGGCTGGTCGAACACCTGGATGGTGAGCACGTCCTGCGCGCCGATGCGGTAGTCCCCCGCCGACTGCGCGTACGTGGCTGCAATCGTGATCAAGAGCATCGCGGCGATACCCAGGGCACTCGTGATTGTCTTCTGCATTGCTAAAACCCGTAGGTAACGGTTGTTCCGATCCGCAGACCGTCGTAGTCGCGGAAGTTCACAGTCGTGGAGTCGCGCTGCCAGTAGGACGCGCCGAACCCCATCCTGGTCGTGCGGTTCAGTCGATAGCCAAGGTTCCCACCGTAGTTCCAGGTGGTGTCGACGCGTTGCCGTGCCTGCGTGGAAACTGCGAGCACCGTGTTCAGGTCGCGGTATGCGTAACGGTGCCGGTCCACTGACGCGATCGCATCGAAACGGCGGCCGATGGCCCGCCTGATCGAAGCGCCCGTGCTCGTGCTCACGAAGTACGGCTGCAACGGCTCGAACGAGTACTGAACATCGCGGTTGAAACTGATACCGAACGTCGTGGCGCCAAGAAGGGTGTAGGAGAGGCCGACATTTCCGACCACGCCCGTAAATGCCGGCAGCGCTTCCGGATGCTCCGGCGTGAAACGCCTGAAGCCCAGCGAGGCAACCCCGCTGATCAGCGCCTTTGGTTTGAACTCGACCCCAGGCGCGATACGCAAGCCGTTGCTGTCGCGCTGTGACGCGAAGGTGAATCGGTCCGCCGATCGCTCGGCGCTGAGAAGGAGTGAGGTCAGCGGACTCAGCTTGTGTTTCGCCGTGAGACTGAACCCTGTCGTACGGCGGTTGAGCGATTCGCGCAAGTCGGTGCCGAAAAACAGCGGGGCATCGGCGTCGTACTCCACGATGCTGCGCCGGCCTGCCGCCTGCAGCGAGAATTTGGGGGTGAGCTGGTAGACGGCGCCTGCCGAGAAGTTGTTCTCCAGGTGCCGTGACCGCAGGTCGATCTCGAAATTCTGTCGCTGGCGGGTGTTCAGATATGCGTTCTCAGCGAAGACCGTGAGGCGATGCAGGAAGACGTCGGCGCGCGCGGTGAGCTGGGGATCCACCGATCGCTCGCTGCCGTAGTTGGCGTACCAGACGAGATCGGTCGCAACGGTGGTCGTCAGCAGCGCCCGGCGGGCGATCGGCAGCCACACATTCAACTTCGGACTGACGTTGAACATGAAGTCCGACTGTGGGTCGTCCGACGAGTTGAACACGTTCGTGTCGACCCCGAGCTCCTTGAGCTGGATGCCCGGCGTCAGATAGAACGGCCCTAGATGGCCACGCGCGTCCTTGCGGATGTCTTCGACGGTCGAGTTCGCCGTCGACTGCCCGGCCGCGAAGCACGGGACGAGCAGGATCGCCGGAAGGAGGAAAAGGACTGCTCTGCGCATAGATGGTACAGGCTACCGCCCTCTCGTTTACATGCGCGGAATTGCGCAGGGAAACGCGAACGGCGGCTGCACACGCCCACGGAGGGGCAGCGTTGCCGGATGCTGCCCGCGCAGACGCACACGTCTTTTGCGTAGGCACACCCGGCTCAGGACATAACAACGTGTTACGCCGGGGCAGGTCTCCGCCGTCAGGGGAAACCATTCGGTTGGATGAAACTATGAGGGATAGCACCGGCTTGAGCCGGGTAACCTCGGGCGACCTCAACAGTTGCCCGTAAAACAAACGCGGGGACCAACGTGCGGTCCCCGCTGAAACTTGTCGAACGTCCGAACGAGCGAACGATCCGAGCGAAAACCGGTGTTACCGGCTTGGGCTGGCGTCGTCCCGCGCGGCCACGATGCCGACGGTCACGAGCGCCGCCGCTCCAGCAACCACCGCAACGGTGGCGATCGTGCCGAGGCCGAGCAGACCGCCGCCAACACCCGCTGCGCCGGCCGCCGCGATGGCGCCAGCCGCTGCCGCGGTGATTGAAACTGTCGTGACCGCGCCCGCCGTAACCGTAACCGCAGAGGTGGTGCCGACGATGTTACCGGCCAGGTCAATGATCTCGACGACGTACTGTCCGGGCGCGAGGCCGGCGAACGAGAACGTGCCGGCGGCATTCGTCGTGCCTGTAGCCGCAAGCCCCTGGCCCGGGGCCGGATTTACTGGCCGGACCTGAACCTTCACCTGCGACAGATTGTTAGATGCGGCATCCTTCGCCGTGCCGGTGAGGCCGCCGGTGCCCTGCGCCTGCGGTGCCTTGGCTTTCGCAGCGGTCGCAAAAACGCCGACCGGCATCGCGAACGACGCAGCGACGAAGGTCATGGCAGCGGCAAAAATCTTACGCATGTCAGTCAGCCCCCTAGGCAAAAAGTCGATTGCCGGAATATTCGGCGAATCGGTAGTGAGTATTCACCAGCGACCTGATGCTCGTCAAGAGCACCGAGCGTGTTTAGTCGATCTTATTTTGCGTGTTTAAAGCCGAGTCACCGTAAGCGTTACAAAGTCGTTTCAAAAAGACCAGCTTTATTTCACAGCCTGAGACTTTGTATATTTTCCAGACGCATCAGGCTCGCTCTCGATCTTCACCAGCGCCCCGCCGTCGTATGTCCACCGTCGATCCGGGCGGCCATCCTTGTCCAGATCGAACGCGACCGTCTGAACGGCACCGTTCGCGTAGGTTTCCCACTTATCGGCACGTCCGTCGCGATCGGTATCCTCGTCCGCCTCGACCATGACGTTGCCGGCGCCGTAACGCTCCCACCGGTCGATCTTCTTCTCGTCCCCCGTCGATGAGACCTCGACACGATCGATCTGCTTGCCGTCCGCGGACCCGAACGCCCAGGCGTCAGGCTTGCCGTCGTTCTTGCGCGAGAGCCCGACCTTCACGAGCTTCGCGTCGGCACCGTAGTGCTCCCAGCGGTCGAGCGTGCCGTCTTCGTCCCGGTCCATACGCGTCAACACCGGGCGCGCGCCGTCCATCTGCGTCCACGTGTCGATCTTCCCGTTCTTGTTCATGTCGTAGGTCAGCTCCGTAAGCTTCCCCGTCGTCTTGTCGTAGGTCGGGATGGTCGTCTTCTTCAGCTGCTCCTTCTCAGGATTGGAACAGGCGGCGGCCCCCGCGGCGACGATGGCGGCCAGGGCAATCAGGACGAAATGGCGGATCTTCATGACACGTGAGTATCGCAGATTGCGTCCCGCCGCGACGCGATGGCCAGCTTGCGACAGGGGTTCGGGAGATCGAGCAGGTCTATCCCCCGAGATCGTCGGGATCACCTCGACGACCTGGGTGTTACCCATGTTCCCGGTTAACTCTGGCCATGCAGGATGCGTTTTTTAGCATCCTGCTAGTGCCCTTCATAGGTGGTGACTTCCCTTGGCGAGAGAATATTGAATGATCTGCCGAACTAAGAAATCAACGTGCGCGCTCAGCCGCGGCCGGGTTCCGGCGGCTTCTTTGTTGTCGGCGACTCACCGGCCGACGGCTGCAGCGCGATGTTCGGCTGCTGAGTTGGTTGCCCGGCCACGAGATCTTCGACCAAGACCCCGATGTCTTTCGCGATCTGACGCAACAGCGTCGGCGAAATGTCCCGACCCTGGTGGAAGGGGACGGTCGTGCCACGACCGTCAGCATGTCGAAACTGCCGATGTGAGCCGCGTTGTCGAACCTCGGCGAACCCCAACCTCCCGAGGAGCGCCACGACCTCGCGGGGTTTGAGGACGGGCAGCTTGGGCATGCGCTCCGCTACGCCACTTCAACGGCCTGGGTGCCGATGAATTCGCTCTCCAGGCGTGGGTCGCCATCTTCCAATATCATCTCGACGACTTCGTGAAGGTTGGCGCGAAGTTCGTCAAGCGTATCGCCCTGGCTGTGCGCCCCAGGAAAACCTGGAACCCAGCCGACATACACACCGGTGTCAGCGTCGCGCTCGATGACGGCCGTGAAGTGCTTCATGTGGCCTCCCGCCTGTCGACGACGATATCAGATGCCGACGGTCAGGTCCCAGACCTTGAACCAACTGCAGACGTTTGCTCGTATTTGGCTCGCCACACGCGCTGTTCAGCCGCATGTGAGCCCGCGCGATTGAACAGGTGCCGGTGCGATCTTCACGTGGATTCAGCAGCCGAACGGGTCTTGGAGTAGACCGCAATTCTTCGCTCGCAGACATACACCGATCGTCACGCGGCGACGCATCTTGACAGCAAGTTTTATAGGATCATGATGCAGTCATGGAACCACCGTGACGTTGGACAAGGATGTCGAGCGATTGCTGAAGCAGGCCATGCACCGCTCGCGTCGGTCCTTCAAAGAGACCCTCAACCACGCCGTTCGTGCCGCCTTGGGCCGCGAGCCGACCCCGGCCGGACGTCCCGCGTTCATTCTCACGGCGCGACCACTGGGATTGCGCCCGGGCATCGACCCCACGAGTTTCAACAAGCTCGCCGACGAGCTCGAGGCGGACGTCTTCCGGGAGCGGCAGACGCGCCCGGCCGGACATGATCGTTCCTGACGTCAATCTGCTGCTCGGCCCATGACGCCGGGCGAGGCCGCCGGGCCATGTCCGCGCCTGGCTGGCGCAGCCCGTCGTCCAGGTCCTGGAACCTCACGCCGATCACATCGAGCATGTGCTCGTCCTGCTGTAGTCGGTGGGCGCCGCCGGGAATCTGGTGACCGACGCGCAACTTGCCGCGCTCGTCATCGACTCGGAAGCCGTCCTGCACACACCGATACCGACTTTCTCAGGTTCACCGCACTGCGATGGCTCAATCCGCTCACCGGGATCACCAGCCGCGAGGCGCCCCCACGCCGTGGCCCTTCGCAGGGGGAATGAGTCCGTCAGAGCCCGATGCGCTCGATGCCGTCGAAGCGGTCGAACCCTGAGTCGAACGTCGCGATCTGCCGCACGTTGTTGAGCCTCAAGGCGGCATGTACCTCGAGTTATCCGAAAGGCTCGAGCAGGTGGACGCGGGATACAATGAGGTCCATGAAGACCACCCGCCAACTGACCGCGATTATCGAACGGGAGGACGACTCGTACGTGGCGCTCTGCCCTGAGCTCGACATCGCGAGTCAAGGCGCCACCGTGGAGGCAGCGAGAGCCCATCTCGCCGAAGCGCTGGAGCTGTTCTTCGAATCTGCGGACCAAACGGAAGTCGTTCGCAGGTTGCACACCGAGGTGTTCGTCACTCGGGTCGATGTGGCGGTTGGGTAAGCTCCAGCGGCTATCCGGCCGCGACGTGTGCAAGATTCTTGAAGCGCATGGATTCGTGCGGGGCCGACAACGCGGAAGCCATATCGTGATGCAGAAGCGGTCGGAACAGATGACAACTACGGTTCCACGCGGTGTCGCCGACCAGACGGGTCTGAACAACGACGAGCATGGAAGAGCGTGCTTGAGAGGAGAACTCACGAACAGCGCTGAGGCGGGACAGGTGTGTCTAATTGACAGAAGACAGCCATATCAACGCCCGGCGCTCACCAGCGGCCGCTCGCGATCGCAGCGGCGGCCGTCTGGTGCAGCGCGTGTTGGGCCGCCCCGTTCCATCCGGTTATACTTCGTTTTGTGACACAAACTCTGGACGCCGCGATTGCGAAGTTGGCGAG
>DATLXE010000278.1:0-1806 GCA_035575795.1 Gemmatimonadaceae bacterium
GGCGGGATGCTGTCGTTTGACGTCGGGTCGTTCGAGGAAGCCCGGCGGATCTGCAACTCGGTCAGGCTGATGGCGCTCGCCGAGAGTCTCGGCGGCGTCGAGAGCCTGATGTCGCACCCGGCATCGATGACCCACGCGTCGGTGCCGCCGGAGCGGCGCGCTGCGATCGGATTGACCGACAGTCTCGTGCGCATCTCGGCGGGCATCGAGGATCCGCAGGACCTCATCGACGACTTGCGGCAGGCGCTCGGTTAAGCGCCCGACCTGAAGGTCGGGCCTACAGGTCGGGCGTTCCGGCGCCGTGCACCCTCACCTTGCGACCCTCTCCCCGCGTAGGCCCGACCCAGCGTAGGCCCGACCCCGTGTAGGCCCGACCTTCAGGTCGGGCGCTCCGGCGCCGTGCTCTCCGAGATCCACCGAAGGTACGCCTCGCTGCCGTCGACGATCGGCAGCACCACGAACTCCGGCACGTCGTACGGATGCAGGTCGCGCACCCGATCCCACAGGGCGGCGATGCGCTCTCGGGACGTCTTGATCGACACTTGCCGTTCGGCTTCCTCCTCGATGGTCCCCTCCCAGCGGTAGGTCGAGGTCATCGGTGCCGACACGTGCACGCATGCGGCCAGCCGCTCTGCCAGCAGCGCTCGAGCGAAAGCCGACGTATCCGCGTCGACCGGCAGCGTTGTCAGTACGATCACGGCCCCTTCAGCCATCACATCCCACCCCTGTCTCTACTTTCGGCACGGTGTTCTGCCGAAAGTAGTGTACAAAGGACGGTCCCCCGAACCCATGACAGCCACGTTCGATCCCAGGCAGGCGCCGCGTCGCGAAGCCGGCCCCGAGCCGTTGCGGCGGAAGCGCGTGCTGCCGGTGGCTGTGCCCTCGTCTAGCCGGAGCAAGATCGTCAACCGGCTGCTGGTGTTCGTCACCGTTGTGCTCGTGGTGGATGCCCTCGTCGGGGACAAGGGCCTGCTGGAGCGACTGCGTGCGCGACGGCAGTATCTGAGCGCGCATGCGTCGTTGGGGGTCCTGAAGAATGAGAACGCGGATCTGAGGGATTACGCCCGGAGGCTGAGAGAAGATCCGTCCGCGATTGAAATGATCGCCAGGGAGGAACTGGGCCTCATCCGCCCAGGAGAACTGCTCTTTATCATTCGCGACGCCAAACCACAGGCGCACTGAGGGGCTCGGTTCGTTCCGTTTCGGTACGCTTACCCAGACACAAGTCGTCCACCACGTCCAGGAGCATGTCGATGTCGATCGGCTTGGACATGTACGCGGCCACGCGTGAGAGTGGCGGAATTTCGGCGCCCGCAGCTGAAATCACGACGACAGGCAAGTCCTTGAATCTCGGGTCGGCGTTGAGCGCCCCCTTGAATTCCCAGCCATTCATCACCGGCATCATGAGGTCGAGCAGGATGACGCAGGGCACCGCCCCACCGCGCAGGATTTCGAGCGCGTCACGGCCGTTTGCGGTTGCCATGACCTCGTGACCTTCCATCTCCAACGTCACCGCCATCATGTCGCGAACGTCGTCGTTGTCTTCGATTACCAGAACCGTTGGATACCCCCTCGCGCCATCGCGCGCACCGTGCGCGTAGCTCCTTCCTGTGCTTGCACTCCAGGTGCCACGTTTCCGGCAAGCGGTGAATCGCGGGATTGGGGAGCGTTCCATGCTACGATTGGGTTTCCCTGACGCGGGGTGGAGCAGTCCGGTAGCTCGTTGGGCTCATAACCCAAAGGTCGCAGGTTCAAATCCTGCCCCCGCAACCAACATTTGAACGCCGCCAGTCCTCTGGCGGCGTT
>DATLXE010000279.1:0-5722 GCA_035575795.1 Gemmatimonadaceae bacterium
AGCCGCTTGAGCGGACGCGGCGCGTGCTCGCTGAACGCATACGATGTAAGCAGCGGCAGCGCGACGGTCGAATCGAGATAGCAAACCACGGCATCGGGCAGCCGGTCCGGATCGATCTTCCCCCAGCTCACCGCCTCGGCGGGCGTCGCCCCGGAAAGGCCTCCGGTGTCTGGCCGCGCATCCGTTATCTGCAGGAAGAAGTCGTGCCCCTTTTCGTCGATGCCGAGCACTTCCTGGATCTGCGGCTCGGTTTGCAGCATGAAGTTCTTGGGGCTGCCGCCACCGAGTATGAGCACACCGCTCTTGCCGCCCCCGCGCTTGGCGTCGAGAACGATCGACGCCGTCTCGTTCACATCCTGGTTGGGATCGATGAGGCACTTGTTACCGTCGAGCGCGAGCGCCGCAACGTTCATCCCGATCGAGCTGTCTCCCGGAGAAGACGTGTAGATCGGCACGCCCGCCACGTAGGCCGCGGACAGCAGGGATTTCTGTCCGATGCCGAGCGCTTTCTCCCGCTCGCGCACGTACTTGCCGCACAGGTTGTGGAACTCGGCGCTCGACATCGCGCGCTGGAACTCCTTCCCTGTAATGATCTTCCGGAAGAAAGCATCGGTGGAGAGCAGCACGTCGTAGTCGAAGAAGATGTCGTAGATGCGGACGACGCCCTCCTCGCGCAGTACCACGTCCGATTCGGTGGGGTTGCCACGGTGCATCGCGAGCCCGAGCCCGAAATGCGTGTCGTGGTACAAGTTCGCGCCGGTGGAGATGATCCAGTCGACGAACCCAGCCTCGATGAGCGGAATGAGCGCCGACATGCCGAGGCCGGCCGGCGTCAACGCGCCGGTTATCGAAAGACCGACGGTGACATCGGGCTCCAGCATCTTCTCGGCGTAAAGCTGGCACGCCTCACGCAGCCGAGCTGCGTTGTAGGCGAGGTACGTTCCCTTGATCAGCTCGGCGACTGTCTCCGTGCCGTCGATTTTCCGCGGATCGATGCGCTGGCCGCGCAGGAACCTGTTCCCGCCGTGGGATTCATGCGCCTTTCCCTTCTTCTCGCGCTCTTCGGCGGCCTTTTTCTGGGCCGCCTTCGGACCGGACGCGGACGCCTTGCCGTGGCGCGACGACTTGAATCCGCCGCGGTCGCGGTCGCCGCCCGCATCTTTGCCCTTACTGCTCTTTGCCATCGTCCGTCCCTTCCATGCGCTCAGCGGTAATGCGGCTCTGCGCCTTGTACGCGGCGTTGATTGCCGCCACCGCTTCCGCGGGGTCGTCGGTAACGAGCATCAAGTCGAGATCCCCCTCGGAAATCTTGCCCTCCCGCAGCACGCGCGAGTGCAGCCAGCGCAGCAGTCCCGCCCAGAATGAGCGTCCGAAGAGAATTACAGGAAACCTATAGATCTTTCCGGTCTGAATCAGCGTGACCGCCTCGAACAGTTCGTCGAGAGTGCCGAATCCTCCCGGAAAGATGACGAAGGCCACCGAATACTTGATGAACATCGTCTTGCGAACGAAGAAGTAGCGGAAGTTCACCAGCGTGTCGACGTAGGGATTCGCGCCCTGCTCGA
The DNA here is from genome assembly GCA_035575795.1 of Gemmatimonadaceae bacterium. GTDB lineage: Bacteria > Gemmatimonadota > Gemmatimonadetes > Gemmatimonadales > Gemmatimonadaceae > UBA4720. The sequence goes on from DATLXE010000279.1 coordinate 1,566, forward strand.
ATGGCAGCTCGATATTGCAGCCGATCGAGCGGCCGCCGGCGAGCTTCGCGCCCTTGTTGCCGGCTTCCATGATTCCCGGCCCCGCGCCAGTGATGACGCCGAATCCCGATTCTACCAGCAGGCGCGCGACTTCCTGCGCTGCCACGTACTGCGGATCGTCGGGTCCGACGCGCGCCGACCCGAAGATCGTCACCGCCTTGTTCACCGACGCGAGCGTGTCGAAGCCCTCGATGAACTCGCCCATGATCCGCATCACGCGCCACGGGTCGGTGCGGGTGAAATCAATCGCCTGCGCGCCCTGCTGCAGGAGCTTTTCGTCTTCGGTGACGGGCGCGGAATCGCGGATGGAGTCGTCGATCCGGGCTGCGCCGGACCGACGGGCGGTGGATTTCTGCGAAGGCGGAGTGCGCCCCGCCTTCAGGTGTCCCTCCTCCATCCGCTGCTTGAGTCCCTCGCGCGCCTTCTTCTCCGCGGAGGCAAGCAGGTTCGTGTCGGGTTTCTTCCCACTCGCCGTGCGTGCGCGCGTCGGGGCGCTGCGCTTCGTCGCTACGCGCTTGGGACTATCTTTTCCTTTCTTCATGTCTCGCCGCACTCGCGGGCTCAGTCTGCTCTCTTCATCGGGAGGCTAAAGTTGCGTGCCTCGGCGGGAAACCCGCCAGATGACGGAGCACAAGTCGTCGTGATAATTGCCGACGGCGTGCGTCCCGATTCTCTCGTGAGCGCCATGCAGGGTGGCCATCTGCCCGCGCTGGCCCGGCTGCGTGCCGAGGGGACGATGGCAACGGTTACATCGTCGTTCCCGTCCGTAACCGGTCCCGCGTACGCGCCGTTTCTCATGGGCCGCTATCCCGGCAGCGTCGGGCTGCCCGGACTTCGATGGTTCGACCGATCGCGTCGCGTCGCGCGAATGCCCGGACACTCGCGCAGCTACGTTGGGCCGGAGATGCGATTCATCGACAGTGATCTCGACCCGGCGGCGCCGACCATTTTCGAGCTCGAGCAGCCGAGCATCGGGGCGCTGAGCGTGATCGGCCGCGGGCTGCCGCGGAGTAACAGGATCGGGCGAAGTCCGGCCTTCGCACTGCGCGCGGCGGCGACCCACTTTCGCGGAAATCTGCCGGGCTGGCTCGCGATCGACCGATCGGTAGGGCGAGAAGTCGCGCGCCGGCTTCGCACTGAGAAGCTGCGTTTTGCCTTTCTCGCGCTTACCGGGATCGACAAGATGTCACACTCGGCCGGCCACGGATCCGCGATCGTGCTCGAAGCGATGACGATCGTCGATGAGACCGTCGCCAGAATACGAGCCGATGCGGAACGGGACGGACGATGGAGCCGCATGCATCTCTGGATCACGAGCGATCACGGACATTCGCCGGTGAACTCGCACGAGGACCTGGTGGCGCTTCTCGAGCATTGGCACTACCGCACGCTCGCGCATCCGTGGGCGTTCAATGCGTCGGCCGACGTCGCGGTAATGGTCAGCGGAAACGCGATGGCGCACCTTTACCTACAGCTGGAAGCTCCCACACGGATGCTGTGGCCGGCACTGCGTGACAGATGGCAGCAACTGTCCGACCGCCTTGCCGAGCGCAGCTCGATCGACCTCATGATCATGCCGGTGAGCGGATCGTCGTGCCTCGTTCGCGCGCGGGGACGCGGCAGCGCGACGCTCGACTGGGCAGACGGCCGCTATTCCTATCGCTGCGAAACCGGCGACCCACTCGGCGTCGGTAATCTCGAATCCGTGGACGCTGGAGCAGCATACGATGCCGCGATCCGTACCGACTACCCGGACTCCGTAGTACAGATCGCGCATCTCGCCGCGAGCCCGCGTTCGGGTGATATCATCCTGTCTGCGGCGAGGGATTGGGATTTCCGCGCCCGCTACGAGCCGATTCCGCACGTGTCGTCGCACGGAGCGCTTCACCGCGAGCACATGCTCGTCCCGCTCCTGCTCAACCGTCCACCCGCGACCACGCCTCGAAGAACCGTCGATGTAATGCCGAGCGCGCTGGCGGCGCTTGGCTCGACCATTCCGGCCGGTCTCGATGGCACTTCTTACATGTAGGGAGGCGATTGCCGCTGGTTGCTATTCTTTCGGCTCGGAGAGAGCACAGGTCAGCAGCTTCCAGTCCATTCCGGAAGCAGCGACGGCGGCGATAAAGCCCTTCCTCGGTGCAAACAGCTTGTGACTCAGGTCCTTGCTGCCGTCTGATCCCGGTAGCTCTTCTTCAGCGTTGTTCGGCTCCCGCTCCGGCAGCCCCGAGTTCGCGGCCAATCGCGACCATATCCCCTCCCCCTCAGCCTTGAGCCGGGCTTCCCGCACCACCCACGACCTCAGAAACATCTCGTCACGTTCAGACGGTGGCGCCGCTTCGAGTCGCCTGACATCGTTCTCCGTCATGAATCGGAGCGCTACATCGAGCAGCCTGCGCACCGGTCTCAGTCTCTCGACATCGACTCCAACGGGGCGGTCGGCGCTGAACGCGTAGAGAACGAGATCCGTCGAATGAGAGATGTTGAACTCGATTCCTCCCTCCGGGAGAAACGGTTTTCCGGAGTCGTTGTACTCGAAGGTGAAGGCACGCGGTTTCTCGCCGGTGAAATCCGCGAGCAGCCTGCGAAGCACCCCGCGTCCAACGGTGTAGCGGCGGGCGCGGTCTTCCGGCAGCCTGCGAACACGTTCCTTCTCGTCGGCCGAGAGCAATGCGGAAAGCTCGCGCATGCGGTTGTCGCCCGCCGCCAGCGAGCCAACCCATACCTGAACCTCGCCCGGCGAAATGTTACTCGAGCGCGACAATCGCCACCTCAGCCGTTCCCTTCGCAATGGTGAGGCGCGCGACGCTCGGCTTAAGCCGGAATCGCCTCGCGCCGGCGGCGCCGGGATTGACGATCAGCTTGCTGTCGAGCCGCGAAATAAGTTGGCGGTGCGTGTGTCCATACACGATCACATCAGCGTCGTACTCCGCGGCGAGCTTTTCGGGAGTCGGACTTCCAACCTCATGGCCGTGGCTCACGTGCACACGCACCCCGCCCAGCTCCATCGAGATCTCCGCGGGAAGCAGTGGCGATCCCGGCGGGTCGGTGTTCCCGGCGACCGCCCTCACCGGAGCGATCAGCCCCAGCTCGGCGAGAATCTCATCGCCCCCGACGTCCCCTGCATGCAGGATCAGCTCGACCCCACTGAGCGCGTCGTGTACCCCGGGCCGAAGCAGTCCGTGCGTGTCGGATATGAGGCCGATGATGTGGGTCGTCTCGGAGGAGGGTGCCATCTCGCGTTCTATATATTAGGAGTGTGAAGGGATGGCTGCGACTGACAGGCGGGCTGATGATACGCTCTCTCGGGAGTCCCGCGCTCGCCGTGAGCCTGGTCCGTGTTGCGTGGCGGTTCCGGTCGAACCGCTGGTACCGCACCTTCCCCTTCCTGCCGGTGCCCGATCCCACGTATCTGCGGTGGAGGATGTACACCGCTTACGGGGATTACGACGCCGTACCGCCGGCCCGCGACGTGGAACGCTACGCCCGGTGGTCAGCCGGGAAACAGGAATGATCGCCGGCACCGAGCTGGAGATCGAAGCGCTCATCAAGGCACAAGCCTACGGGCTTGGATTTGACCTCGTTGGACTCGCGACGCTTGGTCCGGTCGAGACCGCGGCGGCGTTCGACGACTGGATCGAGCGCGGCTACTGCGGCGAGATGCACTACCTCCCGCGCGGTGCGGAGAAGCGCCGCGACTCACGCCTTCCCTTTCCGGGAACTTCGAGCGCGATCGTCGTCGGCCTCAATTATGGCGGCACCGCGCCGGGCGGACCGGTGGCCCGCTATGCTCGCGGAGATGACTACCATGACCTGATGACGGCGCGGCTCGACGAGCTGCACCGGTTGGTGGAAGCCGAGCTCGGGCGACCCGTGCATGGGAAGGCTTACGTCGACACCGGCCCTATCCTCGAACGCGATCTCGCCCGCCGCGCGGGACTCGGCTGGTTCGGCAAGAACGGAAACATCGTCAATCCGGAAATTGGGTCGTTCTTTTTCATCGGCAGCCTGGTGCTCGATGTCGAGCTCATCCCGGACGCACCCTTCGCCGCCGATCGCTGCGGCACCTGCACGCGCTGCCTGGACGCGTGTCCTACCGATGCGTTCGTCGCGCCGCGCGT
>DATLXE010000280.1:0-3174 GCA_035575795.1 Gemmatimonadaceae bacterium
CTGCTCAAAAGGAAGAGAAGTTTCCTGAATCGACACTTCTGCGCAATTCCAGCCAGCATTTTTACTGAGGTCGGGTCCAGCCATTGAGCGTCGTCTACGGCGATGAGGACACACTGTTCTTCTGTTAGTGCATCGAAAAGATCGTAAACCGCAAACCGTATCCGGCCAAAAGCGTCCGAAGCATTGGACGGAGCGAATGTCTGATCAGGTTGCGGATCGTACTCCGTTAACCGCTTCAAATCGACCAGCGTCGCCTCCGCGCAACCCAACGCACCCGGCATTTCGCGGAGCGCAGGAACAAGATCGACAAACACTGAGAGAGGCCGGTCGACATCTGCGGGACGGCATCCAACTCGCTGAACGCGAACTCCCTGCAGAGACGCGAACTTCAGAAACTCCGTGCATAGGCGACTCTTTCCAATTCCCGCCTCGCCCACGAGTACACATGTCACCGCTGATCCTGATTGCGCTATCTCAAGGCGTTTAAGCAGCCATTCCATCTCGGTCTCGCGTCCCAGGAACGGCGGCTCGGCAGATAGGGATGGCGTCGGCTCGGGGACGGACTCTTTAATGCGGCGACGCAACACCGTCGCAGGCAGGCGAATGTCGTTGTTCGATGTGCCAATTTCCTCGAGATACTTGTCAAGGATTGCAACGCCTTCGCGCTTTCCACCGCGCATCACAGCTTCCTCTGCAAGCGCGAGCACCGCCGTTTCGTTTACCGAATCGACCTCAAGACACTTGTTGCCCAACAGTCTCGTTGCCGTCCAATCGCCGTGTGCACGAGCCGCGGACAAACGTGCCGTCAACTCTTCTGTGATACCAGCGTGGACTGCGGCTCGCCGTCTATCAACCCAATCGGCAAAAGACGCAGAAAAGGTTGGATCGTACCCAGGCAGGAACGTAAGGCTGGGAACTTCAAGCAAATCGCGTCCCTGTAAATCAGCGATGTCAGTCGCGATTTCCCCCTGAACGCTGACCGAGTTTCTGTCCACTGTCAGAGTAAGGCCGAGGCGCTTGAGCTGCAGGATCGTTTGACGAAGCCGGTGTCCCCTCCGCTCCGCGTCGACGTCCGGCCAGAGTATGCTAGCCAGCTCGGCTCGGGAAACCTTCCGCGCTCGTTCAAGAACGAGATACAACGCCGCCGCGAACGTCACGGTGTGCGTTGGAACGAGCAACGTTTTGCCCGTGTCAATTTCCGCGGTACCGAGGGAGCGAAGGCTAACCATCAAAACCGTCCGTTTAGGCTCGCCACAACTTCGGAGACGAACGTCAGACCATCGTCAGTCCCCTATGAAAGTCGGGCGCCGGCCGCCCATTGTCAAACCGCTCGCGCGAAAGAATGCGCCACCCACGCGCGCTCGCGGGATCCTTGCCGCCGAACCACCTTATTGGGATGCCGCCGAGTCCCGCTCAGACCATTCGCACCTTCATTTATCAGCGACTCCTCGACAGCGGATTCCCACCGTCTCTGCGGGAGATCGGTACTTTTGCCGGATTGAGCCTCACCGAGGCGCGCGCGGGCGTCGCCAACCTCAACGTCGGAAAGACGGTCCTCGTCCATCCCACCACCGGCGAGATCTGGATGGCAGGCCCATTCGCGGCCGGCGCCACGCCCTACAAAGTGTCGGGGAAATCAGCCCAGTGGTTCGCCAACTGCGCCTGGGACATGCTTGGCATTCCGTTCATCGCTCACGAAGAAGTCCGCATTGAAACACAATGCACCGACTGCGGAGAGCCGTGGAGCTTCTCGGCCGGCACCGCCAATCCGCCAGCGGCGCAGGGAATCGTCCATTTTCTGCTTCCCGCGCGACAGTGGTACGACGACATCGGATTCACGTGAGCGACCATTTCTCTCTTCCGGTCGGAAGAACATCTCGATGGATGGCTGCGCGAACACAATCAAAAAACAGGAGAGGTTCTGTCACTGGCCCAGGTATGGAAGCTCGCCAGGGCATGGTACATAGACCCGCGCGCCCCTGATTGGCGCCCCCGCACCCGCGATGAATCGCAGGCCGTTCTCGCCACTGTCGGATTGACCGGCGAGTTCTGGGAATTGCCTGGTTAACGGGATGAGGCGAACACACGATGTAAAAACGCGCTCTTGCGAGCGCGTTTTTTATTTCCGAATAACATCCAGACATTTACGGCAGTACGAACTCGACGCTGGTTTGGACGGGGAAGTTGTTGCTGCGAAGCTTCGCCGTGGCGATGAACGCGCCGTGCAGACCTTTCGCGTTCCACTTCTCCTCGTAAACCGTCTCGCCCTTGCCGTTCAGCACCTTGTTGCGCATCGCGGAGGTGAACATGCGGCCATCGCTCCAGCGCCACACTTCCTTGCCCGCGGCGTCAGTCACCACGAAGTCGTGCGTCTGCCCGTTGGGGAAGAGGAGCTCGACCATCTTCTTGGTGTTGTTGGTGACGTGCAGCGCAAGCAGAACCTTGTTGCTGCCGTCTCTCGAGACGGTCACGTCGAACTTCGAGTCAATGGGGCCGGACTTCACTTCGCTCGAAAGCTTCGGGTCCACGGGCTGCTCGTCGGAGGCGAAGGAGCCGCCCGCAAATGCGAGCGACGCGGCACAGAGCAGCGGGATGATCAGTCGGTTCGGCATTCTACTTCTGAGACCTGGAACAAAGCGGCGGTCAGTAGGCTTAACATCTCACAAACGGTGAGAGGCCCAACTTATCTACATCAGGGACGAACGGTCAACCCCGGCGCAACATCTAACTCCAAGAAACACGAAGACTTGCAACCCGGGCAAACATTCGGGGTGTCTTCGGCAAACACCCTCGATTCGCTTGTGAAATAAATCACAAGCGGCTATATTCAGCCCCAGATGGAAGACGAGAAACGGCCGGCCCCTGGCTCGCCAAAGTCCCTCTCGGCCAGCGACATGAGCGGCCTCGGGATACAGTTCGCGGCCTCCATCGTCGTTTTCCTCCTCCTCGGCCAATGGCTCGACCGGAAGCTCGGTACCGGGCAGTGGCTAACGCTGGCAGGTGTCTTCATCGGCGGCGGCGGAGCGTTTTACAGCATGTATCGCAAGATCACCGCTGCCCAGCGCGCGGACGACGAAGCGAGAAAACGCCGGTGACCAACACCCGCGCCCTCGCTCTCTTCGCCCTCGTCTCGGCGGCGCTGATTGCAGGCTCGGGTGCGTTGCTCGGAATGTT
>DATLXE010000281.1:0-20047 GCA_035575795.1 Gemmatimonadaceae bacterium
ACACCGCGCGCGGGATTCACGGCCAGGCGATCTACATCGATCCCGTCGCCGAAATGGTCATCGCTCGATTCGCCTCGCACCCGCTGGGTGCCAACGCAAACCTTGACCCCACCTCGCTCCCGGCCTATCACGCGCTCGCCCAGTACCTGATGCGGGAGTGATCAGTGACGAACCATCTCCCCGCCCGCTCGCCGGCAGTCGCAGTGCCACCAGGGAGCCGGGCCTGTGCCGCTCGCCACTTGCTTCATGGCTACGAATCGCGTGGCCTCGGCGGTGAAGAAGCTAGTCGGACGGGTGTCACGAAGGGGACCGGCCGGAAAGAATCTGCGCAAAGGATTGTCCCTGCAGCTCGGATTCTTTCAGCCCGCTTTCCATCGCTTCTTCCATCGTGATCGCCCCGGAGCTCAACCCGCGCGCGAAAAAATTCACCAGTGCCTGTCCCGTCGCCGCATCGTCAAACGCCGCGCCGGCTGTCGTGGCCTTGTCGAAGAATCTCTTCAATCGCAGCGTCGCCGCCGGTAGCGCCGACAGATAGAACGCATACACCGCCGCGTAGCGCGTCGGCAGTTGCGCGGGATGGAGATCCCATCCCTGGTAGTAGCCGTTGGTCAGCGAATGCGTGACGTCACCGAAGTGCTTCTGCCAGGCTTCGTGCACGTGCGGGTCGATCGGCATCAGGTTGCTCGAGCCATCCGACAGCGTCACGCCTGTCTGCGCGAGCGCGACCTGCATCAGGTGCCTGGCGAAATCACACGCCTGGTGGCGCAGATGCTGGTGAGCGGCGGTGATTCCGCACAGCGCGGTGTAGTCGTAGACACCGAAGTGCGCCGATCGCACGCGGCCATCACCGGCGGCGACGAGTGCGCGCAGCGCCGAGCTGCCGTCCGGAGCGAGGATCGATTGCGGCGTCTCGATCATCAGCTCGAATCGAATCGCCTGTGGCTCGAGCTTCAATCTTCGCTCGAGCGCCGAGCAGGCGCGCGCGACGGTGCCGACATGCTCGGGCGTCATCACCTTGCACAGCGTGACGGCAAAGTTGTCGGGTAGCCTGGTCGCGCTCTTGACGAGCGTCGAGACGAAGATATCGAGCGTGCGCAAGCTGCGCGCGTGCAGCTCGCGCGACATCGGCTTGATTCGGATGCCGATGAACGGCGGCAGCGTCGAAGCGTTCATGCCCGCCGCCACCGCGCGCGCGGCCGACTTCGCGTGGCCGTCTTCCTCGGCGTCCGGACGCGTGCCGTAGCCATCCTCGAAATCCAGTCGATAGTCTTCCACCGGCTCGCGCTTGAGCTTCTCGAGGACGCGCCCGCGCACGGTTCCAGCGAGACGTAAAGCGTTCGACGGCAGGCCGATCGCCGCGGCGAAGGCGTTCGCGGTCGGCGCATGCTTGTTGAGCGCGTCGATCGCCGCCGTCCCGGCGCGTTGCGCCGCGTCGCGCGTGAAGGTGTCGGCGCCGCCAATAAACGTGTGGACCGGTTGCCGGCTGATCGAATCGCCGGGATAGTTCCGCGCGAGCCTGGCGTTGGCGTTGCGCAGCGTTGCCTTGACGGCCGCGAGGTCGCGGGGCGAGAGGGAGGCTGCCATCGTTTCCACTAAGTTCCGCGGTAGGTGGTAAAGCCGAACGGCCCGAGCAGCAGCGGCACGTGGTAGTGGGCCTCGCCGGCCAGCGTTTCGAACACCACCACCACTTCCGGGTAGAACGCTTCGACGTCGAGTGATTCGAAGTAGCGCTGCGTGTCGAAGGTCAGGCGATACACGCCGGGCGTGGGCGGGTCGCTGCCGGGATACAACGTGCGCAGCCGGCCGTCGTTGTCGGTGTGGCCGCGGCCCACGGTGTCCCATTGACCATCGTCGGCGCGGCGGGCGAGCATCACGTGCACGCCGGCCGCGGGGCGGCCGAGCGCGGTGTCGAGGATGTGCGTGGTGATGGCGCTCATAGGTCAGGGATCAGGGGTCAGGAGTCAGGGATCAGTTTGCCGGTGGCGCTGCCGACGCAGTCGCCGTGCTCGAACACGATCGCTCCCCGCAGCATCGTCGCCATGACCACGCCGCGCAGTCGCGCGCCATCGTACGGCGTCACCGCATGGCGATGATACAGGCGCGACGCGTCGACGGTCATCTCGCGATCCGGATCGACGATCACCAGGTCGGCGTCATAGCCGGCCTTGATTGCGCCCTTGCGTCCGCCTAATCCGGCGAGACGGGCGGGCGCCGCAGACATCCATTGCGCGACCCGCTCGATCGGAATTCTTCGCGCCGCCGCGCCGGTCCAGACGATCGGCAGCGAGATCTGCAGTGACGCAATCCCGCCCCACGCCTCGAGAAAACTCCCGTCTTCGATGTGCTTGAGCGCCGCCGGCGCCGGCGAATGATCGGTGGCCACCAAGTCGATATGTCCATCCGCGAGCGCGCGCCAGAGGCGCTCGCGATGGTCGCGCTCGCGAATCGGCGGCGCACACTTCAACGCGGTGTCGCCATCGGCCGCATCTTCGGCGCAGAACGTCAGGTAATGGGGACAGGTTTCAACCGTGATCGGAATGCCGCCGGCCCGCGCTGCGCCAATCGATGCCAGCGCGTCCGCGGAGGCGAGGTGGACGATGTGCACGCGGGCTGAGGTGCGCGCCGAGAGGTCGATCAGCAGATCGATCGCCGCCTGCTCCGCGGTGGACGGCCGGCTGTCCAGCCAGGTGGAATAGCTTCGCGGATCCGCGCGCCGATCGGGCTCGCGCAACTTCGCCGGCCACTCGGCGTGCACCAGCAGGGGCAGCCCCGTCGCGGCAATGATCGGCATGGCTTCGCGCAGATCCGCTTCGCTGACGTGGCTGAACTCGTCGACGCCTGAAGGACTGAGAAAGCACTTGAAGCCCAGCACGCCGGCGCGCGCGAGCGGCTCGAGATCCCGGGTATTTCCCGGAACCAGGCCGCCCCAGAAACCAACATCGACGTGGCAGCGGCCTGCGGCGGCGCGGCGCTTGGCGTCGAGCGCGGCCACATTGGTCGTGGACGGAATGCTGTTGAGCGGCATGTCCACGAGCGTGGTGATGCCGCCGGCCGCGGCGGCGCGCGTCGCTGTCTCAAAGCCCTCCCAGTCGGCGCGCCCGGGATCGTTGATGTGGACGTGACTATCGACGAGTCCGGGCATCACCACCGAACCGCTGGCTTCGATGGTCGACGCGGCACCGTCATTCTTGTCCGCCGTAGCGCCTTGCGCGGAGGTGGAGGGCTTGCCGGAATGCGGCTCGATCGCCGCGATGCGCCCATCGGTCACGACGATCGTCGCCGGACGGATGCCGTCCGGCAACACCACCCGCTCACTTCGAATCAGCCACGACGCCATCAAATGTCAGCGGGAGAGCGTCGCCTTGATCAACCCGTGCGGTTCGTCGGTCGCCACGAACACCTCGTTGCGGTTCTCCAGGCCGAGGCGGGTGAGGTCGATCGGCAGGTGATGGCGGTTCGGCATCTCGAGGCTGATGCTCTGCACCACGTCGATCGAGTCGAGCACGCTGTGTCCCATCGCGTACAGGGTATGTTGCACGGACAGGCTGTCGTGCTCGGCAAACGCTTCGAGCAGGGTCTGGCGGACGGTCCGGAAGGTCGATGCGAATTCGATCTCGCCGTCCGTGTAAGTCCACGTCGCGGTCATCGAGGTCGAAAACAGGCGGTCGTTCGTTTCGGGCAACGTCGTGAACTCGTCGCGCGGATAACCCTCGAAGGCCGAGTGCGCAGTCTTCATGATCACGAGGCCGGCAATGCCGGCGGTGATCGCCGCGCCGTCGCGATCCGTGACGACGCGAGCGGTGCGGGTATCCGGCCCGCGCCGGACGAACGCCCGGCCATGTTCGCGATCGCCGACGGTGATGCCGCCCCAGAGGTGATCGATCAGATCAACGTTGACGCGCGTGAGCTTGGGATTGCGCTCGATGAAGTGCCGGCCCAGCAGGAGCCCAAACCCCTCCGGTTCGCCGACGCCCTCCCGCGCCGCGAGCGCGTAGACGGTATTTTTCATCGTGTCCGTCGGCAGCACGTCGCGGTTGTCGCCCTCCGTATAGGATGTGTCGTAGCTGCCCTCGAATGCGATGGCGACGGTGAAATCGCGCAGCTCGTGGCGATCGCCCCTCGACGTTGCTCGGGACGACCCTGAGCTTGTCGAAGGGTCGCCGTGTCGCGTGACGCGGACCAAGCGAATGCGCGACTTTCCGTATGACGTCTGCGTCAGCGCGGCGTGGGGCATAAGGGCTCCGGCAGCAGCAAGGTTGGAGGCGTGAAGAGTGCGCGATCATAGCACCCCGACATTTACCGGCCTGGCCGACCTCGCATCGGCTCGCGTGGGCGGCCGCGCGGTGGCGACCAACGACGATTTCTTCGCGCCGAAAGCGAACCTCGTCAAGCCTGGACCCGCGGTCTGGATCCCCGACAAGTACACCTCGAAGGGAAAGTGGATGGACGGATGGGAGTCGCGGCGCCGCCGCGTCCCCGGACACGACTGGTGCATCGTCCAGCTCGGCATGCGCGGCATCGTGCACGGCGTCAACGTCGATACCAGTCACTTCACGGGAAATTATCCGTCGCATTGTTCGATCGAAGCGGTTGATTTTCGGGGCGCGCTGAAGCCGTCGAGCCACGCGACGGAAGGCGCGCCGTGGACCACGATCCTCGAGAAGTCGGCGTTGCGCGGCAACGGCGTCAATTACTTTGCGATTGCCGATCGGCGTCCGTGGACGCATCTGCGGCTCAGCATTTATCCCGACGGCGGCGTCGCGCGCCTGCGCGCGTATGGCGAGGTGTCGGTTGACTGGAAGAAGGTCGCGCCGGGCAATCGCGTCGTCGACCTGGCATCGATCACCAATGGCGGTCTCTTCCTCGACGCCAGCGACACGCACTACGGCACCAGGGGCGCGCTGATCATGCCGCAGCGCGCGAAGAACATGGGCGATGGGTGGGAGACGAAACGGCGACGCGGGCCCGGGTACGACTGGGCGATCGTCCGTCTCGGGGTCACCGGCAACGTATCCAAAGTGGAGATCGACACCAACCATTACAAGGGCAACTATCCCGATCGCGCGTCGCTCGAAGGGTGCCTGGCGCCGGGAGCAACCGTTGAGCAACTCCGTGCTGCGGCCTGGTCGGTGATTCTCCCCGAGACGAAGTTATCGGCGAACAAGCGGCACTACTTTTCGGAGAAGCAGTTGCAGAAGACCGGCCCCGTGTCCCACGTGCGGCTGAACATCTTCCCGGACGGCGGCGTCAGCCGCCTGCGCGTTCATGGCAGGCCCTCGCGATAGCCCGAATCATGTGGGAGCAAGCGAAGGCGTGGATTGACGGGGCGACGGAAGCCGAGGCGCGCCAAATACTGACCCGCGCTTGCGGCTCCACGCGCTGGATCGATCGGATGATGTCGCGCCGGCCGTTCGGCAGTGATCGAAAACTGCTGTTCGCGGCCCGTAACGAATGGTTTGGCCTGACCGAGGCCGACTGGCTCGAAGCATTTTCTCATCACCCGAAGATCGGCGATCGCGCATCGCTCGAAGCGCGTTTTCCGGCGACGCACGAGCTGTCCTCGAAAGAACAAGCGGGCGTTGGCGGAGCCAACGCAGAAGTAATAGCTGCGCTCGCGGACGCAAACCAGCGTTATCTCGAACGCTTCGGATTTATTTTCATCGTGTGCGCGACGGGGAAGTCTGCGGAGGAGATGTTGGGCTTGCTGCGCGATCGTCTGAACAACGACCGCGCCACCGAGTTGAGGATCGCGGCGGAAGAGCAGGCCAGAATTACGGCGCTGCGACTCACCGGATGATCAATGGTCATCTCGTCCCGTCACCTGGGTGTGGTGGCGCACGACTTGCGCGATCTCTCAAACGGAATCGCGATCGCCCGGATTCAACGTCACGCCGCGCGTTGGCGTTGGCCTTCGGCGACCACATGAAGTTCCCTTTGAACTCCGCGCCGTACGTCTGGTTCTGATTGACCCACCAATAGCGCATGTCAGCAGTCGCTCACCGGAAACCAGGAACCTCGAGCACCGCGCGAGACTGGACGAGGCCCTCAAACTGCTGCCGCAGCTGTCTTGCGAACGCGGTGTTGCGCACCAACACGCCGGCCTCCACGTTCCTTTGCTGCGCCCACTCGGTGAAGTTAGCAGACGTCACGAACGAGGTCTCGTCATCGACAACCACCACCTTGGCATGCTAGGTGGCGCGATCGGCAGCGTTGAGCGAAAGGGAGCGCGGATCGTAGTAGAGCAACGGCCGCTGGTCGCCCGGCCATTTCGCCCGTAGTTCCGTGGCAAACTCCCTCAGAATCTCGGACTCGTGGCGTGTGTCCCGTTGATCTCGACCGACATGCACGAACAACTGAACCCCGAGGTCCGGAATCTCCGCCATTCGATCAGCGAGAGCCCTGAACACCGTCTGCGGCTGGTGCACGACAAAGGTGCTCACGATAACGCAGCGCATCGCCGAGTGAAACAGCCCCGACAGAACCACGGAGGTATCGCGGCTATGAGCCACCGATGTCTCCGGGCCGGTCCACACCAGTTCCGCAGCCGACGAGAGCCGCGCTTCGATGGAGTCTGCGACTGCGCCCAGAAGGGCGGCCAGATGTTGCGGCTTCATCCCGTCGATCGACAATCCAAGGATCTCGCTCGTCGCTGCCTCGGGACAAGACGGCGCCACCCGTTTCAGTGCAATCCTGGTGACTGGCGAAGCCAACTGCCCTGCCTTCAGGGCCTGCGCAATCGCTCTGATTGATGCCGCAGACATTCCGTCGAAGGCGAGGCTCATCGGCCTCAGGCTTCGTCGAAGAACGCAGCCCCGTCGCCATCGACGGTCGGCACGACGAGGGCGCGGTCGAGGAAGTCGTTGCGCCGCTCGCACGAACTCTCAGCGAGGAGTAGACAACCGTGACAGGCGGCGCCATGGAGTAAGCGTTCTTCCTGGTAGTTGTCTGGCCTGTGCTGGGCGCATACGGGATCGTTGGAACAGAGCTGACCGAGCTCAACAGCCTGGCGAAGATACTTGTCGATTCGGTCGGCCGCTTGCACCAACCCGCCGAGAGTCCCCTCGGCGTCTGGCGTCGCGGTGTACAAAAGGATGCCGTAGCCGTTGTCGCTCGCGTAGATGCGCTCGCGGATGGAGCTCGCCGCGTATCCGCAATCGAGGGCTACGGCGGTAATCAGCAGATGCGAAAGCGAATGCAGCATAAAGAAAGCAGCGCCAGGAAACTTGGCCTCGGTGGCGTCATTCGCCTTCTTCCACGCTTCGAACCCAGCAGCCAGCTGACCGACGCGCTTCCGAACAGCCGGCTTCTCGTACCACGCCTTCACAGCCTCGGCTTTCAATCCGATGAAGATGCCCTCACCGCGATTTTCGATGGCTGGGAGCCAATCCTGCTCAAGGGAAAGGCTGGCACGCTCGACATCGAGTGCAAGCTCGCCATTGACGTCTGGCACCGCGGCTTCGAATCGCGTAAAGCCAATCTGGGCGATCACTTCGCGGAGCCGATGCACCTTGACGATGCGACCGAGTTTTCCCGTCAGCGCCGGCTCGCGACTTGGAACGGCCACCGACCGCGCGTAGAACACGCCGTCCGGTTGATCTTCGCCAACTGCATCAGGCACGGTAAGCAGGGTCTTGATTTCAGCTTCCCGAATGCCTGTTGCCGGAGTCGCAAGCCCGCCCTTTCGTCGCTGCATTTCCTGCCAGACTTCTTCGTTCGACAGCCCTTCAAGGGCAGCGCTAACTTTCTGCCTCTTGCGATCCTTCACGAGATCCTCAAAGGTCTCATCGTCCTGAAGGTACGCCTCCCACACTTCAGCTACTGCGTCTCGAACGCGAGCATCTGAATCGGGAATGGAGATCACCGACAACGTCTGCGCAAAATAGGCGTTCGAGGCCGACCTGACCAGGAGCCTGCTGGGGTGCACCGGGCCGGCCGCACCACCGCATCGCTCTGCGGAGTAGTTGCCAAGCCACGGACGATTGCCCTTGCAGAAGCCCAATGGCACATCGTTCAGTTTCGTCGCAGCCGACAGCGCCTTCGACTTCCCACACTCACAGCGAATGAAGACATCGGTAAGGTCGCCGCTGGTGCCCTTCTCGTCGATCCACAGCTGGCGCGAACACGTGTCGCCTTCTCCGTGCGCAAACAACTTCCAATTAATGTCGCTGACATGCCCGCGAGGGCATGCCTGCACAAACCGAATCGGCACCACCTTGACCGGCTTCTCGCGATCGCGCCGATACTTCATCCCCTTTTCGAGGTCGGTGCGATGCACGAGCGGACGAGACCTGACGCCCGCTTCACGCACTTCGAACTGGGCCACGAACCACTCGGGAAAAAGCCAGGCGGTGATGCCGGTGATCGGCGCCGCGGGATCGTCGTTGTCCGGCGGCGGCGCGTAGAAGCGGATGTCGTCCAGCTTGAGCAGCGTCTTGACCTTCGTAGCCAGGCGCTCTTCGGTGATCGGTCGGTCCCGATAGCCCTTCCAAGTGTCCAGCCCGCCGATGATGGCTGAGTAGTCCGGAAGGTCGACCATCGCGCCCGGACCGAATGTGGTGACGACCTGACTCTGGCGCAACTGGCCGACCGGTCGCACGTCCCCAGGCTTCTTGCCGGCCATTAGCCTTCCTCCCCGTCAGCTGGGAGTTCAACCATCCCGCCATCCAGCTTGCTAAGCCACAGGTTCACTGAGGGCTCGACATCGCGAAGGGATCTCGGCGCCTTGAACTTCCTGGCGTCCTGAGAAGGCTGCAGGTCAGACCCCACGGGGTCGAGCGGGCTCCGCAACAAGGCCGGTCCCCCCGCACCTTCGTACTCCTGATAGCGGAGGCGAGCATTGTTGTCCTGTTGCACCTTCGCGACCTTGTACCAAGAGTCGAGCAAATTCTTCACCCGTCCACGAAGGTTCGCGTCGAGGCGCTCTTCGTCCTCTCGGCTCACGCCGGTCTTGTGCGTGCGCCCTCTCTCTGCTAGTACATCGGCAATCACCGAGAGAGCCGTGCGCTCCTTCGTCACCTCAAGTGCGCCCGTCGATGGCGTCATCGTCGTCCGCAGGTGCCGTGCGAGC
Source organism: Gemmatimonadaceae bacterium (assembly GCA_035575795.1). Classification (GTDB taxonomy): domain Bacteria; phylum Gemmatimonadota; class Gemmatimonadetes; order Gemmatimonadales; family Gemmatimonadaceae; genus UBA4720. The sequence continues at coordinate 9,068 of DATLXE010000281.1, forward strand.
GCCACCACCACCGCGGGAAGAGCGCGATCGAGGGCCCTCGGCGCAAACGGCGTCACGCTAGTGGCTTCCACCGCTCGATAGAACGAGGCGTGAAAGGCTTCGAATCGTTCGAAGTGCGAGCGGTCGCGCGGACGATGGATGTTAAGCAGAGTGACGACGAGCCCGGGCTTGGCCACATCGCGGCCGACGCGGCTGGTCGCCTGAATGTATTCGGCGGCGGCCTTCGGCTGGCCGAGCACCACCATCAGCCCCAGGCGAGTGATGTCGAGGCCAACAGAGATCATGTTGGTCGCGAGCGCGACGTCGATGCGGTCCCTGTCGCTGAAGCTGAGTGCCAATCGCCGCTTGGTATTCGATACCTGGTCGGTACTCTCGCGCGATGTCAGCTCGGGCACATCGCTGCCAATCTGGCGGTTCTCGAAAGACCCTTCCGCTTCGCTTACTCGACGTTGCTCGCGATAACCGGAAACGCGTGACGTGACTTCGTCTTCGACAATGCGGCGGCTGCCGCCGAGCTCGCGGAGGCTGTTGAAGTAGCCGACCAGCGTCATGTAGGGGTCGGCGGGATTGTTGGCGTTCTTCGCGCCGCCGGCGTCGGCCCACACCTTCTGGCTTGCGCCGAGCAGGGCGAGATATGTGCGGAGCAGAACAACCTTCAGGCTTCGGCCCTGCGCCGCAATTCCCAAGTACTTCCGCCCTGGTTGATCCGCAACCATTCGCGTCTTCGCAAAGAACGAATCGCGCCGATCTGGTCCCTGAGGTGGGAACATCTCCACGCCGGAACGCGCGAACAACGCAACTGTCTGATCCGCGGCGCGGCGAACCGTCGCCGTGGACGCGACGATCTTCGGCCGAATTTTGTGGCCCTCGACTGTCCGCGTGCAGAGGGCATCGATGGCGGTCTCGTAGAGGCCCGCCATGGTCCCGAGCGGACCTGAAATCAGGTGCAGCTCGTCCTGGATGATCAGGTCTGGCGGCGCCAGCGGCTTCGCCATGCGCTGACCGACTCCAGGATCAGCAGCCCCGTAGAAGCCAGCGGAGTCCTGGCGATCAGCACCGCCGAGCAGAGCACCGCTCGCACCCACCCACGGCAGGCTGGCGAACTTGTCCACGGTCGCAATGACGAAGCAGGGCATCCGCCGGTAGAGCGGCTCATCCACGCCCACGATCGGGAGCGGATTGTTGCCCTTGAACACGCACTTCGGATTCGCGCAGGTGATGCGCAGGTCGAACGGGTTGTCCGCATCGATCTTCCCGGACGAACCAATCAACAAGAACGATGTGGGCTTGAGCTGTGTGCCACACCACGGACAGTTCTCCACCGGCAAGGGCGCTGCCTTGCGGCTGTTGTTCTGATACGCAATCGTCTTCGCCCGCGCCGTCGTCCTGTCCTTCTCGCCCTTCTTCCCCATCCGGTTAGGCGTCGCGGCCTTGCCGACCCACAACCCAATCTCGAATGGCCAGGCGCCGAGAGCCGCCGGATCCTCGTTGCGCACCAGCTCCATGGCGCAAATCAACGTCGCTGCGCGGCCCAACTGGTCGAGCGTCAGGAGGCGCAAGGTGTAACGCATCAGCACCGTCACGCCCGCGGACGTAAGCTGTGGATCGCGCAATCGACGCAGAAGAATAGTGAACGCCGCCAGCCCGAGATAGGCCTCAGTCTTACCACCGCCCGTCGGGAAGAACAGCAGGTCGACCAGCTCGCGATCGGTGTGGGTCGGTTCGACGATGGAACGTAGGTTCATCAGGACGAAGGCAAGCTGAAAGGGGCGCCACCTGGGTGGGGGCACCACCGACGGGTCGATGCCCTGCTCCTGCGCACGGCGCTGCCGAGCTGCCATCGCCATGGTGCGATTGGTGAGGCGGAAAGCCTTGAGCGCGAGCGGATCGTCCAGCAAGGCCAAGCCCTTTTCGATGCGCTTCGCAGCGAACTCTGCACGCTCAAGCAGATCGTTGGAGACCTCGCGTTGGCGGGCGTCTTGTGGGGCGAGCCGCTTCTGCTCCTTCAGCCACGCACGGTACTGAGCCACCAAACCACCAAGGGCCTCGCGAACGCCGGAACCGCTGTCGAGCGCAGCCAACGCGTCCATGCCGAGCTCAACGCTGTCCAGTGAAGCGGGTTCGACCCGCTCCACTTCAGCGGAAGGCATCCAGCAGGTCTCGACCTTCTGGCACGTGCCATCCTCGAGGGTGGTCGTGACCGATACGCCATGACCGACGGCGAACTCCATGACATCGCGGTATTGCAAGTCGGCGATGCGCTCGTCGACCTCGTCCACTTCGAGGCGGCCGCGTGGATTGGGGCGGGGAACCAGCGGCACGCGAGAGGCGACCGCGAGCGAGGCCTGAAAGATGAAGCGCCGATCTTTGATCTCTGGCTTCTCCTCGGCTTCCCGCCTGTTGACGAGGAACACGGAGACGGCGCGCGTGCCTTTGGGCAAGCCCGGTTGATCGTCCAGTCCGCGCACACGTCGAACGGAGGTTACGATCTCGAGGCCGTCGCTGTCGGGAAGGTCCTTCGACGAGGGGCCGCTCTGGTCGGAGGCAACGCTGACGGAGATCGACGCGTTGCGTTCAGTTCGCTTCCACTCAACGACACGGCCGTCTCGCTCAACGGGCTCGTAGTCTCCCCATCGGGCGCTGACCTCCAGCGTCTCCGCGCCTGGCGGCACCAGCAGGCTGATCCCTAACGACGAAGGGAACTGACCACGCTTCGCGGCCGGCGGTTCCGCTGCTGTGTCGTCGTCTTCTGCTCCGGCTCCGGCGGCCGCCATCTCCAGTTCACCCTGCTCATCCTCGTCTGATTTCTGGGTCGAGGGTGCGTTCCAAGGGACGAGGAAGCCCGTCAAATACCAACGGGATGGGGGAAGCCGCAGCAGCTCGGTGGCTTGCGGTTCGTCGGGTTCAGGGCCGACAAGGTCCAGCCGAAGGGCGTGAGTCAGGCGTGCGCGGACGTCGGCTGAAGTCATGTTGGATGGCCGACATCTTAGTTCGGGGGCGGGTCAGGTGGGGTCGATGCCTGCCGGTTGACCTACCTAGGGCTCGATGCTAACATGGCCGTGTTATTAATCATGGCCATGTTAGTTACCGTGGCCGTGATAAGAGCCCTCAATGGAAAGACTTGGTTCCAGGATCAAAGAAGAATTCAAAGCCGAAGATCTTGTGGCTGAGCTATTTAGCGCCCACGGCTGGAAGGTCAAACGGCAATTGGATATCGGTCCGTTCGAAATTGATTTCCTGCTTCGTAAGGGACAGCTGGCCTACGTGGCAGAGGTCAAGGCGTTCTCTGAGGGGCGCCCAGACCGAGTGATTCCCATCCTCTCGCAAGCCATCGTTCAGGCCCAAGCCTATGCTCGCGTCCGCCCCGATGCGCGGCCGCTGGCCATCGTCTACCTCGGCGCAGCTTCACGGTCCTTGGTGAAGCAGGTTCAAAAGTTCGTCGGCGATTTCGCACAAGGCGTTGCCGTCGGAGTTATGGCCGACAGTGGCCTCCGTCATTTCGTGGGCGAAGGACTGGAGGGCTTGAACGCCGATCCGGATGCGTCTCGAGGACCAGCCAAATCAGCCGGCCGTGTGCCGCAGCTTTTTTCCGACTTGAATCAATGGATGCTCAAGGTGCTGCTTGCCCCAGAGATTCCTGAACCGCTCCTCGGGGCGCCGCGCGGCGTCTATCGGAACGCATCGGAGCTTGCGGCCGCGGCCAATGTGTCCTTGATGAGCGCGTCCCGATTCATCCGGCAACTGCGTCACGAGGGATACCTCGATGCGCATCGTCTGAAATTGGTCCGTCGCGCAGACCTGTTCCGACGATGGCAGGCTGCGGTCCTCAGACATTCTCCCAACGAACTTGCGATGGCCTTCGTCCTGGGAGGCCCGATTGAAGTTCACCTCAGGCAATTGCAGAGTCGCGACGCTGGCCTCGCCTTGTTCGCCGCTGCCGATGCCTTGAACCTCGGGCATGTAAGCGGAGTACCGCCCCATGTCTACGCGTCGAAATGGGCCCGACCCGACCAGAAGGATTGGCCGGTTCTCCCGGCCGCTGGCAAACCGGACTTCATCCTGCGAGAGCCCTCGGCGCCGCAATCAATCTTTCGGGGAATGGTGAATAGAAATGGCGTGCCCGTTTGCGATGCCATTCAGGTGTGGCTGGACGTCTCAGCGCATCCGTCTCGAGGCCTGGAGCAGGCGGACCTGATCTATCGGAGAGTTCTGCGTCCGATTGTCGAGGATTCCGGCCGGTGAAAGACCTCAATCACTTCGCTCGTCTCATCGAGGCGATCGAGCCTTGGCGCGCGCATCTCGTTCTGGCTGGCGGCTGGGCCCATCGTCTACACCGCTTTCACCCCCTTGCCAAGGCACCCGGCCACGAACCGATCGTGACCAGGGACACCGACATCGTCTTTTCCGCCACCGCGCCGCTCAACGGCGATATCAAGGCCGCGCTCTTGAAGGCGCGGTTCAGGGAAGAGTTGTCGGGTGACCATCAGCCTCCTGTGACTCATTACACGTTGGGCGATGAGGGCGGTGGTTTCTACGCAGAGTTCCTCACCCCACTAACGGGAAGCGGCGTGAAGCGCAATGGCAAACCTGACGCGACGATGGCGAGGAACGGCGTCACGGCGCAGAAACTGAAGCACCTCGACCTGTTGCTGATCGAGCCCTGGCTAATTCGCGTCGGAGCTGATCAGGGCCTGCCGACTGCCACGCCGAAAGACATTCTGGTCGCGAACCCGGCTTCGTTCATTGTTCAGAAGTTGCTGATTCAGAACTACCGGAGCCTCGACAAACAGGCCCAAGACATTCTCTACATCCACGACACAATCGAATTGTTTGGGACGTCACTCCTGCCCATCAGGAACCTGTGGCACACGAGCATCCGGCCAACACTACCGGTCAAAGTTGCACGGAGTGTCACGATGTCGGCTGCCGACGCATTCGCCGACGTGTCGGATGTGATCCGCGACGCCGCCCGCATTCCACAGGATCGCGCGCTGTCACCAGAACGCCTCCGCGCAACATGCCAGTTGGCGCTGTCCGGCATATTTCAGGGTTGACCAACCCAACCTGCTGAGGGTTGCTATCCTAAGAACTCCATGGCTCCTGAGCAGGCCGACTCCGTCCGCGCGGCCATTCGAGCCGAGCGGCTGCGCTTGAAGACGGTGGAGCGGCAACGAGCGAAGTCGCGCGATCGCCTTCAGGACCTTGAAGAGCAATTGTCGCAGGCAGGCGTGGGTTCGTGGCATGTCGTACCCTTACAAGACCCTGCCCAGATAGCCCGACTTGAAGAACTTCACTTCCCCAGTGTCGAGATCGACGATTCCCGCCTTGTCGTGTTGAATGTCAGCGACCACCGACAAATGGGGCGACGCCATCTTGAGGGGGATGGCAATGCTTCCTCGCTTGAGATCCTCGGCCGGCCTGCGGTTCGAAGCGGCTGCACGCTCGACAGATTCGGCCCACTGCAGGTGATACAGCACAGGCTCTTCCCTCGACTTCTGTTCGGCAGCGACGCTCCGAAGCATCGCGTCAGCCTGGTCGTCGCGTTTACAAGCCAAGATCACGGGTAGAAAGTAGGCTATTCCAATCAGGTTGTCTCGGACCTCTTCCTGGTCCTCGGCTGCAGCGACGGCCGTTCGCGTGTCCAATTCGCAGTCCAGCGCAATCCAAGCCAAGAGCGCTCGGCAAATCGTTAGCTCGTCGAACTCAAGTTCGGCGCTCTCCTCGATTGCCATCGAGGCGAGATTGCAGGTGGGTGCATGAAGGAGTCGCGACGCGTCCATGAAGAACTCCCAGGCATGGCCGACGTCAACCAAGGTCTCTCCTCGAGGCAACCAAGAAAGAGATCGCTCGCTCAGCCGCAAGTGCTTCACGACGCCTAAGACGGCCGCGAGTTGCACCACTGCAGTTGTGGCGCCATTGCCGCGCGTGACAGCCCCTTCCATCTGCTGCGCCATTCGCCGGAACAATCGATTCACCTTGCCTCGACACAACTTGGCGAGGGCGTACCCGTCTGGCTCTTCTCGACGTTCGTCCTCTTCCTCGTCGGCGCCAGGCTCACCGGCTCGCACTGACGCAGGCGAGTCGGTGTCCTCATGCTGGAGGCCTTGGCCGAGTCTGTAGATCAACGCGTCTATGATCAAGGCTAGGTCAGTTGCGACGGACACCCGACGCCTGCGGCGGCCCTTGATCGTGTCCTTGGCCGACACCATGAGGCTCGTGTGCTCGATATCCGCCGGCTTTGCCTTCTGCCGTCCGCTCACCCTCCCTGCCGCTTCCTGGACCTCCTGTAGCGAGACGGTCGTGTCAAAGATCGCCTTCTCAACAATCTGGATCAGCTGCGAAAGGTGCTCGGGGTCGCCCTCCAATCCAGTTAGCGCCCTCCGGAAGGCCTGATGGGTCGTCCCCGCCGCGCGATCCAGCAGGGAGCGCACTCGGTGAATCACGGCGATCCGATCCGGACCTCGTTTCGTGCGCCCCTTCAGGAGCGTGGCCCTGTCGAAGACTTTCGGGTCTGAGCACACGACAAGGATGCCCTTGGCCGCAGTCCGAAGAGCCTCCGCTTTGCCCACGAGGTCGCCACCGGCCACGATGTAGATGTCCGCGGCGGTCAAGCCTTTGGCGAACCCCGCCGAGACTACGAAGCCTTCCGAGGTAGCAACTGCAAACGTCGGCGCCTGGCCGATTGGGGTCTCGCTATCATCGGGCTCGAGTGCCGCTCGATCGCCGATCGCCTTCCAGTCACCGTCGCTCAGAACCGCCAATTTCCCCAGCTTGTCCAGCCCCAGGTCTCGCCAGACCTGGTTCCCGTTCTCGTGAACGATCACAACCTCGGCATTGCCGTCGTTCCCAATCGACAGCCAGGCGGGTGCGCTGGCATTGGCGCTACCCGTAACCACGAGGCTCTCCCCATTCTGAAACTCGAACTTGAGGATCTTCGCGTGCAGACGCCTGTCGCCCCAGTCGCCAAGGCCCGTGACATCGACGAATCTGGCTCTCGGAACAAGCGACCTTGCCTTCTGCGAAATCAAGGAGTGCATTGGCTGCAGCGCAACGACCAGTTCCTTCGGATTCACTTCCTTGTCGATCGTCCGTAAGAACGAGCAACTCAGGTCGAAGTAGGGGCTGACGACAAATACTCTCGCGACCTTGGACTTGAGTCTCGAACGCAGTTGCTCCCAAAGGCTCTTGCCATCTGGAACAGTCATCAGAAGCGGATGCTCCGCGAAAGAAGCGACAGCCGCAGTGAGCCAGGGGGCAATCCGGTCCGTTGCCGCGACGACCTTCTGAATGTCTGGAGGGAGATCGGCGGTCCATGCCCGGACGAAGCCCCAGATGGCACGACCCGCGGCGGAGGTGCTGCCCTCTGGCTCGATGTCGAGGGCGGTCGTAACTTCCCGGCTGAGGCCGAAGCCGGGAACGGAAACATTATGGCTACCGACAATCAGTCGCGCCTTCTTGCGCCCAATCAGGAAGATGAACTTGGGATGAAACGCCCCGCCAGCCTTGATTGGGAGCAGAGCATAATCGGCCCCGGCGAAGTGGGGCGCTCTCGACTCAATCGCAAGCTCTTTGCCGCACTGGGCCGCATCCATCAGGACGACGTTGTGGCGGCAGCCGACCGATTGGAGACGTCGTAACAAGACGCGCTCGTAAAACGCGAAGTCCATGTTGTACGTAGCGATGATGCACGCCTCGAACCCCTTGAGCTTGAGCTCGTCATACAGCGACAGGTCCTCACGCTTTGCCAAGTTCGCGCTCCAGGAGGGCTGCACCTTCGTCGCTCAGCAAGTAGGGACGGCCTTCCGCTTTCTCGTCCAGCTTCAGGAGGCCGAGATCGAACAGGAATCTAAGAGCTGAGCCCAGCCTTGGCTGTGACCAGCGCGCGGTCGGTGGATTGTCGCGCACCCACAGGCCATCTTCCATGGGGACGATCTGAAAACTGTCTTGCGTTTGATGCCGCAGCTTTCGCAATGCCACGCGGAGATGAATGCCAAGAAGCCAACGACCAGAGAGCCATTTCAGCCAATCGCGACCAGACAGATCCTTCCAGGTGCCATCCGCATGGCTCCTGAGCGACACCAGGTTAATTTCGTAGGTCTTCAGAAACCGGTCCGTCAGCTCGAATCGGCCGTATCCCGATCGACCGGCGTCCCTCGCAATCAACGAGGCCAAAATACGCAGCGCAAGAGACACGACTTCATCTCTCTTCTTCTGCTTCTGAGCATCCATCAGCGCCACCGAGAGGCTCAGTTCGTGCTGGGCCGACTGCCAGTCATCAAGGGGAGGCTGACTGTCGAGGCGGGCGCCAACGAAGCTGGCAAACGATGCCTGTTTCGGCTTCGGACCAAGTGCGTTCTCGAATCGGTCGGCAAACCACTCTGAGAAGGCCGTGGTGTCCGAGGCGTGGCCACCCTCGTCCAGCAGGGCGGAAAGGCCAGCCCAGAAGAGCCCTTGCATGGCCGTAGACAGGAGTTCATGTCGCTGGTAGACACCCCAGGCCTCCATCGCGGGCGTGAGCTCAGCCGGCATGACCCATTTCGACTTCGCGGGGGCGGGGTCGGAGTACGCCACCGAGAGAAATGGATCAACGTCAACGGCCCCTGGGGTCGCGGTATCCACGCTCTTGGCGTAGCCGAGCAGCGCTAGGAGCGACGCCCGCCGCTGTTCCCCGAACTGCTGAACCAAAGCCCCTTTTCCTTGAAGAAACATCAATTCAATGAGTGCTTCGCGCTCCTTCTGATTACTCCTCAGGCGGCAAGGACAGAAGGCCCTCAGCGATTTCAGGACGTCCGCATCGACACGATCGGCCTCGATGGCATTGAAGAAGGCCGAACGGTCGACACTGCGTTCGTAGATTTCTGCGAGGGTAGCGCCCCACTCCTCGGTATACCGGAGACCGCGTTTTGAGTCGCCGTCGAGGACCAGAAGCTCCTTGAGAGGCCCAAGGTAGTACTGCCCCAGCCCTCCTAGCCTGTGCTTGAAGTATCGATCCCCTTGATCCGACTCGAGAACTGCGAAATGGGAAAGCTTCACCGAACCACCGGCGTGAATCTTTTCGGCAGCCCCGACCAGCACGTCCCGGCCGACCAGACCGCCGCCGTGCAACCACTCGTCGCCGGTCTCGAGCTCGTGATAGATGCCGATCAACGTGTGCAGGCATTCCGCCCGGCGGAACAGATGAATCAGATCCGAGACGGTCTTCTTTTTCTCCCGTTGATCGAAAGCCCACACGAACCAGGCGTAGAAGGAGTAGCACCGCACGCGCGGCGTCACGTTGGTCAATCCAGGCAGCATCTCGCTGAAGAGATGCTCGCTTACCGCCTGGACGGCGAGGTGGTCGAGGCCCGTGATCTGCTTTGCCGGAGATACCCAAGTCGTTTTCATTGGAGGCTTTGCAAGCAGGACAGAGCAGCTCGAGATGCCTTAATCGGTCCGCTCACCGCATACCAGTAATCGCTTCTGCGTGTCCCTATGGGCGTTTAGATCCTCAGCGGCCTCGACCCCTTCGAGCGCTCGGACGTAGTCGGCTGGCAGATTGTGCTCCTTCGCACCTTCAACGAGGAATCGCGTGTACCACGAGTAGGGCCGTAGCGCTGGGTCGCGCGACGGGTGGACTGCTTCGTAGACCCAAGCTTCGACGTCTTCCTGGGCAGTTCGAACCGACCGACGATGTCGTGCGTAGCCACGCCCTTCTCCGACATCCAGAGTCGGCAGATCCGCGTCGGGAATCGAGTAGAGCACTCCCCAGACTTCGGCGCCTTCTTCGGGCTCAACGTGAGCCTTTCCGGATCCATCGACGCTCGGCTTAGTAAATCGAAGTCCGTAACCTGACAGGAGAGCCAGCTTGCCAGCCCCCTCCGGCGAGACGCCGTAGTCACGAAACCTTCCCGAACACATGTTCGAGCCAAACGCGAACACCAATTCGCTCATTGCAGACTCCTTGCTTCGCGCCGACTCGTCAGCCCTCGAGCAAGTCGATGAACCTCTCGAGCGAACCTTCACTCAGACATTGAGGACTTCCCATAACCAACTTCCGAAAATGCTCACTGCGAGTCCCCAGACGGTTGAGGCAGTCCAAAAGATCGCATTCCTGGTGTGCGCAAAGAGGCTCCAATCCGCGACAAACGGCCAGCGTTTTCCTGATTGAAGGAGGATGGTCATCCAGGCTGCGGTGGCAGCAAGCGCCAATGCCAAGTCGGTCTTCCAACCGTGCTGTGCGGCGGTCGACCAGCCTCGCGAGAACAACCAGGCCGACCCTAAAGACACTGCAAGAGAGACGCTCATCGCAACGACGAACCATACCCTGCTTCTTGCGGCCGCCGCTGCGTTGACCGAGGCAATTCGCCTGCATTCTTCCGTCTGGGTCCACTGTTCGAGCTGTTCGAGCTTACGTGTTAGAGCGGCGACCCTGTCACGCTCGAGATGCACCTGGGCCTGCAATTGCGCCACTTCACCTTGACGCGCCGCGTCTGTTCTCTTAGCGGCGGCCTCAACGGTTTCTTTCTCTTCGCGAGTCCGGTCTAAGGCCCCCTGTAGTTCCTTGGCGGCCTTTCGCTCCTCTTCTAGTTCGGTCTTGGCGGCTGAGACCTCCTCGACGATCGCCTCCTTCACAAACTCCTGTTCCTTGTCTTTGTCTTGGACTGCTCCCATCCTCTGGCGCAGTGCGCTGTTCACAAGAACAGCGGTGATCGTGTCCGCCGGTAGGTCATCGACGTTCTCGAACCTGGCGAGAGTCTTAATGATTCGCAGCGACATCGCTTCCGCGTCTGAATCCACATGATGCGGCAGTGCGGCCTTAAAGGCTCTCGAATAGCGCCGCCTCGAGTTCGGCAGTCCGCGGCAACCAAAACTGAAGCATCTGGATCAATACCGTCGGGTGGACGCAAATCGGAATCGGATCCCGTTTGGGGCGCCTCTTACGGCTGTCGAAATTCAGGAATCGGTAGTCGACGGTGGCGATCCAGAATGAAGCATCAAGGG
>DATLXE010000282.1:0-1866 GCA_035575795.1 Gemmatimonadaceae bacterium
GGAGGCGTAGTCCTGGGCCGTAAGGCTGCCCATTTTCTTTTCCATTGGCTTGACGCGGGGGAAGGTGTCTACGATGATGAGCCGGGTTTCCGGGTGTCCCTGGAGCCAGGACTCCATGCGTTCCAGTCCGCCATCGTCAAGTACGGGCCACTTCGTGGCAAACGTCAATCGTGGCGGTGGCGGCTGGTCGCCCAGCATATCCACTAATCGCCGCTGTAAACGGCGCCGTCCGTCCTCAAGGGCGAGATACAGCACATCGCCCGCCTCTACCTCGATCTTGCCGAGTGCCGGCGTTCCGGTGGCTACCGCGATAGCCAGCGACAGCGCCAGGAACGATTTACCGAGCTTCGGTTTTCCGGCAAGAAGCCCCACCCCTTCCGGCAACAGGCCGGGCACTGCGTAGCGTGGTTCCGGGAACTCCTGCGCCATCAGGGTCACCGCATCAATGAACGGCGACTCCTCGCGCCTTCCTATGCGCGTCAAGGTAATCTCACCCGTCACCGGATCAACGGTCCGCCCCAGGTCTATGGGCAGGATGTGCTCCCGCTCTCCGTACCCTAGTGCTGCTAGTGCCGTGGCCGCTGTATGAAAGTCGCCATCATGCTCGAGCAGCGCGTACACCGTGAACTTCGAATAGCCCTTGCCCGCCTCAAAGGGCGGGGCAGAGCTGCTGAAGACATAGAGAATGTCCCGGCCTTTGTGCCCGATGGTGGCGCTGATCCCCGCGCCTTTGCGCTTGTCGGGTCGTCTCCAGCGTTGCTCTTCGCCCATCGTTGACTCGTGCACCCAGCCATGCGCCGCCAGCAACTCACTCCAACTGCCGCGCGCCGCGTAGTCGTCACCAGGACGCCCGCCAGTCGGACCCGCTAGCGGCGCGTGCGGGACATCAGGCGTAGGCTCTGGCGGTACCGGGGGCAGTGCCTCAGGATCAACTGCAACGCCGCTCCCACGCTGGGTAAACCGCGCGCCGCCCGGCAGACAGGCCGGCGTATAGAACGCGCGCGCAGCGTCCTTACAGGACGTATCCGCGAGTGGGCACAACGCCGCGCGAGCACGCGCGCCGACCTCTGTCCACTCGGCTGCGGGTACCGGGCGAGTAAGGGGTAAGACAATGCGCCAGCGAGGATCGTCCGCGGTATACCGGAATGTGGTATGGGCAACGTACTCGTACCCCTCCAACAGCGACCAGTCCGGCTCTGCGTGATCAACGTCAAAGACGAGCGCGGTCACGCTTTCTACCGCTGCGTTACTGCGCGTCATGCCGTCTCGATAGACGGCCGGTGACCACAGACGCCCGTCCTTGACGCGGCGCTCTTCATGCGCCGTCAGTCGGCCGGCCAGTTCCTCCCACGAATAGGCTTTCTGCTGCGGCGTCGTGGTCGTGAGGTTAGGAAACAACACGAGCGGGATAGCCGTCGGTATCGTCACCAGGCTCATGAATGTCTACTCGCGGCGGCGTGCGGAAGCACGCCGCCGCAGTACGGATTCACCTAGAAATTGCGTCCGGTTGCCGGTGCGGCTGCGCGGCTCGCTACCGGACGCGCAGCGGTCCCAGCGGCGCGCGGTGCCGGAGGCGGAACAAGGGAGTCGATCTTGTTGCGCGGCCCCTTCTCGCTTTCCTCAACCCGCACGACGGCCTGCGCCCGCTTGCCGTACAGCGGCACGAGGCGAATAGAGTCGTCCGAGGCATACGGTTCGTTGCGGAGCGCTTCGGCACGCTGCCGGAGCTTGGACTTGATGCCGCCTTTGAGTGATGCGAGCTCGTCAATCGTCTCTCCCTCGTAGTCGCCCTCGAGGACTTGGTACTTGAGGCGGATGGTTTCATCGAGCTGCGTTGGATCGTTCCGATTGGGGAACGACGGCCCA
>DATLXE010000283.1:0-32226 GCA_035575795.1 Gemmatimonadaceae bacterium
ATTCGAGCCTGGGCTATCTCACGCCGGCGGAGTTCAAAGCGAGCGGTGCAGCCACAATCACGGTGGGGCGCTCGGCGGCTACGCCGCCTCACGCTGACCAGGAAGACCGAAGACCAGAAGCACACGTCACGTTCACCGACCGTCTAACTGGCGCCATTCTCCAGTAATGATTGGTCCGAAGAACCCCGGCAGGTCACCTGGGTGAAAGGATTCCGTGAACATGTGCTTACGCGGCAGGATGCCTTGATCGCCGACGTAGCATTCGCGATCGGAAGTCGAATCCAGCGGGCACAGCGAAAGGGCCTGGAGACACTGGATTTAAAGCAGGAGGTTCGACGCGGGTTTGAACGCTTGCGTGTCATTGAGCCGAAGGTCCGCATCGTTCTCAAGGACGTCGCTTGGGAAAGCTCGCGGGACAAGGAGTTCATGACTGCCCTGGCGCAGGCCTTTCCCAAGACTGACCTGGAGGGTTGGTTCGAGGAATTCAACGTAGCGCGCGAGCGAGTCCCCGAATGACCTCGGAGTCAGCCAGCGGCAATCCCACGTTTACGGCCAAGCCCCCTCCAGCGGCGGCGAAGTAACAGACGCGCGGGGGTCACGACAATTGCGGTGTGAACTCCTAAGTGGGGTACCTAACTAGGATACCCTCCGGCGACGCCGACAGTGGGCTTAATTCGCCCCGTAGAGGCATCCGCTCTACTGACGAACCTCAACCAGCCACGACGCCCCAAGATAGTTAGAGAACAATTGGGCGAGAGCTTTTATGGCCTCGTCCTCTTCCTGTGACTGCACAAATTGTGGCGGTTCTGCGGGCATACGAAAGTCGGACTTCTGGTCGTGATGGAGGGGCTGAACAGCATTTCTGAAAACTGATGTTCGAGGACCTTCGGCCGCGCTATGGCAACCGCCATGACGACGAGCTTAGTGCAACCTCTGTCCAAGTCAGGCCGGCACACTCAAATATGCTGGGGCGCCATCTCATGTCGATTACCTCTCACAGGTTCCGCGCAGCTGTGCACCTCTGCCTCGACTTTCCTCACGCAACACTCAGAAGCCGGGCAGCCGCTTGACCTGTTTCGTCTGAATCATATTCTCCATCTGTGACCGCAGCTGGACGGCGAACTGCCGACTGCGGATCAAGGCGCCTGCCTCCACGTTGCGTTCCTGCGCCCACTCTGTGAAATTGGCTGACGTTACAAATGCAACTTCGTCGTCCACGATCACGCACTTGGCATGCCACGACGCTCGAACGGCCGCGTCCCTAGAGAGGCCACGGGGATCGTAGTAGAACTCTGGACGCCTGACACCAGGCCAATCCGCGGCTAGGGCACGCGCGCAATCGTGAAGTATGGCGCTGTCGACCGTTGTGTCCCCCGACTTCCGTTCCACGTTCATGAAAACTCTGGCAACCAGTTCTGGAACGGCATCCAGTCTCGCGGCAAGCCCCGCGAAGACGCGCTCGAGTTGCTGGATGACGTAGGTGCTGACGAGTACTGATCGCTGCGCTGAGGAAAACAGCTCGTTGAGGACGACTCGAGTATCGCGGCTGCGCGATTGCGGCGCCTTGGGGCCTGACCACACAAGTTCCGCCGCGGACTCACGCGCCAGCCTGGCTTCGGCGGCGGTCGCTGCGACATCGAGCAATAACGCCATATGAGCCGAACTCATTCCTTCAGCGGCGAGGCGACCCAGATCGGATGCAAGCAGCGGCGGGCATGCGGCGACTCTCTGCAATCCGAAGGGAGTTAGCGGTGCAGTGAGCTGTCCAGAGCGAAACCCGGCCGCGATTTCTCGCAACAATGCGGCGGAGACTGCGCCAATTGCAAACGGGGGATCAGACTGTGTCGACATCGAAGAATGCGGTGCCCTCCGAGTCCACAGTCGCAACGACCAGCGCACGGTCAAGAAAATCATTCCGGCGCTCGCAGGAGCTTTCGGCCAGCAGGACGCATCCATGACAGGCTGCGCCTGAGAGGAGCCTGTCCTCCTGGCGGTTGTCGGGCTGATGCTGCGCGCAGACTGGGTCATTGGCACAGAGCCGCCCCATATCGATGGCTTGCCGGAGATGAAGATCGATACGATCCGCGGCCTCAACGAGACCACCGAGCGTCCCTTCCGAGTCTGGGCTGGCGGTATACAGCAGGATTCCGTAACCGGCGTCTCCGACGTAGATGCGCTCCCGGATTGAGCTGGCGGCATAGCCACAATCCAACGCCACCGCGGTAATCAACAGATGCGACAAGGTGTGGAGCATCACGAATGGCGGCCCGGGAAATTTCGCCGTAACTCCCTGGTGATCCTTCAGCCAAGCGTCGTACCCTGCCAGTAAACGGACCCCTCTAGCCTTTACCGCCGGCCGCTCGCTCCAGGTCTTGATGTCCGCTGACCGGAATCCGATGAACACTCCCTCCCCGCGATTCTCCACGGCCGGCAACCATTGCTGGTTCTGAGACAGCGCGGCGCGTTCAACGTCCAGGTCCAGTTCACCGTTGATATCCGGCACCGCCGATTCGAACCGTGTGAATCCGACCTGCACGATCACCTCGCGCAACCGATGTACCTTGACGACTCTGCTGATCGCTCGTGTTAGCTGGGGCTCTCCCGGAGGGATTGGCGCCGTGCGCGCAAAAAACCACCCGTCTGGCTGGTCGTCCCCAATTTGATCAGGTGACTGTAGAAGCGTCTCTAACTCCGCTTCGCGAATGCCCTTAGTCGCCGGGATGACGCCGCCGGCCCGCCGCTGGATCTCCCCCCAAACATCAGCGTCGGAGAAGCCCGTCAGGGCCAGCTTCACATCGGGCATCGTACGGAACAAAGGGAGCTGGTCCGCGCTCGTCACGGCTTGGAGAAACTGTGCCCACACCTCCTCCACGGCGGTCCGCAACTTGGCGCCGGGTTCTGGAATGGAGATCGCGGATAGCGTTTGCGCGAAGTAGGCATTGGATGCCGCCCTGACGAGCAGCCGGTTGGGCTGAGCTCCCTTGTCGCCACCGCACCGCTCTCTCGCGTTGCCGCCAAGCCACGGCCTCGGGCCGTTGCAGTATCCAAGCGGTACATCCGCCATCCTCGTAGCCGCGGAGAGCGCCTTGAATTGCCCGCACTCGCAGCGTACTGTGATGTCAGTCAGGTCGCCGGTGGTGCCCCGCTCGTCCAGCCATAGGCGCCTGGTGCACGTGGAGCCTTTTCCATGCACGAAGACCCGCCAGTCGATATCACTCACATGCCCGCGCGTGCACGCCTGGACGAAGCGGACGGGAACGACCCGCTGCGGCTTGTCCTTCGTCTCGAGCCTTAGCTTCATCCCCTTATCAAGGTCAAGCCGATGCACAAGTGCTCGCGACCGAACGCCTCCAGGGTCTCGCTTGGCGTCTTGTCCGACGAACCATTCTGGAAAAAGCCATACGGTGATGCCAGTCACTGGGGCGGTGGGGTCATCCTTGTCGGCTGGCGGCGCGTAGAACGCCATCGGTCGCCCAAGCAGATTCCGCACCTTCGCCGCCAAGCGGTCTTCAACAATCGGGTGATCCTGATAACCGTTCCAATGATCCAGTCCGGCGAGTATCACGGCGTGATCCGGCAAGTCGATCATCGCGCCCGGGCCGAAGGTAGTCACTATCTGGCTCTGTCGGATCTGTCCGTGGGGCCGCACTTCACCGCTCTTCTTCTTCTTGAATGAACTCACAATGCGTCCTCGTCGTCTGGAGGAGCCACGTCACTGTTGTCCAGTCGCTTTACAAACAAGTTCACCGACGGCTCCACGTCCCGCAACGAACGCGGAGCTTTGAACTTCGCCCCGTCCTTCCCGAGATCGGGGTCAGGGGCTTCGAGCGGCATTCGCAACAGCGCCTTCCCCTGTGCGCGCTCGAAGCGCTGATACACGAGGCGAGCGGCCACATCCTGCTGCCCTCTGGCAACGTTCACCCATGAGTCAAGCAAGTCCTTAGTCCGCGACAGCAGATACGAGTTGATGCGGCTCTCTTCCTCCACGGTCAGCTTCCGATGCTCACGCGCACGCTTCGCCATGACTTCTGCCACGTCGTCCAGCGATCCGCGTTCGCCAACGATATTGAGGGCGCCCGTTGCCGGCGTGAGTGACGGCCGGCGGTGTCGGGATAGCGCGACAACCAACGCCGGCAGTGCGCGGTCAAGCGCACGGGGCGCGAACGGGGTTACGCTCGTGGCCTCGACTGCGCGGTAGAAGGAGGCGTGAAATGCTTCGAACCGCTCGTAGTGCGAACGGTCGCGGGGACGATGGACGTTCATCAAGGTGAGGACAAGTCCGGGCTTGTCCCGGTCGCGCCCAACGCGGCTCGTAGCCTGAATGTATTCGGCGGCGGCTTTCGGCTGACCGAGGACCACCATAAGTCCGAGCCTGGTGATGTCGAGCCCGACTGAGATCATATTGGTGGCGAGTGCCACGTCCACCCGCTCCTTCTCCTTCTCCTTCTCCACGAAGCCGATCGCCAGTCGACGTTTTGTGTCAGACACCTTGTCGGTCGTCTCGCGCGATGTCAACTCGCAGACCTCGCGTGCGATGACTCGGTTCGCAAAGCTACCCTGCGCTTCTCCGACGCGCCGCCGCTCGCTGCGCACACTGACCTGCGAGGACACCTCATCTTCAACGATGCGGCGGGACCCGCCCAGCTCTCGCAGGCTGTTGAAATACCCGACGAGTGTCATGTACGGATCCGCCGGGTTCTGCTCATTCTTTCCGCCGCCAGCTTCTTCCCAGCATTTCTGCGCGGCGGCGAGCAGCGCCAGGTAGGTGCGCAGCAGGACGACCTTGAGTGAGCGTCCGGGAGCGGCCAGACCGACGTAAAGGCGTCCGGCCCTCTCGTTCAGAGAGACCGTACGCGCGAAGAATGACGTTCGGCGGTCTGGCCCTGGCGGTGGGAACACTTCCACGCCCTTGCGTGTGAACAACGCGCGGATCTGTGCCTCTGCACGCCGAACGGTCGCCGTGGAGGCAATGATTTTCGGCCGGACCAAGTGCCCGTCTACCTGACGCGCGCACAGCGCGTCGATCGCAGTTTCGTAGAGACCTGCCATAGTCCCAAGCGGACCAGAGATCAAGTGCAGTTCGTCCTGGATAATCAGGTCCGGAGGCGGGAGTGGAGACGAGAGCTTCGTTCCAATCCCCGGGTCCCAGGGACCGTAAAAGCCAGTTGCGTCGTGACGGTCCGCCCCACCGAGGAGTGCGCCGCTCGCTCCGGTCCATGGCAGGCTGGCAAACTTATCTACGGTCGCGATCACAAAGCACGGGACGCGACGATACAGGGGTTCGTCCACGGCAACGATCGGCAGTGTGCTCTGGCCCCTGAAACGGCACTGAAAATTCGCGCACTTCAGCCGCAGTTGGTCTGGGTTGCTCGTGTCCGGCTGGATGCCGCCGTCGGAGCGCGTACTCACCAGCACGAACGAATTCGGCCTGAGCCTGAAGCCGCACCACGGGCAGGTCTCAATCGGAACGGGCGGTGCCTTGCGGCTGTTATTCAGAAATGCGATGGTCTTTGCGCGCGCGGTCGTGCTGTCGGTCTCGCCAACCTGCCCCATTCGGTTCGGTGTCGCGGCCTTGCCGACCCACAATCCGATCTCAAAGGGCCATGTTCCGAGGCGCGCAATCGACTCCTGACGGAGGATCTCGAGCGCGCATATGAGTGTCGCCGCGCGTCCGAGCTGGTCCAGCGTCAGAAGACGCAGGGTGTAGCGCATCAGTACCGTCACGCCTGCGGACGTGGCCTGTGGGTCGCGCAGGCGGCGGAGAAGGATCGCAAACGCCGCCAGGCCCAGGTACGCCTCGGTCTTGCCACCCCCCGTAGGAAAAAACAGCAGGTCCACCAGCTCGCGATCAGCGTGTGCAGGCTCGACGATCCCCCTTAGGTTCATCAAGACAAAGGCGAGCTGGAACGGCCGCCACTCCGGTGGATCGGCTTTGCTCGGCTCAATCCCCTTCTCCATCGCCCGCCGCTGGCGCGCAGCCATGGCCATGGCGCGGTTCGTGAGGCGAAAGGCCTCGAGCACCGCCGGATCGGCGAGTAACGCGATCCCCGCGTCGATCCGCCTGGCCGCCAGCTCCGCTCGCTGAAGCAGCCCCCTCGCGACGTCCGCCTGCTGCCCGTTCTTCGGGGCCGTCACCTGCTGGCCGACGATCCACTCCCGATAGTGTTGGGTGATGGGGGCAAGCTTCGCCGCGAGCGTCGACGCGTGCTCGATCTCCGACAACGATTCCATTCGGAACTCGACGCCCGGAATAGGCTCCGGCTCAACCCGCTCAACTTCTGCATCCGGCACCCACGTCGTCGATACTCGCGACGAGATGCCCTCGCTGACAGATGCACGCGTTGACGTGCCGTGTCCGACGCCATATTCCATGACGTCCCGGTACTGCAAGTCTGCAATCCGCTCGTCGGTGTCATCGCCGCTTCGGCCTCGCGGGTTGGGCCGTGGCACGAAGGGTCTGTCGGCATCGAGCGTCAGCGTTGCCTGAAACGCGAAGGTGGCATCCTTCAGTTCGTCGCGTCCTTCTTCCGGCTTTCGACGGTTCACGAGGAACACCGACACCGCGCGAGTACCATCGGGCAGGCCGCTCAGTGCTTCCGGGCGCCGGACGGCGCGCACCGACGTGACAATCTCGAGGCCATTGCTGTCCGGAATCTGCTCGGTTGGCTTCTGTGCCTTATCCCCAACGAGACGCACAATCAGCGACTCCCGACGTTCGCGGCGATCCCACTCGATATCCGGCCGACTACCGACTTCCCGGGCGGTGTAGTCGCCCCAACGCGCGGTCACCCGCAGTTCGGTCGCGTCCTTCGGGACCAGCACGCTGATGCCGATGGACGAGGGGAACTGCCCACGCCGGGCGGCAGGAGCTTCGTCCTTGTTGTCGTCTTCGTCCGCCCCGCTGGCTGGCTCGATGAGTCCCAGCTCCCCCTGCGAGTCGTCTTGATCCTGCTTTTGTTTGAGCGGAGCGGAGCGCGGGACAAGAAATCCTGTGAGGTACCAGCGCGATGGCGGGACGTTGAGGATCTCCTGGACCTGCGGATCCTCGGGCTCTGGTCCAATGAGATCGAGTCGAAGGGCGTGGGTCAACCTGGTGCGGACATCGGCCGAGGTCATCGCTGCCATTCTACTCGGGAGCGTTGCACGGAAGCTTGGGCGGCGCGGTGGCCGGCCTTCCCTGGCAGCGTCAGCTCATTCGTGGACGCCAGATCACGTCGTCCGGAGGTTCGCCAAGCGCCTCACGAGCATCTTCCGGCAGGCTGGCGACCCACGCGGACAAGTAGGCATCCAGGCAATCGTCGAGACTGCCGTAGGCGATTCTGCGAAGGGCTGCAAGATCCGGCTGCGGTGGCCAGCCAGTGTGGGCCGCCGCGGCGGTGAGCTGCTCCAGCACGGCGCCAGCCTTCCTCTTATGCAGTCCGCAGCCCCCCAGGCTGCGAACTGTTGCCTGTGGATAGACTTCAAGGCAAGGCCATCCCTCAGATGACAACACCTTGAACAGCTCAAATCCAAAAAGCATCCAGATACGGTTCGCATGCGGCAGGCCGCGGCGCGCGGTGGGGTCATCGAGATGTGCCCGCACATCGTAGGGGATCCGGCTGAACGTATCTACGTCTGGAGTGTGGATGTAGCTGATACCGGCCTTGCCGAGAGCTTGCTCGGCCTTCCGCGTCAACACCCCCATCGCACGAGGCGCACTGGGTGCGTCTATTGCGATCCTGACAATCTGGATATCGAAGTGATTCTGGATCTCGCGCAGGTACTTCGCGGTGGCCGCTGCGAGTTGTTGACGGACCGCGGGTTCGACCACTGCGATGTTGCCGGGCAGCTTCGGGGGCAATGGAACGCCCGACTCACGCAGGGCGAGCGGCTGAAGCGCGCCATTGTGTTGGACGCAGACGCAGACGGGCAGGCGTTTGCTCTTCGCGACGGCAACATCGATTCCGACCACCGCGTCAGCTCCTGACGCCTGCGACGGTATCTCCATCAACGAGGCGGCCAGAACTGTAGGTTAATCATTTGGTGCTCGATCTCACGCAGCGGAACCCGATCTCCCTCCACGGAACGGCGAACGGCACCCGCCACAAGATCGGCGAGCTGAATCAGCCGCTGCTTGCTGCTCGTCGAGAACTTGATCGACTGCAGACGATTGACCGGAAGCCCGGAGTTCTGCCTACGCAGATGCAGTTCCAGGGCTTCTTGAAACTCCGTCGTCGAGTGTTCGTCGATAACGAGGTCCGCCTGCCATGCAATGGTCAACAGGTCGCTAATGAGGAACTGAAAAGCATATCGGTAGAACACCTTCGGATCTGCGAACCCCGTTGACACGAGATGCCTCTTATCAAAGCAGGCGGCGGCCCACTGGTAATCGAGCAATGACAGTTCTCTTAGCACACGGCCATGCTTCGCTACGGACAGTCCGGATGTCTTTAACTCGTGATCTTCAGGCCGCTTGATCACCGCGAAAGCATTCTTGAACCGCTGGTCCAGCGCCGCCAGATCTCTTCTCGACTCGACAACCACTGCGGCTATGACAAAAACCGGCGGATCACGATTGTGGATGTCTGGGTTGCCAGACTCGTCGAAGTAGATGACTGCCCGTTCCTTATTTGGCGGCACCGTCGAATGATATCCGGCGAACAGTTTGGTTCTCTTTGCGAGGGCGCGGAGATTTCGAGCATGTCTCAATTCCGCTCGAACTCGCCATGTATAGAACCCCAACGTCGCGTCGACGTCCTCGGGTGTAGTTACCAGGAAGATGCCAGTGCTAGAGGTGCCGATGAACACTCTGGGATCTCTACGTAACGGTCCAAGTAGCTTGTGTTGTAGGGCTTCGCGGCGGTACGTCTGGGTAAACTCAACGTCGGCGAGAATCGACGGCAGAGTCTTGGGATTGGCTGATGTGATTCGATTGTCCAAGAGAAATCGGATCAACCGGCGCTTGTCCTCACCGTACGGATCTCCTGGGTCAGGTACCCAGCTCTCGGCGAGACGGACGGTTCTCAGCTTGGCCACGCGCCCCCCTCGTGATCAACAGGCATCTGCGTCACGTTCGACGCTGCCCAGGCGTTCGCCGAAGAGTGGGCAGTCATTGACTGATACATCTTTAGTCGGGACCGTCCAGAAGAGGGGTGCGGCCCGAGCGTTTCCTGGCCTCGCTTCTGGCCGACCGAGGGGTTTCGCAAGCGGCCGCGCCCTCGAGCGCTTCCTCCTTTGCACGCTGCGCGTTCAACTGCAGGAGGCGGCCAAGGACCTCGTCGCGGATGTCGTCGGGCCAGCGGTAGCGCCAGGGTTTCTTCCGCTTGCTCACCTTGCCGGGCGTGTCCTCGTCCTCATCCTCATAGTCGAGGATGAACTCGCAGTTCGGCCGGATGTCGGTCCACCCGTAAGCGTCGAGAACCGCGCGGTCCATCGCGTCGTGCATCTGGCGGAGCTTCACGATATCGGAGTTGTGCTCGTCGGGATCGTGGAAGCGGTTGTAGGTTCTGGTCAACCCTTCATCGTTGCGAGCCATCAGCGCGACACGGAAATCGTAATACTCGCGGCCCACCCGTTCGAGCGCCGGGTTCGACTCCCAGGCGCTTGGGAAAGGGAATGTCTCGAAGCAATCAGATGGGGTATAGCGCAGGTCATCCTTCATTGACGAGGCGAGCGTGCGTGTCCACACCTCGTGAGGGCGCGCCTGCAACGCCGTGAACTTCTCAAGGCTACGGGATGCCACGATCACGAGACTCTCGGCAAACACTCGAGATGTAGGGCAAAACGCAAAAGCGAGAGCTTGGCCAACTCGCGAGATGACGAGCACGCGATCGAACTCGCGGATCGCCTCAGATAGCGCTGGGGTGTAGCGACCCCAGTGCCACCAGAACTGTTTCCGGTGGCGCGCATCGGGGTTGTCTCCCAGCCGCATCCGTTCCGGCTTCACCTTCGCCTCGACAATCGTCATCAAGTCGGGCCATTGCCACGCCTCGTCCTCGGACATCTGCTCGAAGTTGATCACGTAGCGGTGATGTGAGTGTGTGACGCTTTCGTTCACCTCCTCGCCGCCGATGTAGGGAAAGATCCGTTCCTGATTGCGTGGATCCTTCCGGATCAGCTCGTGCAACAGCGCGAGAGGGTTTGCGACACCGGTCTTGTCAGTGTCGTCGAATGTGAATCCCATGCCGAGAACGTAGCTTCCGATGAAGCTCTTGCCGGAGTTCGCGAGCAGGTCTGACGGATCATCGTCCGCACCGGTGTGAAAGAGAAATGCGGTGATCAGCTCAACTCGCCGTGCGTCGAGCGTGAACGGGCCCGCCAGCTCACCCTTCGCAACGTGCACAACAGACACGATCACTGCAGCGGCACCGGGCCACTTCACCCGCCGACGCGCCTCGAAGATCGTTCCGCCGTGATGGCGTATCCACCGAAGCCCGGTGCCTCGCGTATCCCCCTGGGCAATCGTGTTCGTCGCGATTAGTCCGAAAGCCCCATCGCGCCGCAGCAGGTTGAACGCGCGCCGGTAGAAATGCGCGACGAGGTCGGCGTTGCCGTGGCTTTCCTCGTGTGTCGCCAGGAGCCAAGGCAGGTAGCGGTCGTGCGAGGCCGCCGCGATGGTGTTCTTCCCGGCGAACGGCGGGTTGCCGACGACCGCGTCGAAGCCGCCATTCTCCCGGTTGAAGACTTCCGGAAACTCCATCTCCCAGTGGAATGCCGGCACCGGGCGATCACCTTCTCGGAGACCATCCTGAATCGCTCGGAGCTCCAGGCGGACGGCGGCGTCTGAGGCTACGGCTATGTCATCGCCGACAACCCGAAGCGTCGCTTCGACCTTCCCGGCGTAGGCAACGCGAAGCGTTTCACGGTCCCGCGGCTTCTTGCGCTCGAAGAACGCTGAGATTACGATGTCGCCGATCAAGCGGACGTCGGCGACGGCCTCGTCTGCTTCACGCAACAGCCTCAATTTCCCGGGCACGTCGTCTGATGCGCCCATCTTCTGGATCTCCAGCCGTAGCTTCTGCGCTTCAGCAACGCGGGCGTCGATGAACGTGCGGATCAGCGGAAGTTGCTTCGTCGGAGCCCAGTGCAGACAGGCGATCTGCTCTCGCGACAGCCCCACCAGCGAATCCCCGTGACGGATCGCGTGATCCAGAAATGTGAAGGGGTGCTCACGCGCCAGGGTCGCTAGCCATAGCGACAGCTTCGCCAGGTCCACGGCAAAGATGTTCTTGTCCACGCCGTAGAGGCAGCGCTCGGCTACGAGCCGGCGTGCATACGTGAGAACGTCCTCGTCATCCGGAACCTTCGGCGTGGACTTGTGGATCTCCCACGCGCGCACGAGACGCTCCGCAAGAAGCCGGCAGGCCTCGACCAGGAATGCGCCAGAACCCATCGCCGGATCGCACACCTTCAAATCGAGAATCTGCTCCGGTGTTGCCTGCTCTCCCAGCCGCTCGAAGATCGGCCTGAAGGTGGTATGAACGATCGGCTGGGTGAGCGAGCGCGGTGTGTAGTGGGAGCCGGAGCGACGGCGCTCCTCGGTTGGCTGCAGGAACAGGTCGCCGGCCTTCATCACGTGCGGCGTGTAGCGCGACACCCGCTTTCCGAGTGCCCCGACGAGGTCCGAGGGAGTCGCTGCCTTCGAGAGCAGGTCCGCCGTCAGCTTCAGCTCGGTCTGCTCCTTGAGCCAGGCGGCGCGTTCCTTCGGCTTCTGCTCGAGCAGTTCCTCCACGTTAAAGACGATGTGCTTGGGAGTGACGGCGATCGAAGGCCCGGTGGCCACCTGCAGCGCGAAGTCCATCATCGCTTCGTAAACGGAGCCAATCTGCTCGACGTCAAGCGTCCGGTACGACAACCGCTCCCCTTCAAGGACCAACAGGTTGTTGAGCACGCGAAAGACGACGCCGTCGGAGATCATCGGCGGCTCGACCGGCTCCCCCAGTTGACGATGGCTTTCGTGCGGACGGCCCTCGAGAAACGGATAGGCATCGGGGTCGAAGAGCCGACCGTGCCGCGAGGGAAAGCGCAGGTTGCCGTGGCCGCCGCCGTCATGTATCAGCCGGAACAGCACGAGGAGCTGCGCCCAGGCGCCGAAGCGGGCGTCCATGGTGTCGGGATACCGCGCCTGGTCCTCGCGAAGCCGTTCGAACAGGCCCGATATGGAATAGTGGCGCTGGTAGACGTCGCCCGCCGGCATCAGCCCGCGGTCCTCAGCGTAGAGGATGAACACGAGCCGCATCATCGTCGTCAGCAATCCGCCGTAGACGTCGCCGGGGCGCTCGCGCAGGACCTCGGCGAGCAGCGTGCCTTTCGACTCCTCATTGCCGCGCTGGAGGCCGCGGAGCAATTCCCACAGCGCCTCGAGCACCTGGCCAGCGAGCTCTGTTGAAACCTTGTTCTGGTATTTCCGGCTTTCGCGGAGCAGGTACGGCAGCCGCTGCTGTTCGAGGCTGACGTCGGTGACGCGCTCGGCGCCGAGCAGTGCGTAGAGCGCGCCCATCATCGGCCGGCCGAGCGTCTCCCCGAGATGTGCCAGCCGGAAGGTGAGATGGCCGGAGGACTCCCCGCGCGGTGCGTAGACAAGTCGCAGCGATGCACCGTTGAAGAGCAGGCCGATCGGCACACTCGTTTCGCGCAGCAGCCGTTCGAGGCGTGCGTGCGGTGTGGCGCGCCAGCCGCCGTGATCCTCCGGCGCCCTGTCGAGATCGGTTCCCGCCGGAACCATGGAGACCAGCGCGAACCACTCACCTGCCTTCCCCGGGTCGGGCAGGGCGTAGGACGGCGACAGCGTGTCGTTGTATTCCGGCAGCGCGATGGTGAGTGTGTCCGGAAGCGGCGAACCACCCGGCCCGCCGGCAAGCAACCCATCCGGCCACTCGAGCACATCCCGTGTCAGTGCAAGCAAATCGATCGCGGCGTCCCGGGATATCTGGCTTGTCGAATCCGAGTCCGAAAGCAGCGCGCGAAGGTGGACCTGCGCATCAATGCTCTTCTGTCGATCTACGAACACGCCGTTGTCGATCAGCACCTGTGGCGACACGACGAGACCGACCTGCTGGAGCTGGCCGAGCCACTCGCGATGGGCATAGAGCTCAGGGGGAACGCGCGCCATTATCCGGTGAGGGGCCAGAGGTAGACCAAGCCGGCCGGCTCGAATCGCGTGGCCTTGACGTCATAGCTAGCGCGGATGCGCGCTGGTTCGGTCTCGAGCTCCTTTGCTAGTTCGTCGAGGCGCCGCGTCCAGTGGCGCTGGTCGGCTTCCACCTGCCGGACCTCCTCCTGGTTAAAGAGCCCGAGCTGCCGCAGTTCCTGGTCCCGCCGATCTGCCGTGCGCATGATACGAGCGCGCTGGGACTCGAGGATCCCGCGCATGTCGGTAGCTTCGGCCGCGCCGCGCTTCTGCAAGGCGTCGGTCGCTACCTGCGTGAGGGCCTTCGCCTGTGCCGCCAGGTGCGGCTTCAGCTCCTCGAGATCACGCGCCGCGCCCGAGGCAAGTCGGATACGGACGGCGCTTGGCAGATCCATGGGGCGGTCGGCCCCGAGGGCGCGTTCGAGCAGGTCAATCGTCTTGTCCAGAGTGGCCTCCGCGTAGGGTCTCAACGTCTCATTGCGAGTGCTCGCATCTGTCCACCGGGAGGCCACCGCCAGGATCTCATCGTGCAGACGGGCGGCATTCGCGCCGTAGAGCGAAAGGCGTCCGAGCAGAATGACGCGAGGCACCGGATCCTCAGTGACGCCAACACATGCGCGCGCCAGATCGTTGTGCACGAAGCCCTGGGAACGGAAGCGGCTGAGCAATCGCTGCACAAACCGATGCTCGAGATGCAGGTGCACGGTCGGCGCGTCCAGCGTTCCCTGGTCGGCAAAGACCACCGGACGAATGGCGTTCTCCTTCCGCCATTCCCACATCGGCTGCCCTTTCCGCTTCGGTGCGCGCAGTGTATCCAGGGTGTGGGCCCAGGAAGGATCGGACTCGAAGCGCGCCGTCACGTCCGGCAACGTGAAGACGCCGGCGTCGCCGCTTTCCTGCAACGGCTTCGCGCCGAGCAGCTCGAGGCCACTCGAAATGGTTTGCTCTAGATCATGCTTCTCGAGGCGCAGCCAGTCGCGCGACTTGCCCAGCAGCTCCTGAAGGTCGGCTGTCTGCTTCTTCAGCTCGTCGTCGCGCTTGCGGCCAGCTTCGAGCTCACCCTGCGCCGCCTTCTGTTTGTCGGGATCGATCTGTTCATCCTCGATCGACTTCGCGAGCGCCCCTGCGTCACGGCGGGAAAAGCCGGTTGCCAGTCGGTCTTCCAGGCGCCGCTCCAGAACCGGCGCAAGGGTACCGAGCTGCTTGCGGATCGTCTTCGTTTTCTCAATAAGCGCCTTGAGGACGCGGTCTTCCGGGCGCTGGGTGTAGACGAAGTAATGGCAGCGGACTTCGTCTTCGCGCTGCAGCTTCCTGTCGATGCGGCCGTTGCGCTGCTCCAGACGACTCGGGTTCCACGGAATGTCGAAGTGAAACAGGTCGGCACAGTAGTTCTGAAGATTGACGCCTTCGCGCGCGGCGTCGGTTGCAATCAGCACGCGAAGCGCGTTCTTGCCGGGATCAGTGTTGAACGCGCGCTTCACGTCCTCGCGCGCCTCGTCCACCATACCGCCGTGGAACGTGGCAATTATCGGGTCGCCCTCGCGGCCGGGCGTCAGCGCCGTGCGGAGCTGCTTCTCGAGGTATCGCTTCGTGTCCGCATACTCGGTAAAGATCAGCACCCGCTTGCCGGGATGCTCCTTGACCCACTTCGACAGCCGCTTGACGCGTTCGTCTGGCCGGCCACGCACGGTCTCTGCGAGCTCAGTCATGCGGGCCAGCAGCTCCCGTTCGCGTGCAAAGCCGTCCACGCCAGGTGCACCCAGCGTATTTGCTGTCGCGGCTTGCATCGCCGCGTCCTCCTCGGCGCGCACATCATCTTCGGTCGCCTCGCCGCGGTCGTCGTCTGATCCCGGCGACTCGGTGAGTAACGGCCTGAGCGTTGCGACCGCAGCAGCCGCCGGAGCTTCAGACGCACCTTTCGCAACTTGCGCTTCAAACGCGCGCCGGTGGACCGACAGGGTCGACGCAAACGCCTCGATCGACGACAGCAGGCGTTTCTGAAGGCCGCAGATGACCAAAGCGGCAGCGGTCTGGATTGACCTTGTGGCGGTCTTCAACCGTTCGTCGCGCGCCTGCCGGTATTCATCCAGCAATTGGGGCAGCATCAGCTCAGGGTTGTCCGCTAACAAGCCGGTGATCGCGACTTCGACGATCTTCCGCTCAGGGAAACCTCCCTGCAGCCGGCGCAGGTCGTCCTTCAGCCGGCGCACCATTACGGCGTCAAGTTGCTTTACGTTCTCCACCGGAACGCCCCGGCAGAACCGCTGCGGGTCGAGGATCTCGAGCAGGGCCGAGAAGCTGTTCGAGTGGCCGTTGTGCGGCGTCGCTGAGAGGAACAACCGATGCTCGAACCGTGGCGCCAGCTCACGGATGGACTTCGTGAACTGCGAGTCGATCGCATAGCGCGCGCCACTCGCCGGGGCCGCGTTGTGAGCCTCGTCCAGGATGAGCATGCTCTGGGCCGCAAAAGTCCCGAGCCAGTCGCGGAGCGGCGACGCGTAGTCCTCGTCACGCAGCAAGTGGTGCGACACGACGAACCGCGAGTGCGTGGTCCACGGGTTCACGCCATAGCCGCGCTCCTGTCGCATCCGGCGAACATAGTCGCGGTCGAACACCACGAACGTCAGGCCAAACCGCTGATCCAGCTCCTCCTTCCACTGCAGCACTACCGACGGGGGCGCGGCGACGATGATCCGGCGAACCCGCTGCCGCATCAGCAGCTCTCGGATGATCAGGCCCGCCTCGATGGTCTTCCCAAGTCCTACGTCGTCCGCAATGAAGAGGTTGACGCGCGGGAGTAGCAGCGCCTTGCGGAGCGGTTCCAGCTGATATGCATCGATGCGGATCCCTGCGCGGTATGGTGCCTGGAACAGCCGCGGATCAGTGGACGTTACGGAGTTCCAGCGGAGCGTGCGGTAGTAAGCGGCGAACCACCGTGGCGGGTCGAACTCCCCCTTTGCGAGTTTCGACCAGTCGGCCTCGTTCATCCGGCGGGCATCGATCTCCTTTTCCCAGAGAACCTCGAGTGACTCCCCTTCGGCGTCGTCCTCGAGGCACGACAGCCGCACGAGCGATTGGTCGGCGGTGCCGGTCTCAGGGAGCTCGACGGACTCGACGAGGTACCGCCGCGAACGGACGCGGACGATCTCGCCGGGTGCTGGAGGTGTTTCGATCGCCTGGGTCATGGGTTGAATGCATCGGCCGCGCCGACGGCAATGGTGCTCGGGCACGTCGCCGAAGCCCGAGAGTCTGGTAAGTATACGCGCCGAGCGGCGAACGGTCATGCGGCAGGAACCGCGGGTCCCGAGCTTTGCAAAGGCCGCCGACGGATCGAATCCTCTTCACCCATACGATCGACGCTGCCGAACACGCGGCCAATCTCGTTAACGAACACGGGATTGCCGGCCAGTCCCTTCACGCCGAACTCGAGCGAGAGGAGCGGAGCGGTGACGATCGCGGCGGCTAACGCGCCGGGGCCTCGAGGGGTTCGGCTTTGTCCTGTTCTTGGGAGCCGTCGTGTTGGGCCGGATCCGGATGAGGAAACATCAGCCCATAATGCAGACCTGTCGTCGGGCACTTGATGTCGCGCTGGACGCAACACCCCGCGACGGATTTTCGTTCAAGAACTCGCAGATAATCCACCGGACGTGCATCTCGGGACGTGTGGATTTTGTCGTCGATGGACGTAAACTCCTCGGGCGCGAGCGCATCTCGATGATGTGCGGTTGGACCGGATCGATAGAAGTCCTGACTTTCACCAGATCCTTCGGACCGCGAGTAATCTGGTAAACGGAACACATGTTCGATGGTCAGACGTGCGGAGGCCACATGACAACAGGGGCGATTGCAGACGGCGAACAGCAGAAGGCGACCAAAGCGAAGCCGGTGGCGGACGAGACGTGCTCGCTAATCAAGTGGCGCTATAGGGGGCGCTGTGGGCGCTGCGGACACGAGATCTGGAGTGGAGAGATGGTCCGGTGGGCGCCAGGGCGGCAGCCAGTTCACGCAACGCCGGAAGCCTGTGGCAAGGCCGCTGAAGATGAGGCCGCGGAAGATCCATCGGCAAGGTTCTGGGATTTCAGCGTTGAAGATGCGATCAACAGGCTGGACGACGCCGAGGAGAACGGCAAGCGCCTTGGAGTCCCGCGCACTGAACTCACGAAGGCGCGCCGGGCTGCGGTGGTGGTCAAGAGGGACGAGCGTAAAGAGGCGAGGGCGGCACTGACCACGTCGGAGCGGTGGGACCGACTTGAGCGCCTAGGCGCGATCCTTCTGGCGCGCGATTGGCAATTCGCACGAACGATGGCCACGAACCCGCACTGGTACTCGAGGCGACGTGAGTGGCCGAATCAAGAAGAGTTCGTGTTCTGTGTGGAGACGCTGCGGCTCCTGGGCTATGCGCAGAAGTTCGGAAGCATGTGGTACACCGCGATTGACCTGAATGATCATTTTTACTGGACCATGGGTTGGCCGATTCTGCCTCAGCCCGCGAGGCGCTCGACGATGCTCATCAACCGGAAGCCCGGCACAGGCGATCCCGCGAAGCTCGCCGGGCCTTACGACGCTACCTCGGACACCCACCCCGTACGTGACGAGCCTTCCGCAGCGAAGGTCTTTGAGATGCTCGGCGACCTGACGGATCACGAGGTGCTGGATGTCGGGTGTGGGTCAGGCCGAGTGCTGGACTCCGTCAAGAACGTTTCTCGCTACGTTGGCATCGACCCTTCCCATGCGAGGCTCACGGCTCTTCGCCAGCGGCATCCGCATGCCCAACTAGTTTGGACCACGCTCGCGTCGTTCGTGCCGGTTTGGCCGACCGGCGTTACGAAGGGTGGTCCTCAGGATGCGCTGTTGCAACGGCCCGCAATGGGCGAGGGGGGGGGGCGCAAGATTCGACGTGGTGTTGGCGTTGTTCGGCGCGGGCGGATCCTTGAGCGACTTGGAACTAGAGCGGATTCCGCTGTTGCTCCGGCCCGGTGGGCGTGCTTGGGTGATGTTCAGTGAGCATGCCGGGCCGGTGCCTGGGGGCGGAGCCCCGCTTCGCCGGTCCATACCGAGTCTATTTCCTGGTGAAGTCCACAAGATCGATCACTACACGGTTTGCTGTTATGAGAAACCTTAGAGACGTGGCGCGGGGCCACGCGTGTGGCATTGCTACATTGCTGCATGTTCACAACCGTCCGCCTACGAATCCTGTCAAAGGGCCCGATAAAGCCCTTCTCGGGCCGACATCCCTGACGGCGAACACGATATCTTCCACACTGCGGAACAGCCCAACAACGGACACTCACTGAGGGCGTGATGCCTGACATTTTCTGGAACGCTGGTAGGAACGACAGAGTGACGGGATTGGATGTCCTGGGCCTGCGCGGGTTCGACCAAGACCTTGAGCGCCAGTGGGTAGCAGGAATTACGACGATCTCGTTTCGGGCAAGATATCTGGCGCTTCTGCCCTGGGTGTGCGCGGAGTTCTTCCGCCGCCAACTGGACGACGACGTTGAGGCTGCGTTTAGCCACCAACAATTCGAGGCCGTACTCCGGAGACTCGAAGCGGTTGTCGTCTTTAGCACTCACATCGGTCTGACCAATGGCGAAACCGGCCGCCCCACTGGTGTGATCGGCACCGATCTCTTCCGCGAGGAAGGGCAGCGACTTGACCAAGACCAGACGTTGGAAATCCCGACGTCGAAGGGCGGCTCAGTGCTCGGCACTTATTTCATGCCGTGCAAATCCTTCGGGTTGATTGATTGGCCCCTTACCGGTTCTCCCCTCCCCGTCAGTGTGCCTCCACGCGGCAAACAGTTATGGCAGGCTCGTGCGAATGCGATGAGCGGAGTGAAGCTGGCCGAACTTGTTCTTGAAGGAGGCGTTGTATCGCGGGCGGATGTGATCGAGGAGGGGCGCTTCTTCTCAGTTAACAACATTCAATCCATTCCCGAGGAATTGGCGCTTTTACGGTCGACGTTCCTGATGACAGCGCCCGACGTGAATCAATCCGTGTTCCAGCGATTGCAGCAAACGATTGACTGGGGCCTCGGGGAAGCGAAGGCCGCTCCGCTGACCGCCGCCGACATGATCCGCCAAACGTTTGCGCGGCTGGTTAGAACGCCGCTCGGTGGCTGGTCGGCGGTTGAGCGCGCGTGGGGCGAATACGAACTGTATCGCAGAGTTCATTTCGCGTGCGAGATCTTGCTCTTCGCATTGGTTAGAACGATGGACGGAAGGTCGATGCCGATCTCTGACGTGATTGAAGAGTGGTTCACACACTCGGAGATGCCACCGGCCATTTCGCAACCATTTGGTTGGCAAGCATGGCCGACTGGTCAATTGAAGCACGCAGTTGTTCCGTCCAGCGCATACCTGGACGATGCGCTGCCCGTTCAGATGCTAAGGAAATTAGCGCCGCCGACTGCGGCCGCGTTTGGGTTCGCCTTGTTACTCGTCTGCGTGAAACACGGACGACTACTGCGCGAAGCAGAAGTGCTAAGCCTTATCGATAGCCCATTTGGTCGTCTGAGCGACATCGTTGAGCGCTATCAGGAAGCGCCCATTCCGGATTTCTTGCTCGATTTTGTGACGACGGCTATCGCGTCGCAGCACATTAGCAATGCGCTGCGGAAGATGGCCGCTGGCGGCCCTTGCACGCTGCGCTTTTTCTGGGACGGTGAAGTGTTGTGCCCTACGGGCACGAGCGTCATGCCTGGATTTAGCGGTGATCGGCTGTCTAATGTACTTGGCATGCTCGCGGATCTCGGATATGCGGACCGAGCCAGTAGTACGGCCTTCCACTCGAACGCTCTGGGCAAGACACTGCTTCATGAACGGCAGGTGCCGGTATGAGGAGGGACCTCCTCAAAACGATCGCGGCCGAGCGCGACATAACCTCGATGTTTGTTCTGACCCACAACATCGACTTCCTATTTATCGAAACGCTGCTGCTTGCCGCGATCCGTCATTGTGGCAGGCCGACACTGACGATCTTCGCCGATGGTGAGTGCGCTGCACAGAGCTACTCTGCACAAAAGCCCTTCATCACAGCGTTGGGGCGTCGCTACCGGGTTGCACCCGTAAGTATGGCGCCGGGTTTTCGATTTCATCCCAAAGCCATTCTACTTTCCGGAACCAACTCGGCCACTCTGCTAGTGGGCAGCGGCAACCTCACTTTCGGTGGCTGGCAGAACAACGCCGAATTGTGGTGTCGGTTCACGGCGAACGATGGCCTTCCGCAGATCGCGTCGTTCAGACAGTACTTGGAGGAGGTCCTGAATCGTGTCCCGTTGAATGAGCCGATCCGCTCGGAGTGGGCAGACGCGTTCAGCCCGACAACCCGCGCCTGGGCAGGGTCGCTCAGTCAGTCCGATGGCTTAATTGGGCGGTGCGGAGCGGGACAGTCGTTTGAAGAATCGTTCCGGGAGCGACTGAAGGCTCGACGTGTCGAGGAAGTCACGATCCTTTCGCCGTATTTTGATCCCGGCGCTGAAGCAGTCAGACGAGTCGCGACCGCCGCTGGCAGTGGAGAGGTCCGGCTCTTGGTTCCCCGGGAGCGCTCGAACCTGACTCAATCGGCGTTCGATTCGCTATCTGGTCGGGTTGGGATGGCATCGACTACCGGCGCAAAGCGAGAAGACAGTGAGGCTAAACCGTTTGTTCATGCCAAGGCGATCGCATTTCGCACAGGAGACGAAGTTCTCCTATTCGCCGGAAGCGCAAATTGCTCCCACGCTGCGATTCTCAAGGATGGTGCTCTCGGCAACGCTGAACTGATGACGGCACAGTTCATGACGCGCGAGGAATTTGAGGGCGTGATTCTGAGCGAGCTGGAATTCACAGACGAGCCTCCGACGCTTCCGGTCATCCAAGAGGTGTTGGAACAGCGCGACGGCGATGGCCGGCCGCGCGTCGTCGCGGCTCGACTTCAGCACGGGAAGTTGCGGGTTGCGTTTTCCGGGTTCCTTGAGGACGAGACGCTCTCGTGTGTCGTGGACGGGGTACCCATGAGCATCCATCGCACATCGCCGAGCACGGGAGAATTGGACGCGCCGATCGGTTGCCGCTCGATCTTGCTCCAGGCGGATCGTTACGGCAAGGTGTTGCAAACGGAGTCGTTCTGGGTGGATGACGAAGTGAGCCTGGCCGTCACAAGTGCTCATCGCTCTCTCGAAGGCACGCTGGGGCGCCGTGCGAGCATCGCGAAGCCATGGGAACTGAAGGAGTGGCAGGAAGTCGTCAAGGCGCTCTGTGCCGATTTGGAATATCTCCCCGCCACCCACGTCGGGCCGGTGCGGCCGCCGCCGGATCGGAAGAAACCACGTCGATTCTCGGAATCGGATGCCTTCCCGGACAAGATGCCTTGGCCCCTTCACACCCCCGCGGGGCCACACATCGATGGGACGAGCACTGCAGACAGCCTTGAACGGCTGCTCTCGAACTGGTTTCTGCGCGCCGTAGGCGAGGATGCCGCTGAGAAAGCGGAAGCAGACGTGTTTGCACCCGATGAAGACGCTGTGGACCAGCAGGTTCACCTCGGGGGTTCGAAACGAACGCAACAGTCGCCGAAAGCGCCTTCGCCACAACCGCTTGACGCAAAGGACAGGAAGCGCGCTGGCCAGCTACTGGTGCAGATCGTCAAGGCGATCACCTCAATCCCGTACCTCGAGCAGAGGCACCCAGCCGATATGGCGCGAGACATCAAGCTGGCCGGGCTTGTTATCAGGCTGGCGTGGTCGAGAGGCTGGCTCGATCCGGCGCAGATCGTCGACGCTACCTCGAAGGCTTGGCTCGCCCTCTTTGTCGCTGACGAGGGCGGCGCGGTCGGGAAACGGATTGAAGCTGACGCGGTGGCGACCAAGCAGTATTTGGCCGTTCCGGCCGTCTCAGCAGCGTTGTTTGGCTGGGCCTTGCAGCTTCCATCTCTGCCGACGACGCCGGCCGAATCGCAGGCCCGCTTCATTCTCGCGATGGCGGTGGCGTGGCATCCGTGGCTCTTCGCAGTCGCCGATCTAGAAGCGGTCGGACCACAGCTCGCGCTATTGTTGCAAGCTGCCCCGCAGCAGGACGGAACTGTGGACGCGTCTACGCGGTGGGAAAGATTGGTAACCCTTGGCAGGACACTAGTCCGGCTGGAAGCTTGCCTCAGACTGCAGTCTATTGCCGAATGGAATCACCAAACAGAATGGAAGGATCTTGGAGCCGGCGAACTCGTGTGGCAAGGACCTGCAGGCTATCTGGTTACACTGGCGCCCTGCTCGCGAGGCAGCGGCAACGTTGAGTGCGCCTCCGTCGAATCAAGAACCCAAAAGCGCATCATGAAGTCGTCGCTCCTGAATCCCGTTCGGGCACTCGTCGGGTTAGGTGCTGTAGCATCGCAGCTGGACGCAACAGACATCGCGAGTGTTGATGACATGTTGGCGTCAGCACGCACAATGGCGCCGTCGCCAAAGCCTTAAAGCAATCGGTTCGTCCCAAGGGGTGCCTCTTTGCACCGCGAAGGCCGTAGGAGCGGCTAATCCGTTGGTTCTTGGGGACGCGTCTGGTAGGCGCCGGAGAGGACCGGGTCGATGCGGTCAGCGTGAGCGAGTGCCCAGCCACACCACTCCTCGAGTGCAACGGGCACCATGGGATTCGGCGCCGCGCCGTTGCGCTCACGAACGGCGGCAACGTAGGTTCGGATTTTGTCAGCCCTACTCAACGCATCGGCGTGCCCCAGCAGGTGGTCGATCCGCGCCTGCGCTCGCTTCGCTTCAAGCGCTCGGCGGGCGCGCTCGTCCTCAGCGCGCCGCTTGCGCTCGGCCTCCTCCAGCGCGGCCTTCCGCTCTATGCGCCACGCGCGCAGTCGGACGGCGGTTTCCCGCACTTCCTGTTCGCCGAAGACGATAATCGCAGCAGCGATGTCGCGCAGATGCCGTTCGAGACGCTCACCAGGCCTGTCTTCCCAAGACGGCGTGTCGGGGCCCTCCGACCACCGGCCCGAGAGAGCAAGTCGCATCCTCTCCTTCTCACCGCGGGCCTGAAAGGGATGACCGTAGCGTTCGGCTTCGAGGCGCTTGTGAGCGCCTATGGCGTCGAGGGAGAGCGGCACTGCTGTGTTGCCCACCGTAACGAAGATGTCTCGGCCGTGCTTGCCGGAGAGATGAAGTTTCATGCCGCTGCGGCTCAGACAGATGAACAGCGCATTGAGTAACCTCAATCTTCGCTGCTCGAACGGCTTGTCAAAGATTGGGCCATCCCACAGTGAGGGATAAGGGGACGCCCGCTGCTTGCGTGCGCGTTCGTCGTCGGTCGCGAGTAGTTTCGCAATCTGCGGGTGCCAACCGTGGCTGTCGCGTAGCGGCAGGGGCGCTTTACGCACGAGCGCGATCGCCTGCGAGCGCACAACGTCCATGTCCGGTTCGAAGACAGGCAGAGGCGGGATCGGCGCGGCGAGTATCTCACGGTCGGAGTCGTTATTGTGTGCCCACGCACCGCCGCCGAAGCTGACCTCGTCCGACTGGCCCAGCCCGCGTTCCGAAAACGGCAGGCGAGAGACGTCCTTGCCTGCCCGTAGCTTCGCCCAATAACCTCGGCCGGGCATAGGGATGTTGGCAGCAGCGCAGATCTTCGCGAGTCCGCGATCAGATAGTGAGAACCCTTTCGCGAGAGTCTGCATCGGTTCGGACCATACGAGTTCGTAGAGCGCGCGACGACTGAACGTGTGGGGCATCGGCTCCTCCCAGACGGGCCTGAACGTCACCGCGCCCAGTGAGTGCTGCCGACTCAGCGTGCTCATGGAGCTTGGTGAATCATCGCCGCCGCTTGGGGTATCAGTCCCGACCGTCACAGCGGCGCGCGGAAAAAGCGCGAAGGGATCGAATCACCGTTGGCACCCGCGCGGGTGTTCCGCCCAGTAACGTCGGCCTCGGAACGCTCCGCGAAGCCCGGACCACAAGGGGTGGCTGGGATCCCACCATGCTTATCGATTATTCTCCGGTTCCCGCTGAGCACGACGATGTTGCGAATATTCACTCATCGGCATGAATCGCCAGTAGCAACCGGTCGACCTGGCGCGGAGTCAGCAGTACCTTGAAATGTTGGAAGACGTGTGCGCGGAGTCCGAGCGCCCCGCTTACAAACCGCGCGTACTGCCGATCTGCGGCTCCAGTCGGCTCGATCCGTGCCGGTAACTCCAACTCTCCTAATCGATGTCATCGCTCGAGAATCGTAAATAAAGAATAGGTCCGGTCGGTGAAAGTGCAAATATTTCGACGCTAGCGACCTCTTCTCTTTGCCACTAAGGTCCGCCAGAACGCGCACTAAATGTGCGTGCACCTCGAGGATCCGGATGGCGGTGTTCTCGTCGATGCGGTTTACGTCAAGCAAAGCCCCGATCATCTCGTCAAGGCCAGACGAACGCAGCGCGCGCGGCACGGCCTCAGCGTAGAACCGGTCGTTGGAGACCGCTGCATCCGTCGCCTTTCCGCGACCGCGTTCGACGGAGGCAGAGTACGCCCGACCGATTAACCAGATCTTCGCGACGATTTCGGCATCCGTAACGTGGCGAGGATATCGTCGGCACAACTCGTAGAGGGCCTCGTGGACCACGGGTCGTCCGCAAGGCAGTGACGCACAAGTTCTTTTGTGAGCTGGCGCATGTGGGGGTTTAGAGGGCATCGGCTAGATGGGATTCCGCCGCGGGCGGGCAATCAATCCAACTGAGGATGAGCGGGACACAGGTCCCTCTTCCAACTACCTGTGGTCCTTCGGCGGCCGCGGCGCAGAGCATGACGTCTGCAAAGCCCGCAAGGCTGTTGGTCCCCATCTTGCCCAAGCACAGCGTACCGCGCAGAGCAAGGTTGCGATACCATCACCACAGATGACACTAGCGCCACAGTCAGCATGCCACCCAGAAGGTGAAGGCGGTGTTCTCGAAGGGCACAATCCCGAGAGCGTCGGGCCCTTCGCGTCGCGCAGACTCCGAGCGGCAGCTTTCGAGGACCGACGATCGGTTCCTCTCGTTCGTCGCCTCCGTCGAATGCTGGTCGCCGCGGTCACGATAGCGTCCCTCGGGCTGTGGTCCGCGCCCCTCGTTGGCCAACAGAATGCAACCCCCTCCCGCGGTGCGTCGCTCGAGCAGATTTCGTCTCTGTTGGACGCGGCGAAGATCACCGAGGCGCTGCCCCTGGCTAGACAACGCGCGGAAACCCTCGCAAGGACTCGCAAAAACTCCAAAGAGCATATCGAGTCCCTGTTGCTATTGGTCCGCGCCCTCGACTTGGCTGGCTTGGGCGGAGGTGACGAGGCGGTGCGGAGTGCGCAGGCACTGGTGGCGCTCGCGAAGTCAGGAGCCGGTGTCCAATCAGAGATTCACATCACTCTTGCCGTAGATGTCGCGAACAGGCACAACAATCGCGGCGATCCTGCTGCCGCGAGCAGGGCTCTTGCGTTCGTCAGCTCTCTGCCGAACACAATCCGTGACTCCAATCCTGCAGGTGTGGCAGCGGCTATCTACGAGTTGGGCCGTGCCGAGAACGCATTGGGAGATACCCCCACGGCGATTCGTCGACACCGCGAAGCTCGCATCCTCTTGAAGGGTGTGTCTCCACTTCCTACGGAGGACCTTTCAACCGTCGAGAACGATCTGGCTGTTTTGTTATATCAGAGCAACGAATTCGCTGAGGCCGACGGCTTCGCAACGAGTGCTCGAGCTCTGCGACTATCCCTCGGACCCGAAGCGGAGCTCTTGGTTGCGCAGTCGAGTGCTGTAGGGGCTCTAGTGTCCGTCGCAAGTGGACAACTCGAACGTGCCCGGGTCCTTGCAGTCGAGGCTGGCGACATACTTCGTCGTCATCCCGAATCTGCACCTGATCTGCGGATCCTGCAGCAGTTTGCACTCGGGACCACACTCGCGCAGTTAGGCGACGGAAAGGCCGCCGTCCCCATGCTGGAAGGGGTGGTCAAGATGACAAGCGGCAGCGAACAAGTAAAGGCCAGGGTAGCACTTGTTATCGCCTACATTGCAGAGACACGAAGCGCAGATGCCGTAAGTGTGGCCGAGCAACTGCTCTCAGAATCCACTCGGAACGTGCCGATGCTGCGGCTAGCTGTGCTGGAAGCCGCAGTTCGAGCCTACTCAGCCGCCGGGAGTATCACGCGCGCGAGGCAGATTTCGGCAGAGGCGCTTTCGATTATTAGCAGTATTGGTGACAGCCCCCTGCCGCTCACTGTCCTTGTAAACCTCGCAACCCCAGAGCGTATGGGCGGCGATCATGCCCGTGCGGTAAACCTGCTGACCCGCGCCTTAACAATTAGCGATCGGGTTCATGGACGCTCGAGTCAAGTATCGATTAGTATCATGGCTAACATCGCACAGGTTTACTCAGCCGCAGATCGCGGCTCTGAAGCGATGGCCGCATTCAAAGACGCCTTCAATCGAAGCAGCGACAACACTAGTAAATCCACTCTCCTCCTAGCGCCCCTCCTATTTGGATTGGGCGTGCATCTCTTAGAAGAGGATCCGTCGGAGGCGTTTCGCTTCTTCAATATGTTGCGCGAAGATATCGAACGCGCGGGCCTGTCGAACTCCGGCGCCTATTGGTTAGCACGTGGGTTTGCGGCCGGGCGGTTACTCACTGATGGCACCCCGGCACAAGCAGTGCAGGAGTTGGACATCGCGATAGCCGGATTTGCTCGTTCTGATGGCGCGTACGGCGGGCTCCTCGGCGCGTTTGAGGGGCTCCGAGGATTATTTCAGATACTGTCCGGGGATCATCGATCCGCTTTGGCGTCGGCGTCAGATTCTGTTGCCCGCCTGCAAGCGTATGTGCAGGGGAGTATTCGTGGACTGCCGCATGCTGATGCGCTGGCGATGACCGCGAATCTCGAGACGCCCCGAGATCTCCTACTGTCGCTCGCGTTACGAGCCACGCCGGACGAACTACTCCTTGCATACGGGCAACTCGTGATTCTGCGAGGTATCTCCATAGACGAGATGGCGGCTCGCCGACAAATGACGGCGTCCATCGGGCCTGACAGGCGGGCAACATTGTTGTCATTGCAGACTGCCCAAGCTCGTTTGGCTCAGGCGACGTATGTGCCGTCCTCAACCGAGGCCGAGAAGGCGAAGATTCAGAACCTTCGTGACACGATTCGCAATCACGAGGGTGAGCTTGGGCTTTCCGCGCCACTCTGGGCCATCCAGCCCGCAACCCAGGTAATTCCGACGCTACAGAAAAACCTGCCAAAACTGGCCACATTAGTCTCATTTTTCGCGTTCGATGACATGGCACACGCCTTTGCGACACCGCAACGGAAGTTGACGAGTGAGATGATTTGGGACGCAGACGCGCCTCGCCGTTTTGCAGCGGTGGTGGTGTCCGATGGGAGGCCGACGCGCTCAGTTCTGCTGGGAGAGGCAGCTGTCATAGACGCCGCGATCGACACCTGGCGTCAATGCCTCACCAGTCCGCAGGCCTCCACGGTGTCGCGCGCGATGGCAAGCGAGGGAGTATGTGTAGCTGC
The DNA here is from genome assembly GCA_035575795.1 of Gemmatimonadaceae bacterium. Lineage (GTDB taxonomy): Bacteria > Gemmatimonadota > Gemmatimonadetes > Gemmatimonadales > Gemmatimonadaceae > UBA4720. Next base: position 27,602 of record DATLXE010000283.1, read on the forward strand.
TGCACAGCGTGTCCGCGAACTGGTCTGGGATCCTATCGAGCCGCTCGTTGCCGATTCGAAAAGGATAATCATTGCGCCGGACGGCCAACTGCGCTTGATCAGCTGGGCTGCACTCGTGGATCGCGACGGCAGATATTTCGTCGACCGTCCTGAGCTTTTTTCGGTCGTTGACGCTGAGCGCGACCTCCTTCGAACGCCGCGTCGCCAGGGGCACTCGCGCGCGATGATGCTAGTCGCGGACCCTGCGTTTAGTGTGGCGGTGAGTCCTAGAATTAGCGCACTCGAGATTGCTCCAGGATCCCTCCGCAGCACTCCCGGCTGCGATGCGCCGATGATGAAGTTTGAGCTTCTTCCCGGCAGTCGTGAAGAGGCGGCCAGGATTCGTGAGCTGTCTGATCGCCAAGTGCCGGCTTGGACGACCAATGTGCGTCTTGGGTCTGCGGCTTCAGAGGCCAGCGTCCGGGAAGGTGCGAGCAAAGCAGGCATCCTACACATAGCCACGCACGCCTTCACTTTAACTCGCGATTGCGGAGTCATCGGACAGGCCGCGACCCTGCAGGAACAGGCTGTGGATCCCCTTTTGCTGTCGGGAATCGCACTGGCGGGGGCCAATGACCGGGCTGCTCTTGGAACGGAGGACGACGGGATCTTGACAGCCGCAGAGATCGCGACTTGGTCACTGCCGTCAGTGGAACTGGTCGTCCTGTCTGCCTGTGATACAGGACTCGGCCGAGATGGCGCCAGTGAAGGCCTGCTGGGATTGCGACGTGCCTTCGCTATTGCGGGAGCTTCCCGCACTGTGACTTCTCTGTGGTCCGTGGACGATGCGGCCACAAGCAATTGGATGCGGTTGTTCTACACCGCAATATTCACCGCCGGTATGGATCCGTTCGAAGCGACGAAAGATGCCTCGAGGAAACTGAGAGAGGAGCGTCGTCGGGCGGGACTATCAACTCACCCGTTCTATTGGGCGGCATTCGTTGCCGCAGGGATCCAGTAGTTTTATTTTCCACGCCTGCGACGGGCCCGTTTAGGTTTAGGGCCATTCGGAGTCTGGTGGGTCGCATCGCCCCTATATTCAGACAAAGCCGAAGCGGAGCTGTTACCTTCGGTTGCCAAAGCCTTGCTTCGGAGCGACTGATACTGTCTCAGATGGTGCACCACCTGGTCGAGCGTAACTCCCGCGAGCACTGGTACCGAACTTACCCAGAAACCTAGCGCCGAGAACGAGATCCAGCTCACGACTAGTGCCCCAACGGGCACGGCGCAGACGGCCACCAGAACACCGATTGTGGGGGTGACGAGGTAGTTGATCCAAACAATGGCTAAGGCAATCACCGTTTCTAACGCGAACTGAGTGACATGATTTGCCGTCCGGATGCCTCCGTGGTCTAGTTCTGCCGCGATCGCTTGTGCAACGAGATTCATCCCTGGACGTTCGCCGAACGGCGTTACATAAACATCCCGCGCGGCGCGGAAAGTTCCACCCAACACAACAATTTTGCCTACGAGAGGACCATCGCTGCTCCAAGCTTCCCCCCGGCTGCCAACAACAAGCTGCTCTGCACTGAAGCTTGGGAAACTGAATCTGTCACCACCAAAGTTGAGCATCAGCAGTTCCTCCGTCTCACGCGCTCTGTCGTCCGGGCGATTCAGCGCCTGCACGGCCGCCCACGGAAGTGTTGGCATCCGGCCCTCCCTTGTGGGAACCCAGCGCGCATATCGCCGAACTACGCCATCCGAGTCTCGAGGGAATACCGCGATGCCCTTGGAACAGGGCTCGCCGAACACTCTGTTCGAGGAATGGGGAACGGGTGCGAGCTCGCTTTCTCCGATGGCGTCCTGTGCCCAAACAATCGGTGGCCGACAAGGCAGCGCACCAAGTGAATCGAACTGCGAACCCGAAGTGTCGATATCCACAACGATAAGTTTTGGTCGGCCGGCTGCTATTGCCTCAATCAACTGGCGCAGTTTGGACGGATCCAACGGTGATCGGCCTTCAAACACGGTCGCGTAGTCGGCGTCGGTAATTCCAATCGTCACGACCTCCGTGATGAGGCGGGGACTAGCGAGAACCAGGTAGGAATCCAGCGCCGCCGTATGAAGACGGTCAAATGCACCTTGGTGCTCCAGCATCGCGGTGAATAATTGGCTCAAAACCAACGCGGGTATTGCTCGCGCGAAGTGACGTCGAATTCCGCCAGGTCCTTTTACCGAACTCAATCCGCGACCTTTCGTGGCAGGCTCGCATACTTGCCCTGAAGCTCGTCAAGAGCCGCTGACAGCAGTGCGAAACGGTGTGTCTGCCAGTTCTTGGTTGCCGCTATGATGGGAGTGAACTCCCGACGTACTGAGTCCCATATCTGCGGATTGTCGATCACCCAAACCCGCGCTGCCGAGCGCGTCGCAGTCTCCTCAAGCAGGCACAGTCCTGGGAGGGGGGCCGTTCCGTCGAACATTGCTACGCGCTCACGGGATGACACCTCCATGCGGCTTACGGTGTTTGCCTTGTCTTGTCCGCTGACACAGGTCAACTGAAGGCGGCGCGGATTCGAGTCCTCTACTACCATTGACAGGTCAACACGGTTCGAACTAACAAGCACCGGGCCCGGGTGAATAGAGCTCGAGCCACGGCTGATAGTGGTCACGTACCGCCCGCGCTCGGCTCGAACGAGTCTGTGAATGACCAGCGCAAGCCTGGACAACACTCCGGGATCGGTGGATCCTTGTTGAGGGATCAACAGCCGCTGCGAACAGTGTTCGCGTGCTGCGTCGTCAATAATGCAATTGGAGAGTTCGGTGCCGTGGGGAATAGCGACCCTAATGCGAGGGTCAGTGGCCTTGGCGTCCGCCACCAAGGTAGCCCCTCCAATTATCGCTTCGCCGGCACGAAGTGGTCCGCGTGAAGGTCGATTGTCGTCCAAGATCGTCCAACGACCTCGTAGTTCCAAGACGAACCCGGCTGTCTGGTCCTCGACCCCAGCTGACGCAAAGAGCGCCAAGGCCATGAGAGCGGTCAACCCTCTGTACGGCACGAGCACGTCAGCATCCTATCTTCTGCACGGTTACGACGACTTGCCATCAGCCGCGCTACGCAAGGCCCTATGGGTCTTTTCAAACGACGGCGCGCTTGCGCGTAGCTGGCGCGGAGCGAACGCAAGCGGAACGCGCACAGTGTCAGGCAGGGGTTGGGAGCCGGGTCTGCGCGACTGTAAACTCGGATACGAAAGTGTTCCACAGATCGAGCTCAGTTTCAATCTAGCGTCGAAGCAGTTTCACGGTCAGTCGCACTTCCGTGCACAACAGGATTGGCCAACTGGCGCACCTTGCGAGCGAGATCGAGTGCTTGCCCGGTCAGCAACCACGTTCTCTCCGCGTCTTTCAACAGCTGCAGCAGATCGGCATCAGCGCTGGCGCTCACAGGACTACCGTTGCGTTTCCAAGACCGAAGATGCAGCAACTGGCGGCCTGTCGCAGGTACTGAATGGACTCCACCTGCGCATCAAGCACCATGCTGTTGTGGAGGCGAGCGTCCGCTCCACAAACCCTGGCACGCTTCGAAGGAGCTCACAATACGCAACGAACAGTAAACGCCCACGAAGCGTTCGCATGAAGGCCTCCTGCGCGAGTTGATATGTCGGAACGGGGGCATTCTGCGGCGTTTAGGGTCAGGCGTCAATGCGAATCTATTCGCCACCTAAAACGGTTGGCTGCATCAGGGTGGCAGATTGGGCGATTTCCCGTGCATCGTTGGGATTTTGGAGAATTGTTTGGTTGATTCAAATACCTGCCGAGAGGCGCTCGATGGTGCGGAGCGGCTGCTCAGAGCCGTCGTTTCGGTGCCGCGCTCAACTGAAACTTGAAGCGCTAAATGTTGAAATCAACGCGGTTGGGGCTGTGTTGACAGTGAGACCGCGTAACCGAGCCTCCAGGGCGATGTAATCTGCCAAAGTTTTTCGCGGGGGGAGCTTGCACCCTTGCGCCTGTGCTGTGCATTGCACATGAAAGACAGGCATTGGGGGCACGGGAATGCAGACCCTTCGGCTCGCTCGGCAGACCCACCGGAGCGCCCGGCGCACTGGTCCGCGGCGGTCGAAATTCGCGTGTGGTTGCGGGTTGGATTCCCGGGACGGGTCACTCGGCGATTCGGAGAACAGAGCCGGCCAACGGCAACCTCGCCCGCTCCCGCCACCTCCCTGTCGGCGTCGTCGACGGCAGCCTCACCAAAAACCTCAATAAAACCGGGGTGCGGTTGTGGACCTGATCCTCCTTCGATCAAGATCGTGAAGTCGGTGGCGGCCACACGCCCGATCCGGTCGCGCACCCGCCTGATCGCGAGACTTGAACCGATCAGCGGCGCCGCTCCGTCAAGTCGCCTCACGCGCAGCCCGCGACCATTGGCATGTTCTATTTCGACGAGTAGCGCGGCGACCTGCGCGCCTATCGAGAGCGTTCGGCGCTTCCACTCATCCACCGGCTGCGTCAACTCGAACACCGCCTCGAGTCTGGTGGGCGCGCTCCAAGGCGCTGCCGGGACCTCGAACGACACGACGCCTGGATGCACAACCGGATCGTGAGCGTACTCACGGACTGCTACGGAACGCGCATTGACCAGCGCGCGCAGT
>DATLXE010000284.1:0-3993 GCA_035575795.1 Gemmatimonadaceae bacterium
CGAGGTGCACGCCACCTGGAAGAACGCCGTCACCGTGTCAACTCCGGTGACACGCACATTTTGCGGGTTAGCTCCGGAGACGGTGCAGTTCCCCGCCAGTTCACCGAGGCCGACCGTGTGCTCGCCGACGGCGAGGCCGCCGAACACAACGGCTCCGTTGGATGCGATTGTCTGGTTCGTTCCGCCGTCGACCGAGATGGTGTAGCCGTTGGGATCGATTTCCACTCCCGTGCTGACCACCGCGACGCGAAGCGCGCCGCTGCTGGGGCCGGACGGGCTGTCGCTGCAGGCCGCTAAGGGAAGCGCCAGGAGGAGTGTGGCGTATCGAGCGGCTTTAGTGAGCTTGCTCATTCGTCGACCCCGTGAGGGAAAGGTTTTGGGAGCGGAGAAACTACCTGGTGGCAGTATCTCGGTGCTGGGCGGGAAGCAACTTGCCCTGCGGGGGCGCGAATGGCAACGTCGATTGTCATCTCCACTCCAGTTGGGGTATGGAGCTGAATCTCGCTGCCGTCCGGGCGGAGGTCTTTACGTCAGGTTACGTAGTAGCGGATCTCAGCTAAAAACGGGCTTCCAGGTAGAGGTTGGCGCGAATTCCCTTCTCCGGGAATATCCCCTTCGCTACGTCGACTCGAATCAGTCCGTCGAGGAAAGACGCCCCTATTCCCGCCCCGCTCAGCGGGCGGCCGGGATGCGACAGGTTATCCCGGTTTCCCGCCCAGCCCAGATCTGCTAGTCCATCCGGAATCGGGCGGTCTACGAGAATGGATTGCTGTTACGGCGAGCTGCGGGGCGCTAATTGCACCCACGCCACTCCTATCGGACTGCCTTTGACGGATCTCGTTACGGTTATGATCGCATCGTCTGCCGACAGATCTAATACGTTGGGAAATTTCCGCCGGGCCGCTGCGGCGTCGAGATACTCAATTCCGTTGGCCTCGACCTCGGCTCTTCGGGTAGAACTCATATTCTTGAGAAAGCTAGGCATACTGTCACGGAGATAAGCGTAAGACCATCGCGACAGACCGTCGCGACCTGTGGCTGTGCGAATAACGCCACCCTTACCATCGGCCAAAAACCAAAGGAACGGATGTGGGCCCATTCCGCCTGTGAACGCCGACGGGTAATGAGCGGCGATGGCGTTACGGATTACTGATTCTGGTACGAGACTGTCAAAAGCTTGTCTCTGGCGTTGCGCAGCCTCCCGGTTCAGTTCCTGAGCTTGTCTCCGGAGTTGCGCAGCCTCACGATTCAATTCGAGAGGCGTTCTAGTAGAATCTTGTGACGCCCGGCGCGGTGGTTCAACAGGTCTGGATGTTTGCTCGGGTTTGACATCGGGAGCGGGGTTCGGCTTCGGCTTCGGATCGCCGCTCAATGAGGGAGCGACACCGTCGATGTTCGCCGCGGCGGCACCTGCAGCTCCGCGGCGCAGCTCGACGTTGCCACGACCCGTGCGCAGAGTCAGCAATCCGCTGTTGCCCGTCCCGATCCGGCCCGATCTGTGTTCGCCGCTACGTAAATCGCGGGTGCCGAGCGGAAAATCGGACTTCACCCGTCCGCCCTTCGTCTCGGCCTGCACCGCGGCACTTGCGTTACCCGGGACGATCACCGTCACATCTCCACTTCGGGTCTCAAACTCGAGGTTCTCCGTCCAGTTCGGCCGGCCGAACGACACGCTGATCGATCCGGTGCGAGTGCTCGCCTCGGCGAGATCGGTCGTCTCGAGGCTGATGTCGCCCGTCGAGGCCGTGCCCCGGGCATAACCCTCCAACCTTTCAGCGGAGATGTTTCCGGTGACGGTGTGACCAGCAAAACCGACGTTCGTCGGGACCCCCACCAGGAAATCAAAGCGCACGCCACTGCCGGAATCATTTTTCATGAAAGCGTCCACACAGCTTTTCGGCGGGGAAGAGGTGGGAAGAACACACACGCTGAATCCACTCCTCTTACGGTCGACGTTGATCCTGTACGTCTCGCCGATCCGGCCCGGCGTCTTCCTGACAGCCCTTACCCAAGGCTCGTTACCGTCGGTGAGGACGGCACGGATATCTCCGACGTTTGCATGAATCTCGATCAACTGCCCCTGAAAGGAACGACCCCTCCAGCGCAGCGTGTCGGATACGGACTGCATTGAAGCCGGCAATTCGGCGCTCGTCAACCGCGGGAGGGCGATTCCACCCGACGGCGATCCTTGTGCGACAGAGGGGGAATTTTTCCATGGCCGCATCGCGGCGAGCGGTAGAGTCACGGCAAGGAGAACCGCGAACACCGCGACGCGGGATGCATTGCTGACGGATTTCTTTCCTTCGGTATCTCCGCTGAGAATCGCCAGCAGCCGACCTTCGAGCTGAGAGTGGCGGGCCATCGCTACGGCCGCCATCCTCGCGCCGACTGGTGAGCGGAAAGCGCGCGTGATCTGAAGGAGATGGTCCGCGTAGTCACACGCGTTGATGCCGAGCACCAGAACTTGCTCGTCGCACGCCAGCTCGCGCTCGGCCCGCATACGACGGGCGATATACCACACACCGGGGTGAAACCAGTAGACCGCTGAGCACAGCTGCGCCACGAACTGCGTCAGACAGTCGTGCCGCTTGACATGGGCGAGCTCGTGCAGCAGCACCACCCGCTTGCGCTCCTCCGTCCATTCCATCGCTTCGAAGGGAAGCAAAACGACGGGATTCCTTACTCCCCAAGTCGCGGGCATTGTTGCTTCCGGGCTTCTCAACAGAACTACTTCGCGATCCAGGGAGAGCTCGCGCTTGAGTGACGCAAGCAGGGTGAGCCACTGCGGATTCGCTATCCGTGTCGCGCGATGCGCCAGTCGATGGAGTCCGAAGAGACCGAACGCGACTACGGCGAGACAGACGAGGAAGCCGAAAAGCCAGACCTGAGCAAGTATTCCGGAAATGGATCGCTCTGCTGCCGGCTGCTCAGGGAGATTGGCAGCGACAATGGGTACACGATCGCGCCCCGCAGGTGCGACAGGGATGGTAATGGGTGTCGTCGCCGGCAACCGATCGGACGCGGCCCGAATCGTCGTCCGCGCACCGACGCTCGTGAGTGCCGAAGCGGCGCTTCCCGGAAGCGGCAGGAGCGGCAGCGACCAGTGAGGAATGACGATCGACAGCATCGGCACCGCCATCATCGCAATGAGAGCGAAACTCCAAACCTGATGTCGGACGGAGGCCCGGGCGCGACGGAGCGCGAAGGTCAGCGCGACGGCGCACAGCAGGAGCAGCGTTCCCTTGAGCGTTGTTTCCGCGAGCAGCAGCAGCCAGCCGTTCTCCGCGCCCGGAAGCCCGATGATTGGATCGATGAGCGGCATTTTATCGTCCCTTCTGGCGATTTCTCGCCTGTTCGATGAGACTGGCGAGCCTGTCCAGCTCCTTGTCCGTGATGTCCGTCCGCGGATTGGCAAGCAGCGTCGCCATCGCCTGCTCGGCGGACCCGTCGAAGAAGGTGCGCACGACATGCGTCAGCACGGACTTCCGCGCCTGATCGCGCGGCATCACCGGACTGTAGATGAAGCGCACCCCGTCGTGCTCGTGCTTGATGTGTCCCTTGTCCTCGAGGATGCGGAGCATCGTGCGAACCGCTGTCGAGCTCGGCGGATCGGGCAGGTCAGCGGTTACCGCCGCCGCGGTGGCCCGCCCGAGACGGTAAACGGCGTCCATGATCTGGCGCTCGCGGCGGCTGAGATCGGCATGGGGCTGAGGCTTGGTCATCGCTTCGCTCGATAGGGAGATACTGGACGTGCCGGGTTGCATGATCGGCTCCTAGGTGCCAAGAACTTGACAGATGCCAAGATATTAACATCTCTGGGCGTTGTCAACAGCCGGTTTTCAGCCCCGTTCTAGAACCTGGCTTCCAGGTACAGATTCGTGCGGATTCCCTTCTCGGGAAAGATTCCCTTGGCAACATCGATGCGAATCAGTCCATCGAGAAAGGATGCGCCCACCCCCGCCCCGCTCAGCGGTCGGCCGGGATGCGAGAAGT
>DATLXE010000285.1:0-3253 GCA_035575795.1 Gemmatimonadaceae bacterium
CGCAGGAGGCGCTGCCCGAGGCGTTGCGCGACCGCAACGCAATGAATATCTGGCGGGTCGTGGACGGCGCCCTGACGCGCGACGACGTGACTCCGCTGGGAGCTTAGGATAGACACGTGCTGTTGCTGTGGCTTCTGCTGATCGCACAGTCCGCGCAGAACCCGTCCCCCATGTCGGACTCCACACGTCCGCATCCACGGATCGCGCGCTACGCGGTCCCGGGGCAGCGCGTCCAGCTCTCCATCGGCACCCTGTACATCCCGTCGGATTTCAAACCCGAACAGCGGCACCCGCTCATCGTGCACTTTCACGGGGCGCCGTGGCTGCTCGAGCATCACGTGAGGCGGCATGCGCCGCAGGCGGGGCTGATCACCGTGCAGCTTGGCGCCGGGTCGCGCGGGTACGCCGACGCCTTTGCCGAACCGGACCGGCTCGCACGGCTTGTCGAGGAGGCATCCGCGCGTGCGGGTGAACTCGTCAAACGACCCGTCACGTGGGACTCGATCGCCCTGACGTCCTTCAGCGCCGGGTATGGCGCGGTGCGGTCCATCCTCCAGCACCCCGCCCAGTACGATCGCATCGACGCGTTGGCGCTGGCCGACTCCCTTCACGCGTCGTACACGGGAGACGCCACGCAGCCGCGCGGCACGGACCTGCCGGTCGATGACGCGCTCCTCCAGCCGTTCATGCGTTTTGCCGCCGATGCGGCGGCGGGGCGCAAGCGGATGCTGATCACGCACTCGGAGGTGTTCCCCGGCACGTACCCCAGCACGACGGAAACCGCCGACGTGCTGCTCCGGCACGTGAACGTGCGCCGCAGGGCCGTGCTGCGCCAGGGGCCTGTCGGGATGCAGCAATTGAGCAACGCGACGCAGGGACAGTTGCGCGTGTCGGGGTTTGCGGGCAACTCGGCCCCCGATCACATGGACCACCTGTACGCGATCGGCGAGAACCTCCTGGCGCCGGTGATGCGCGGGCGTCGCAGGTGACGAGGCGCCGACTATCTGATGCGCGCCCCGTGCTTCACGACGATGTCCACGCGCTGAAGGAGCGCGATGTGACGGAGCACGTCTCCGCGCACGGCGATGATGTCAGCATACTTGCCGGGCGTGATCGTGCCGACATCCTTGTCCACCTTCATGGCCACCGACGGCCAGTAGGTGGCGCCGCGGATCGCCTGCATCGGTGACACGCCCAGGATGTTCACCCAGGCGTCCAGCTCGCGCCACGTCGAGCTGCTGTGGAACTTCATGGGGATGCCGCTGTCGGTCCCGACGAGCAAGACGACCCCGGCGTCTGACAACTGCTTGAACTTCCGCGCCAGCGTGGGACGCCGTATGGCGGTCAACTGAAAATACGGCAGCCGGTCCGGATGCGCGATGGACCGCCGGATGTCGGCAATGATGTCGGGGGGAAGGCCGACCTGCCAGGCAGGGTCGTCGAGCTGCTCCGGATTGTCGCGCAACGATTCGTAGTTGAAGAGCCCCTCGATCGTCGGCGTCCAGTAGAGAGGTCCGCGGCTCATGTTCGCCGTCCGTTCCCGGATCAGGGTCATGACGTCTTCGGGATACTCCGGCGCGCTCGAGAGACCGGTGTGTTCGAAGTTATCGACCCCCGCGGCCAGGCCGCGCCGGATTTCCTCGGGGCGATGCGAATGCCCCACGACCATCAGGCCGCGCTTGTGGGCTTCATCCACGACCGCGCGGACCTCGTCCATCGACATCTGGTCCTGGTCGATCAGCTTGATGCAGTTCACGCCGGCATCGGCCAGCGTCTTCACCTTGGCGCGCGCGTCGGCCTCGCCATTCACGCCCCACCGGAACAACTCCGTACCGGGGTAGGGAGTCTTCTGGATGAAGGGGCCGGACACGTAGAGCGTCGGCCCGGGGATTTTTCCGCTCTTGATGCGTTCACGAACGTTGATGCTGGCTTCGATCGGAGCCCCCAGGTCGCGCGCGCTCGTCACGCCGGCGAGCAGTAACTGCTTCGCCGACGCCGGCATGATCACGGACTCGAACTTCGACGGGTACGTCTTGTCCCAGTGCGCGTAGTCGGCGTGTCCGTTGATCATGAGATGGACGTGCATGTCCCAGAGACCTGGCAGTACGCTCATCCCTTCGGTCGAGATCACGTCGGCGCCGGAGGGGACGGCGAGGGAACCCACCTGCCCGACGGCCGTGATCCGCTCACCTTCGATGAGGACGACGCTGTTCCGGAGGGGAGGGCCGCCGAAGCCGTCTATCAGCGTGCCGCCGACGAGCGCGGTTGATCGCGCTGCAGGACGCTGCGCGGGCACGACGGCCGACAGCGCCACGACGGCAATCGTCGCGCACAGACCAGAGAAGCGAAGAACACCAGACACTATGTTTTCTGCTCTTTCATGCGTCGCGCCATCTCGTCGGGCGACACGTCCTCGACGTGGGTCGAGATTCACCACGTCACGCCACACGGGTCCTTGACGCCGCCGCTGCGGTCACCGTAGAAGTGGGTCGTCAACTCCTGCACTGAGGTGCCGCCGGCCGCGAGGGCGCGATGATAGGTGGCATCGGCGTCCGGCACGTACACGAGAATCGCCCCGAGCATCTCGCCCCATTTGTCACCGGCCTGGCCCATCATCACGTGGGCGTCGCCGATGAGCACGTCGGCGTGCATCACGGTGCCGTCCGCCATCCGGTGTTCTTCATGCACACGCGCGTCGAGGGCCGTCTTGACGAACGTCAGTAATTTATCCGCATCCTGCACGATCAGATACGGAGTGACGGCGCCATAGCCCTCGGGGATCGCTTTCACAGCCATCAGCAACTCTCCTCGTCAGACATTGTGGCGCAAAATCCAGGAAACCAGCCCACGTGCTCAGGCCCGGGCCACGCCGACTCAGTGTACAATGTACAGCCATGAAGGACCTTAAAGTAGCCGAGGCACGGGCCATGTTCGGTGAGATCCTCGATCGGGCCGAGCAGGGGACGCCGGTCGTCATCGAGAGGCGGGGTGTCCGGTTCCGGCTGATCGCCGAGAAGGACCGGCCGTCCGCGGCGTCGAAGACAGCGCTCTTCGACTTCGTGGACCCTGCCGTAATGGCCGGCCAGTGGACGTGGAAGGCGGGCGCGAAAGGGCTGGGGTTCACGCCCCGCAAGCGGCGGTGATCCTCCTCGACACGCATGCCGTCGTGTGGTTGGCGCACGGGCATCGGCGAGCCCGTCCTCTCGCGAAGTTTCCGCGACTCTATCTCTCCCCTGTCAGCGTGCTGGAGATT
>DATLXE010000286.1:0-2475 GCA_035575795.1 Gemmatimonadaceae bacterium
GAGAAGCCGAAGGGAGACGTGAAGATCGAGATCCTGGATGCCGGCAGCCGTATCGTCCGTACGCTCAGCAGCGTGCCGCGCGAGTCGGACAAGAGCGACGACGAGGATGACAGTGAGGAGTTGAAGAAAGCTGCCTTGCCGGCCAAGGAGGGGCTGCATCGCGCCGAGTGGGACCTGACCTGGGAAGGTGCGACGAAGATCAAGGGCGCGAAGATCGATACCGGTGATCCGGCACGGGGGCCTCGTGCGGTGCCGGGCGTGTATACCGTTCGCTTGACCGTGGATGGCAAAGCGCAGACAACGCCGTTGAGAGTGATCGGCGATCCACGCGGCGCGGTGGCACCGGCCGACTTCGAGGCGCAGCACGCGTTCGCGCTAAGGGTCCGCGACGACATTTCGAAGCTGTCGGGCCTGGTGAATTCGGTCCGGTCCGTCAAGGAGCAGCTCACCGCACGCGTGAAGGCGCTCGAGGTACGCAAGTCGGAGCCTGCCATTGCGGAGCTCGTGAGGGCGTCCACTGACGTGATCAAGAAGATCGATGCGCTTGAAGACCGGATGCACAACCCGAAGGCCGAGGTCACTTACGACATCCTCGCCGAGCGGGGCGGATCGCGGCTCTACTCACGGCTGTCCCCTCTTCAGATGTGGGCCATCGATGGGGAGGGCACGCCCACGCGGGGCATGCAGCAGGTGTTGGAGGAGCAGGAGAAGGAGCTGGCCACGCTTGAGCGCGACGCGCAGGCGTTTCTGTCGAAGGAGGTCGCCGCGATTAATGCGATGGCGGAGAAGCTCCGGCTGGAGTTCGTCATCAAGTAGGCCCGACCCGCGAAGGCCCGACCTTCATACGCATGACTCTGAAACACGTCCTGGACGGTGTTTGGATGCCGACATCGGCGACGCTGCCCGGCGCGCCCACCATCGGGAGGGTTCCGTGCTCCTCGACGATCTGATGCCTCACTACGACGTCGTCGAGCGGCACCGGACCGTCGTCCATGCGGCGCCAGACCTCGTGTTTGCCGCGATCCGTGAAGCGGACCTGACGGGCGGCCCACTGACGCGCTCGCTGTTCGCACTCCGCGCGGTTCCGGCCGCGCTCGGCGCGCTCGTCCGGTCCCCGCGCGCCGCGTGGGACGAATATCACGATCGGAGATCGACGCATCAGCGCACCGGCCGCCTTCAAGACTTCGAGCGAGCGGGCTTTCGGATTGTGGCCGAGCGGCCCCCCGAAGAGTTGATGATCGGCCTCCTCGGCCGCTTCTGGATCCCGCGCGGAGGGCTGTGCGCTGACGTCACGGCCGACACGTTCCGCGCCGGTCCGCCAGTGGGACAGGCTCTCGCCGGGTGGAACTTCACCATAGCGGCGCGACCGGACGGCACGAGCGAACTGCGCACCGAGACCCGGGTCTGGTGTGCGGGAAACGCTCGACGTGCCTTCCGGCTTTACTGGCTCGCGGTTCGTCCAGGCAGCGGGCTCATCCGCCGCGAAATGCTCCGTGCCATTCGGCGTCACGCAGAATCTCGGCAACGGGACCGGACGCAGCCGCGTACGCATTGACGGTTGACGGGCGAACACGTCCTCCAGTCACCGGGCCATCACGTACAAACAGAGGAGACAGCATGGCGAGATTCTTCGACGCACTGAAAGCCGGAGTAAAGGGTTTCAAGGAAGCCAACGAAGAGCCGACCAAGATGTCCCACTGACCCACGTCGCCCGGTGGCCAGGTGGCGCGACTGACAGGGGAAGAGCCAGCACATCGAGATCATCGTCGCCGACTTCGGGCTTGGGGCGACTGGAAGCTGATAGCTGGAAGCTGGAAGCTGATCGCTCAGAGCAATCGGGCGAGCCGCGCGTACCCCGCCCGGCTGACCGGCAGGCGCCGGCCGTCGCGGAGGATCGCGATCCGGCTGTCCTTGGCATACAGCTCGACCCGTGCAATGCGCTCGATGTTCAACAGGTACGAGCGGTGGATCCGGACGAACCGCGCCGGGTCGAGCGCTCCCTCCACGCCCGCCAGCGTCTGGTCCTTCAGGTAGTCGCGGCCGTCCGCCTTGAAGCAGACGTAATCATCCTGTGCCTCCACGTAATCGATCCGCTCCACCGGGATGACATGCACCTGCGACCCGTCGCGGATGAGGACGCGCTCGAGCGGCCCCGTGCGCGGCCGCGCATCGGCAACCAGCGCGTCGACCGGCAGCGATTCGTGCGCCAGCAGGCGAGTGCGCGCACGCGACAAGGCCTCCGCGAACCGCTCCTCGCTGAACGATTTCAGCAGGTAGTCCACCGCATGCACCTCGAACGCCCGCAAGGCGTACTGGTCGTAGGCCGTCGTGAAGATGACCGGCATCGAGCGTCCCAGCAACTCGAGCACCTCGAAGCCGTTGAGCTTCGGCATCTGCACGTCGAGGAACATCAGGTCGGGCGCGAGCTCGCTCACGGCCTTCACCGCCTCGAAGCCATTGGCGCATTCCGCGACG
>DATLXE010000287.1:0-7500 GCA_035575795.1 Gemmatimonadaceae bacterium
GGGGTTCAATCTCGATCACGGCACCGACTTCGCGACGACGGTCGCTGGCGTGCCGGTGAATACGCCAACAGGTGCCCACTCCCAGGGGTGGATGGACTTGAACTTCCTCATTCCGGAACTCGTGAGCGGCGTGCAGTTCAAGAAAGGTCCGTACTACGCCGACGAGGGGGACTTTTCAGCCGCGGGTGCCGCGAATATCAACTACGCGAATCAGCTCGACCGGCCGCTGCTGCTGCTCAGTGGGGGCAATGACGGATGGGGGCGCGTGCTGGGTGCGGCGTCGCCCCGTCTCGGAGGCGGGTACCTGCTGGCGGCGCTCGAGCTCAATCACAACGATGGACCATGGGTACGACCGGATGACTACCGCAAGGTGAACGGTGTGCTCCGGTACAGCCGGGGTGACAACCGGAATGGCTTTTCGATCACCGGCCTGGGTTACTGGGCCGATTGGGATTCCACGGACCAGATCCCGGCGCGTGCGGTCTCCAGCGGATTGATTTCCCGCTTCGACCTGGTCGACCCGACGGATAAGGGCAAGGCGGATCGCCAAAGCGTGACGGCGGAGTTCCAGCGGTCGATCGGGTCGTCGTCGGTGAGAGCGACGGGCTTCGTGCTGCGGAACCGCCTGAACCTGTTCTCGAATTTCACGTACTTCCTCGATGATCCGGACAACGGCGACCAGTTCGAGCAGAAGGAGCGGAGGACGGCGGTGGGGGGACGCCTGACGTACCGGCGGTTGGGCCATGTCTTCGAGCGGCACACCGAGAGCGCCGTCGGGGTGCAAGTGCGGCGCGATTGGCTCGATCCGGTCGGTCTCTACAAAACCGTTGCGCGACGACGGCTCTCCACGACCCGGGAGGACGAAGTCGGGCAAACCATGGTGGGCACGTATGCGCAGAGCGAGATTGAATGGACGCGCTCGCTCCGGACAACCGTCGGCGTCCGGGCGGATCTCTATCAATTCTCAGTCGCCTCGGACAATCCGCTGAATTCTGGCGACGGCTCGAAGGCCCTCGTGAGCCCCAAGCTGGCCGCGATTGTCGGGCCGTGGGGCGGCACCGAGTTCTACGCCAATGCGGGGATGGGATTCCACAGCAATGATGCGCGCGGCGCCACGATCAGTGTCGATCCGCTGACCGGCGAGCCAGCCGATCGCGTGACTCCGCTGGTCAGAGCCAGGGGCGCGGAGGTGGGGGTTCGCACCGTCCGCTTCCGCGGGTTCCAGTCAACTGCGGCGTTGTGGTACCTGGGTCTCGCCTCGGAGTTGTTGTTCGTCGGCGATGCAGGGACGACGGAAGCGGGCAGGCCGAGCCGCCGTTTTGGCATCGAATGGACCAACTATGCGCGTCTGAACTCCTGGCTGACCCTGGATGCCGACGTTTCGTTCTCGCGCGCGCGATTCACGGACCTTGATCCGGCGGGCGACAACATCCCTGGGGCCGTGGACCGGGTCATCTCCGGCGGCATCACCGCGGAACCTCGGCAACCGGTGTTTGGAAGTGTGCGGGTCCGCCATTTTGGCCCGCGCGCTCTGATCGAGGACGCCAGCGTGCAATCGAAGGGTACGACGCTGTGGAACGGCGAACTGGGCTACCGCTTCTCCAGCAAGGCTCGCCTGGTGCTGGAAGTGTTCAACCTCTTCGACGCGAATGTTACGGACATCGACTATTTCTACGTCTCACGATTGCCCGGCGAGCCGGCGGAAGGCGTCGAGGACATTCATACGCATCCAGTCATTCCCCGGTCCGCGAGGGTGGGGCTCAGACTTTCGTTCTAAGGACTCATGACGAACATCGTTCTCATCTGGACATGACCGCGCGTCTCATCATGCCAGCAGTTGAGCGTTGGCTGCACAGACGAAGCGCGCGTCATCCGACACACGCGCGTCCTCGCTGACCTGTGGCCAGAACTGACGCGCGGCGTGGCGTGCACGTCCCAGACGTCCTGTGTGTCTGACGTGGCATTCGGCATCTCGAACACTCGCGGCGGCACCTGGCCATCTGCGGTCGGCGCATACATCATCGAGACCTGATCGAAGGCCGGAGCCAGGCGCAGGCGTGCGCCTTCCGAAAACAACAGGATGTTGTGCTGATGCCGATCGGTGTTGCCGATGAGTACGCCAAAAGGCATCCAGCCATCGGAGTCGTTGCGCATCCTGATAAGCGAGACGCCCGGCGTCCCGGAGTGCGGAAGCCGCGCGCGCCCATGAGTCCGCGAGGTCGTCAGGAACAGTCGCCAGACTGAGCACGCCGACCCGCCCGCGTACGCCTACGCGATCAAATCGCTCGCTCTCCAGGAACCAGTGTGACGGCGTCTCGATGACGGTCGTGCGCGCGACCCACGTTGGCGCCGAAGAACGCCGGGGGCGTGACGCCCACAATCGTGAACGGCACGCGGTCCATCACCTGCGTCCGGCCGATCACGTCCGCGGCTCCTCCAAACCGACGCTGCCAGAACGCGTAGCTGATGACGGCGACGGCGCCATGCCGGCCGCCGCCGCGCGTGTCATCCGCCGCGGTGAGCGTGCGGCCGAGGGCCGGCTGGACGCCCAGCCCGTCGAAGTAGTCCCCGCTGACCCAGAGACCGTCGATGAATTCTGTTTGCCCTGCGGGAGCCAGATTGAAACGCGTCGTCCGTGTCGAAAACGCGAATGCTGTCTGGAATAACTCGTGGCGCCTCTCGCGAATCTGCTCCCACACGGGATTCGACCAGGAGCTCAGGCCTGGCGTCACACCCGTGGGCATCGACATGAGCACCGCAAGGCGGTGGGGCCGGTCGACAGGCAGTGGTCGCAGAAGCAGGCTATCGACAATCGAGAAGATGGCGGTCGTTGCGCCGATGCCCAGAGCCAGCGACACGGTCGCGACGATGGTGACGACCGGTGTCGATCGATGGGTCCGAAGTGCGAGACGCAGATCCAGCATCTGGAACCTCTGAAGCAAGAGTGAACCGCTTGGCTCAGGGGTAAACGGCGTAGAATCCGCGTTCTCCTGTGTCGACGCCCACGGTGATCTGTACGATCACTCGACGGGCATGCCGAGCCTCCACGGAGGTAGGGGCCTCGCGGAGGATGCGCTCGTACCGTTTGATAGCTTGGAGCCTGGCGTCCTCCGCGCCCTCCTTGTGTTCTGACGCAGTCACAAGCTCCTCGTCGTCTGGGGCCAGACTCAAGGACCACCACGTTTCATAGGCCCTCGCGACGTGACTCATCACCGTTATGGCATATGGGGAGTTCGGATACTTCTTGAGCCAAGCCGTTCCTTGAGTAATCACATGGCGGTATTGGTCGCCATCAGGGAATTCTGTCCAGCCGCCCGATAGCCTGTCGAGGAACGCGAGCTGCCCCCAGCGCGTGCCTGGCCGACGGCGACGAACGTCTTCCGCGAAATCGACGGAGCCGTACCGCACATCGCTGTCGAACGGACTCGCCTCCATCCGAACGCCGCGGGCCAGTATCGGCTTCAGGCCGGGCCTATCGCGTTGCCATGACTCGCCTTGATACCGTAGTCGACCCACAATGAGCGCCGAGGCCAAAGACAACATGGCCCGTTGGTCTTCGTTATCGGCCCTTGCACGCGCCTCCAACACGCGCAGTGCCGCGCGTTCTGCGAGATTCTGCTCGATCTCTCCTTCGTTGCTCAGAATGAGTTCGACCGTCTCGGGGTCCGTTGGTCGTAGCGCGTTCACCACTTCCCATTTCAGAAGGTCCACGCCGTATCGACCTGTCTCGGGTAGCAGGATTTCGTCTGAGCGAAGCGCCTCAGTGAGAATGTAGGTCTGGGACACAACTTGCACAGTTGAACCAGCACGGGCGAGAAAGATGTATCGAGTCGCAGACATCCAGAATCGAACGTCGACCCATGATTGTGGCTTGGGGTCCTTCGCGCCTGTCATCTCGGACGTGACGGCGATGGCTGGTAGGTGTGCTGGAGCGACGTTAGAGAATTCGTTATTGAAACGCTTTCCAATCGTGGCAGCTAGCGCATCATAAAGCTCCTGAATGCCAGACTGCTGTTCAATTACGTATCGAAGGTGCTCGAGGCGACAGTCGTACGGGCTCTCCGTGCGCAAGCCGTAAAACACGACGTCTCGCTGGTGGCCGCTTGTCATGTCCGTCGCCATCGAGCACCAGAGCCCGCGCGGCTGCTGCAACTCGGGCGGGTACTCGCGCGGGCCGCGCCTATCTCGCCAAGTGGCGGACGGGACCTGCTTGCGCCATTTCGCTCTGGAGTCACCGTGAACGGTCTGACTCAGCTCGGTCACGATGCGATCGGCGGTGAGTTGATGCGTGCTCGGTGTCGGGCTGGTTTGTTGCGCAGCGGCAGTTGCGCTCGCGAGCAGGGCAACAGCGATTGCGAAGGCACGCGGCGGCGTGGTCGTCATGCCAGGAACGTCAAGCTACGCCGCCCGAACAGGTTGGTAGTCGCGCTCAGACAACGGGGCCTCACCGAGGTCGCCTAGCAGCTGATTCAGCCGTTCCAGCGGCACTGCCTGCGGCGCGGTGATCTCAACCCCCAGTGGCTGGCCAGCGGCTCCGTAATCAACGACAAGGAGGCCGTCTTGCGATGGTACCGTTTTCGCGCTCTTCTCCCCGGTTGGATGTGACAGATGCAGGTAGGCCGCAAACGCGCGGCCCTTCCGGTAGGTCACTTGAAGCGAGCGCTCCGTCATTGGGACACCTCGTAGACAGTCACGACGACAAGCAGCTTGGCCTCGGCATCTGGCTCGACGATCACTATCCACAGGTTCTGCAGGTGGCGAACGTGAATCATGAACCTGCCCTCCACGACGTTGGGCTCGAACCCCGTGGCTTTCTCCAGCATAGCGCGGACCTCGACCTCGGTCACGCCTCGTTGCTCCATTCGCAATTCGGCGTGGCTGGTGAAGGAAAGCTCCCAGTTCCACCACTCTTGAAAGGTCGGCATGGAGGCGTTTGGTGAGCCGATCGTAGCACCAGGTTCCAGCTTTCAGGAGTGCAGCTGATCCCACCGGCAGGCGACCCACGAGCCGTCGATCTCCTCACTGGCTCCGAACGACTTGGGCCGAACTGCCGACGCCGTGGGGGGAGCCGCGAAGATCGGCGGTGGTTGGCGTCCGCGGAAACGACCAGCGATGCGCCACCAGATCGCGATCGCGCACGATCGGCGATGCCTCACCGGGCCGTATACGTCACGCCCACAACAACTTGCCAGTTGTGCACGATCTTCCAAGGCGAGGCGACTTCGAGCCGCTGGTCTCCGGGGAACTGTTCTACCGCGCGCAGGCGGTGCTGTCCGGTCGCGTGCCGAGGACCACGCCCCAGCAGCGGGCTCACCCGCACTTTCCATTACGCGCCTTCGTCCGCTGCCCGTCCTGCGGCCGAGCCGGGCTGACACACAGTTGGTCGAGGAGCCGCCGTGCCTTCAACCAAAGTGGCGCTTCGCGAAGGCGCGACCGGAGCCCGACTTGAGGTAACGCTCGAAGGCGACGGCTCGTTGCTCGTCGGGCAGTTCGATGGTGACGTGGAGCTGCCAGGGACGATGACGCGCAGTGTGGAGGGAGCGACCGGCATTGTGGTCTTGGAGGCGTGAGGGCACGTCGTGCGTGAGACCAACGTAGGGACGGCTCGGGTCGCTGATGCTGCGCAAGATATAGACGAAGCGTTTGGAGCTCATAAACGAAGGCCCGGCTGCAAGCTCAACACCGTGCGGCCCCACTGGCAATCTGGCTGTAGGACGCACTGAAGGAAGCTGGCGCCGATGCAGTCGCTGCCACAAATTCGAGGAGGAGTCGTCGCAGTATCTGCGATGGATGGCAGGTGACGGGCCGCCGACGCGTTCTTCCCGGCTTGCCAACCGTAGCTCGTTCAAAGGAGGGGACGGCCCGCCTTCGCGCTTCGCGCTACGGCGGGCAACCTCCGCCTGCATCCATGAGCGGAGGTTGGTGGACCTGACCGGGATCGAACCGGTGACCTCCTGAATGCCATTCAGGCGCGCTCCCAACTGCGCTACAGGCCCTTTCGTGGAAAGACGAACCCCCATTGTACCGCAGGTATCCTCCGCATGGCGTGGACGAAGCGCGCCTGCGGCACCTCCCTGCTGAAAAATCGCACGACTCAGTGTGGAACCGTGTTGAACCGTGGCGTCTGCAACTTCGCGATCTGCGCGCGAGCTTCGGCGGCATGCTTCGGCATGCGCGCGGCATCCCACAGATCCGCTGACCGCGTATACGCGTCGAGCGCGCCTGCCGTGTCGCCAAGCACCTCGCAGGCGCGCGCGCGGTTGCCCAGGATGGCAGCCTGGAGCGAGGGTTTGCGGGTCTTCCGCGCCACCGCCAGCGCTCGATCGAACCATCGATCAGCCTGCGCGCGGTTCTTCATGCGCGCGTACGTATCGCCGATCTCGCCGAGCGTGAAGGCTTCCTGCCAGCGGTCCCCGGCGCGCCGGAAGAGCGGCAGTGCCTCGAGCGCTTTCGCGCGTGTGTCGAGCGGCTCCTCCCGCCGCGTGTGGATCGTGCCCAGGACGAGGAGCGCGAAGGCTTCCGCACGCACGTCCCCGAGCTCCCGCCACAGCCCGCGTGTCTGCGAAAACACCTTGTAGGCCTCGTCATCCTCTTTCAGGCGGATGTAGGCGAAGCCCATCGCGCGCAAGGCATTGGCCTCGCCGGCCCGCTCGCCAGCCTCCCTCCAGAGCGCCATCGCGTCGCGGTAGCGCTCAAGACTTGCGCGCCGTGCGTCCGGAGACATTCGCAGGCGATTCGCATCGACCTGCGCCGAGATCGCGGCCGCAACACGCCGATCGGTCGCCGTGGCCGGCCGGCGCGCGGCCAGCCGAATGCTGTAGCGTCCGGGCTCCGCTTCAGGCATAGCGGCGCGAATCTCCACCCGATACCGCCCCGGAGGCCCGGCGATGAAGCGTATCTCCTGCTCGAGATCGCCGTTCGGAGTGTCGAACGTCCCCACGGCCTGGCCCGCCGGGTCGAGGACGGTCGCGACGACATCCACCCCGCGCTGGACGGCAACTACCTGCACGAAGTCACCCGCCGCCGCGTCTACTTCCCAGTGGTGCACCTCACCGACCGTCAGCGGCCGATCGACGCGTGCGCCGGTCAGGAGCTGGCCCTCGGCAATCGGAACGAGCAATAATAGTGTCGGGATCAGCACACGCAGAGTCATCGCACTCCAATCCTGGAGCCCTTTTCAACCGCCGGCTGCCAGTCGGGAAGCAGCATACCCCCATGTTACGAGCTGGAATCGTCGGCTTGCCGAACGTCGGCAAGAGCACCCTCTTCAACGCCGTCACCCGCACTCGCAAAGCCGAGGCCGCGAACTACCCCTTCTGCACCATCGACCCCAACATCGGCATGGTGACGGTCCCTGATGCGCGTCTGCAGGTCCTGCAGAAGATCGCGAAAACCAACGTCGTCATTCCGGCCGCCATGGAGTTTGTCGACATCGCGGGGCTGGTCAAAGGGGCGAGCCAGGGCGAAGGGCTCGGCAACAAGTTCCTGACCCACGTCCGC
>DATLXE010000288.1:0-7664 GCA_035575795.1 Gemmatimonadaceae bacterium
GGAAGATCGGTACGCGTTATGCACCCTGCACCAGGAGCGTACCATGATGAGACGGACGCTTAGAACGATTACCTACGCCGGAGCACGGCGGGTCAGCGAGAGGAGGTTGCGGGATGTCAGTTCAAGTCGATAGCGGGACGCAGGCACCATACGCGACAGGCGGAGGGAATGGACCCGCGCGCCAGGCGCTCAGTGAGGCGTCCCTCGGAGAGTTGTTCAAGCGCTTGTCCGCTGACGGGAGCAACCTGGTGAAGCAGGAAATTCAGCTCGCCAAAACCGAGCTCCATGAGAGCGCCGTCACTGCCGCAAAAGCAAGCGTGAAGATGGGCATTGCTGCCGGGCTTGCTCTTACAGGGATTCTGGCGGTTACGGGTGCGCTCATCATCGGGCTGGGAATACTCATCAACAGCTACTGGCTGTCAGCGCTCGTTGTAGGCGTAGTGATGCTGGTCGCTGCGAGTGTGCAGGCCAGGAGCGCGCTCGCCGCGTTCAGGTCGGGTTTAGCTCCCCGCGAGACAGTGAAAACGCTGCATGACAACGTCGACTGGGCAAAACGTGAAAGCGCGCGCGTGAAGCAAAAGTTATCTGCTTGATTCTTTAAAGAAGAACAGTGTCAGATCGACAAACTTTCGGAGGACACGATGGGGAACACATTTGACATGAGCGGCGGTCAGGCCGCACAGCGTACCAGCAGTTTCGAGCCCACTGCTCCCGGTGAGCAGGGGAGCACCAGGGACACGGTTATTTCGCAGGCGCAAAACTTCGCCGACAAGGCGAAGGCGACGACTCAGGATCGCGTGCGCTCTGCTGCCATGACAGGCAAGACTCAGGCGGCAGAGGTGGTAAGTGGGCTGGCCCAGTCGCTATTCGTCGCTGGACGGCACCTTGGAGAAAAGCAGGGAGGCGCGGCTCAGCTGGTTGAGCAGACAGCGGAGCAACTCGATCGCGTCGCACAATACCTTCAGACTACCGAGCTGGACGAGCTGGTGCAGCGCACGGAAAGCTGGGCCCGGAAGAATCCGGCGCTCTTTGTTGGTGGTGCGTTCATCATCGGTGCAATCGGGGCGCGCTTTCTCAAGAGCTCACGCCCCACAGGCGGCCAACAGATCGAAACCGGGTCGGGCAATTCCGCGCAAGTCACCGATTCGGAGGTTCGCAGGCCGGCGATCGTGGAGGGCATATGAGCGGCAGCTCGCAATCTGGCAAAGACGCGTCCTCCAGCTCGGCGGCAACCCGCGCCGAACTGGAGGCAACGCGTGCACGAATGGCTGACACCCTCGAGGAGCTTGGCGCACGTCTCAACCCTGATCGAATCAAGCAGCAGGCAAAAGACAAGTTTTTCCAGGAAACCATTGGACGGGTTGAAACCATGGCACAGACAACGCTGCATAGCGCGACTGGCGCAGGACAGAAAGTCACTGATGTCGTTCGCGGAAATCCCATACCCGCAGCACTGATTGCCGCCGGCGTGAGCTGGCTGGTGTTCAGCACGGGCCGAAGAGAATCGACGGCGCTCTCACCCACAAATCGGATCGACAGCTCACCGGAGGCCAGCTACGCCGACGCACCCGGACGTGCCGCACGTGGACAGGCGTTTGAGAAACCAGGCATAAAAGACAGCCTTGGTGACAAAGCAGGCGAAGCAGTTGAAAGGGCAGGCGAAGCAGTGAATGCTACCCGCGAGGCCGGGCGCCAGGCCTCGGATAAAGTGACTACCATCTTCGAACAGCATCCGATGGCCCTGGCTTTCGTGGCAGCGGCGCTCGGAGTCGCGGCTGGCTTCGCGATTCCTTCCACGCAAGTGGAGGCGGAGTTCGTCGGCGAAAAGCGCGACGAGCTAGTGGATGCGGCGCGCGAGCTGGTGAACGAGAAAAAAGCGCAGGTCCAGCAGGTTGCGGAGCGCGTGGTGACCGAAGCGAAGTCCGTCGCGACGCAGGCCGCACGCGAATCGGGTCTGACCGGCTCGGCTTAACACGAGCGGTCAGACCCGGATGCCGTCCTACCCCAGCGTCTAGAGCGCCATCGCGGTGCGGATTCCACTCCGGCGATCAGTCCTTTTTCGGTCCCGGGGACGCGGGTTTGCTCACCAGCGTGACGTAGCTCCCCCGAACATCGCTGTCGCGCACCGAGCCACTGAGGCTCTGCTCGCCGGTTTTCGTGCCGGTGAGCCAAGTCAGGGCAACCCGCCCACGTGAGTCCGTTACCGCGCGCGCGGGAGTCACGGTTCCAGCGGTCGCGGCAAAGCTCACCTTTCTGTCCGGCACGGGATTGCCGTACACGTCGGTGACCAGCGCGTAGACTTTCTTGCCGCGCGCGGCGCGCTTGCCGCGCTTGTTCTCCGTGCCGACATCGTCGAAGGAAAGATTGGCCGGCTCAGCGGCGGTTGCGCGGGCGCTGAGCTTGGTGAGCTTCTTCACGCCGTCAGTGTGCGCTGCCACCGTGTACATGCCCGCCGACCGCCCGAGTGTCCACCGCAACTCGGCGAGGCCGAGCGAGTCGGTGCGCATAACCGTGTCGGGAAGGGAACCGCCCGAAGGTGAGAGAAGGATTGTCGCCGCGTCCACTCCGCTGCCGTTGGAGTCAACAACGCGAATGATCAGGGGGCTGGCAAGCAGCAGTCCAACGGCGCCCTGCTGGCCGTCCCCACCGATGACGACGATCGCGGCGGGGGATCCTGCAACCGCCCGCGCCGTGATCGTGACCGGGGGCACGGCTCTCTCGCTCTGCACTCCTCCCACTTGCGCGGTGAGGCGTTGCGTGCCGGTTCGCTTGCTGAGCGTCCAGCGCACGTTCGAAACACCAGCCGAGTCGGTGCGGTCGGAGGAAACATTAAGTGTACCGCCGTCGAGCGCAGACCAATGGACCGGCACACCGGCGAGCGCGCGGCCCAGCGTGTCGGTGATGCGAATTCCCGCCTGCTCGCCCAACTCAGTGCTGGTGCGGCCGGCCTGCTTGTCGTTCAGCACCGCGACGCGTGTGTTCTCCAGAACAGGATCCGCGTCGGCGGCAATTGGTACCGCGCCATCGACATTCTCGACCGTCGCGAGCAGTGTCTGCTGTCCGGGGAAATCCCCGAGCGTCCACAGGGCGCGCGCGCGGCCATCGGCGTCCGTGAGCGATGTGCGCGGACTGACCGAGCCCTGACCGGGGCGCAGCTGGAACGTCACAGTCTGTCCGCTCGAAGGCAGGCCACGCCGGTCCGTCGCGCGTACGACGACAGTCTGTGGCAGCACCGCACCGGCGAGTGACCGCTGAGCGGCCCCCGCAACTACATCCAGCTTCGCTGCGACGGTCACCACCGAGACCATCGCGCGACCGGATACGCCGTTGGCCTCAGCGGTGATGACGGTTCGGCCAGCGTTCCGGCCAGTGACGATCCCGAGCGTGTCAACCGCGACGACACTCGTGTCGTCGGCATGCCACTTCACCGGGGCGCGGACAACTGGGTGGCCCCGCGAGTCGAGCGCGCGAACGAGGAAGCGCATTTGTCTCCCTTCCAGTGCCACCACGGCAGTATCACCCGACGGCCCAGTAACTACCACGTTGGCAACGACCGGTCTCACGAGTATGCGCGAGCTGGCGACCAGCGTACCGACCACGACACTGACCGAGGTCATGCCGGGTCCGCGCGCGACAACCGAGCCGTCCGCGAGGACGACTGCGACTTTCGCGTCGCCCGTCGTCCAGGTCGGCCGCGCGCCGACGAGCACACTGCCGCTCCGGTCGGCGATGGTCGCGGCGAAGTGCATTGTGTCACCAACGGCAACAGCCGTGTCGACGGACGGACGTACCTTCACCCACGCCGCGCCCATGTTCCCGAGCGACTGATGCGATTCCGATTTGCCGAGAACGCCGTAGGAGAACAGCGCCGAAAAGATCGTCATCAGCGCCGCACCGGTGGAAGCGGCGACCGCGACGATTTTACCGGTTCGGCTGAACCAGGAAGTTTTCTGTGCGAGATCGAGAGTCGAATTCATTCACCTTTCAGACGGCAGCGTTGAAAGAGCGGTCACGCCTGATCGATTCAAAACGTTCTGCCTAATTGGCGGGCAACAGCGTATCCCCTTTGGCCTCAACGTTTCAGAGGCGGGATCTCGCCGGTCAGGAAGATTCGCGAAACTTCACCGCGGCAGGGCGCGGCATGGAATCCTGAAACGGTGACTGCACGTGGGTGAGGACCTGGTGGACACCGGAAGCGGGAAACGAAGGACGCATGTATTACTTGAGATCAAGCTCATAACCCGAAGCGGCAACAGAAATTAGTCGCTGCCACTGCCAGTTTGGCTCAAGTCGGAAAAGCGAAAACGGTGACCCTTGGGAGACTTAGAATGTCTCTCCTGAAACGTACGCCCGAGGTGTTTTTCGGGCGCCTCCGATAAACCGGCAAAGCCACCGAAAGTTGGCGACGCAAAGCCCCGAGGCTACCGCGAACAGACCACCGTTTGCCACGCCAGTCGAGCCGCCGAAGAGGGGTGCCAAATGACGATCAATCCCGAACGCAGCGGCTACGCCGTCAGGCTCTTTTTTCTGCTGGGTGTGCTTTCCACTCCCGCCCTGGCGAGCGCCCAGTTGCACCGCGCGACCGACTCTACCATCCCCTGGTTTGCGAGCCAGCAGTCGGAATCCCCGCTCGCTGACCTGGACGCGGCCGATGGAGATGGCCTGTCCGGTTTCAGCCCCGCCGCCGCACTTTCGCCACCGGTGCCGCCGGTTCGCGGAATGGGCCACAGCGGAAAGATCTTTGCCCGCTTCATGCTGCCTGAGCCGAAGGCGGCCCTCCCCTATTTCTCGGGCACGAACGCGACGCCCAGTTCCAGTTCGCACCCGGCGGCCGAGGCCGGCAGGGACGCCGAAGTCGTATTTACGATGCGGTCGTTTGCCCAGAAAGTTCGCACGCACCTGAACGGCTACCGTCTCGGCTATTGGCCCGCCGAGCGCGGCAGGCGCCGCTCCGATACCTATAGGAACCCGGACGGGTTCATCGAGGTGACGCGTGAGAACCAGGATACGCGGATCTCGGAGCACTTTCGCCTGAGGGACTTCCTCACCCACGACCAGCCCAACGTCTGGCCAAAATACATTGTTCTCCGCGAGCCGCTGCTCGACAAGCTGGAGCTGGTGATCGATGACCTCCGCGCTCATGGCTACAATGCCGAAGGGATGCGCGTGATATCCGGCTTCCGGACTCCGCACCACAACGGCGTAAGGCGGCGCGAGGGAAGCGCGCGCGACAGTCGTCACCAGTTCGGCGACGCAGCCGACGTGATCATCGACAACAATGGGACCGGCAAGATGGCCGACCTCAACGGCGACAAGCGCGTGGGCTCAGCCGACGTGAAGATCATCCTCGCGTCCGTCGAGCGCGTGGAGAAGAAGTATCCAGAGCTCGTTGGCGGCACCGGACTCTATTCCTCACCGAGAAGCGGAGCGTTCGCGCACATCGACGTTCGCGGGACGCGCGCGCGGTGGGTGCTGTTCCGCGGCCCGCACTCAAGGCGCGCATCGGCGCGTCGGGCATCCTCGAAAAAGAGCGCGGTCAGCGGGAAGCCTTCAGGAAAGACGGCTCCCAAAGCCAGAATGGTGAGCGCGAAGAAGCCCTAGTCGGCAGTCGGCTGGGCTCCACATCGGCCTGGATTTAACGCTAAGCCTGTAGCTCGAGGAGCGGTGGTTAGTTTTCCGGCAATCAGATGAAATACTTCAGACTGCCGGCGATTCTTCTCGTGTTTGCAGGTTGCGCTTCCCCGCGGCGCGAGGCCGCACCGCCCATGGGCATTTCACCCGAGCGCGGTGAGGGCCATCTCCGAAACATTCGCCAGCTCACGGATGGCGGCGAGAACGCCGAGGCCTATTTCAGCGCCAGTGGCGACAAGCTGATTTTCCAGAGTACGCGCGACGGACGGACGTGTGACCAGCAGTTCATCATGAACACGGATGGGTCCGCCGTGAGGCGCGTGTCGAATGGCGCCGGCAAGACAACCTGCGGCTATTTCATGGACGGAGACCGCCGCGTGCTGTTCGGCTCGAGCCACGCCGTGCAGCCGGAATGTCCGCCGCGACCAGATCCGTCAAAAGGCTACGTCTGGCGGCTGGATCCATTCGACATCTACGTCGCCGCTGCCGATGGGCGAGGGCTCTCCCGCCTTACGAACTACGGCGTGTACACAGCCGAGGCGGTCGTTTCCCCGGATGGCAGGAAGATTGTCTTCACGTCGCTCAAGGATGGCGACCTCGACATCTACGTCATGAACCGCGACGGCAGCGGCGTGCGTCGGCTGACGAGCCAGCTCGGATACGACGGCGGCCCATGGTGGTCGCCCGATGGAAAGCGAATCGTGTATCGAGCCAATCATCCGCGGACGGCGGCCGAAGTGGCGACCTACAGGTCGTTGCTCGCGGAGCGACTGGTCAGGCCCAGCAAGATGGATCTCTGGGTGATGGACGCCGACGGATCGAACCAGCGTCAGGTCACCTCGCTCGGTGCGGCGAGCTTCGGTCCGTCGTGGACCGCCGACGGGAAGCGCATCGTCTTTTCCTCGAACCATCACACCGATCCGCGCGCCGGGAATTTTGACCTCTTCCTCGTCGGGCCGGACGGTAGTGGTCTGGAGCAGATCACCACGTCCACAACCTTCGACGGCTTCCCGATGTTCAGTCCCGACGGCAGGAAGATCGTCTGGGCCTCGAACAGGCATGCGCGCAATCCCCGCGAGACCAACGTTTTCATCGCCGATTGGAATCCGTAGCACTCCGCCCAGGCGCGTGGAGCGTTGACGTCGAGCGCGTGTAACATCAGTGGCACCCCGCCGCGGTCCATTGGCGCACTGGCGCCCGGCGCCCCCCGGCCGACTTTCTGAAACCTTACATCTCAGAGTGCTGATAACGTGAAAAGAATCATCTTCGCACTTTCGCTTATTGCTGCCGTTCCGCTGATTGCGCACTCACAGGCGGCCACGCGCCGGCCGTCGCGGCCGACGGTCGCCGAAGCGGAACGCTTCATCACCGGTGCCGAGCGCGACCTGGCGGAGAAGAGCCTTAAGTCGTCGCGAGCGGGCTGGGTTGCGGCCAACTTCATCACCGACGACACCGAGGAGATGTCGGCCGACGCACAGCGTGCTTATAGCGTTGCCGTCCAGCAGTACGCGTTGCAG
Organism: Gemmatimonadaceae bacterium; assembly: GCA_035575795.1. Classification (GTDB taxonomy): domain Bacteria; phylum Gemmatimonadota; class Gemmatimonadetes; order Gemmatimonadales; family Gemmatimonadaceae; genus UBA4720. The sequence goes on from DATLXE010000288.1 coordinate 7,149, forward strand.
GCGAGCCGCTTCGACCGGCTCAAACTGCCCGCGACGCTGGACAGGAAGCTGATGCTCCTCAAGCTCGCGCTTTCCGCTCCGCCGCCGTCCAACCCAACGGAGGCGACTGAGCTTGTCCGCCTCGGTGTCGGCCTCGAGGCCGAGTACGGGAAGGGCGCCTACTGCCGGCCAGCGAAGGATGCAGGCAAGCCACAGGAGTGCCTGCGAATCAACGACTTGTCCCGCATCCTCGCGACGAGCAGAGAGCCGAAGGAGTTGCTGGAAGCATGGACCGGTTGGCACTCCATCTCGCGACAAATGCGGCCGCGCTACGCCCGGTTCGTCGAGTTGTCGAACAAGGGATCGCGCGAACTCGGCTTCGCGAACACTGGCGCGATGTGGCGCGCCGGGTATGACATGGATCCCGATGCGTTCTCCGCCGAGCTCGAGCGCATCTGGAAACAGGTCGAGCCGCTGTACGTCTCGCTTCATGCATACACGAGAGCGAAGCTGGTCGAGAAGTATGGGGCAACGGTC
>DATLXE010000289.1:0-2066 GCA_035575795.1 Gemmatimonadaceae bacterium
GCCAGACCGATGACTCGCTTCATGTGGACCCTCCAGGGCTGACAGTAGCGGGTACGGTCGCGGGCTGTCGTGAGGACGGGGTGATCAATTCATGAAGAAGGGTGATGCCCTCGCCACCGTCGTCGCAGGAGTAGCGCCGGCGCCGAAAGCACGAGCCCCCACAACAGCAGCGTCGGTCCCGCGCCGGCGACGAACAACACGATACCGATGGCGCCCTCGAATGCCCTCCGCCAACCATCGACCACGGCGTTGCGAAGACGCGTCGAAACCCCCGCCGGTCCGAGGCCGATCTCCGCTTTTCGCTCGGCGGAGAGTTCAACCAACACGGACGCGTAGGAGATCTGCTGGTCGAGGCTCTTCCGGTGCGCCTCCATCTGCTCGATCTCACCGCGCACACGCGCGATCTCGCGCTCCACGTCCAGCACGTCCGACAGCCGGCCGGTGCGCTGTTGCAGCACCTCCTTCAACCGTGCCTCCGACGTTCTCGCGTTGGACAGGCGCGCATCGAGGTCGGTCGACTGCCGCGTCACATCATCATTGCTCTGGGTCTCGGAACTGACCGTGCCCAGTTGCTTCAGTGCCGCGACCGTGTCTTCCAGGCGTGCGGCCGGCACGCGCAGCGTGGCCCGCAGCGCAGGCACGCCGCCGCGGAGACCCTGCGACGCCAGGTCGCCGATGTAGCCGCCGGCGTCCCGCGCGATCCGATCGAGCGCGAGGCGCGATGCGTCGAAATCCTGGACAGTGATGTTCAAGGTGATCGAGCGGACGATCAGTGGGCCCCCGACCTGCAGGATCTCGATGCGCTGCCGCGCTGTCAGCGAATCAGTGGCCGCCTGCCCCGTCTCGCGTCCCGCGGCAACGCCCGCAGGCGGGGCGACAGGGAGTAACCCAGCGTCGTCCGCCCGTATCGCGGGGGCAACCAGCATCGGGGTGGCCGTTGCGGATGTTTGACGGGTATCAGGTCCCTCGGAGCGGAACAGCATGCTGGCCAGAGCCACAGTCAGCACCACACCCGCAGCTGCAGCCAGCAGTGTTCCCACGGGGGGGATACGCCACCGGCGCGGCCGGGAACGCAGCGTGGCGGGAGCGGATTCCACGTGCCAGGTACCGAGTTGGTCCGATACGGCTCGCATGTCACTCGCCATGGTCCGGCACTCCTCGCATTCATCCAGGTGCACCTTGACGCGTCCCGCGGCCTCGGGCGGGAGCTCGCCATCCAGGTATGCCATCACCGCTTCCATGTCGTGAGCGGTCATTTCACCTTCTCCTCTGCCCTCGCGGGCGGCAGCAGCGCCTGCCGTAGGGCCATCCGGGCGCGGAACAGCTTCGAGCGCACCGTGTTCAATGGCAACGACCGCAGGTCCGCGATCTCCTGATAACTCAGCTGCTCGTACTCGCGCAGCAGCAGGATCTCGCGATCCTCCCGATCGAGCTGCGCCAGCGCGCGGCGGACCCAGATGCCCGCGTCGGGGTCGGCGACCGGCGCCGCCGCCAGGGCGTCATCCAGCGGCTCAGTGTTCCGTCCCGGTTTCCGCCGGTTCGCCAGCAGGATGTTGTAGGCGATCCCGAACAGGTAACTGCGAAACGCCCCGCGCGCCTCGTACCGCGGGGCCGCCTCGAGCAGCGCGGCAAAGACATCCTGTGCCAGCTCCTCGGCGCGATCGGCTTCGCGCACCCGCCGCCGAAAGAAACGCCACACCGGCTCCCGATATCGGTCGAACAACCGCTGAAACGCGTCACCACCGCCGGTCCGCGCCGCCAGCATCAGCTGGTCGTCGCTCGTCGCCGCCGAATCGGTCAGGACGCGGGTTGCGTGGATGATGCCCTCTTGTTCTGTAATGCCCGGGGCTGTCAGAAAGTTCCCAGAGTGTAAACTCTGATCGTGAGCTCCAAGGTCCTGCTCGTGGTCATCGACGCCGCGACCACCGCACGTCGTATGCCCGGCCATTCACACGGGCCGCCTGCCCGTCATGCAGCAACTGGCGCAGGCTGGTTCGATGCATGAGTCGTCTGTCACGATCTTCCCGTCGATCACGCCCGCCGCGACGTCGACGATCATCACGGGC
>DATLXE010000290.1:0-2055 GCA_035575795.1 Gemmatimonadaceae bacterium
GCACTCGGCAATTCTCCCGCGCGCACGACAGATAGCGAGGGAAGCGAAACCTGGACATCGCTGGACCCTAAAACGGGCGCGTTCCACGGCACGCTACCAACGAGCTCGAAGCTGGCCGAGAACAGGTTTACTGCTGGTCCATTCCTCGAGCCGGCGCCGATGACGGAGCGGAGCGCAACCGCACTCCCGATAGACATGCAGAAAGCCCCGCCGATAACAATCCAGCGGGGCGACAAGAAGTTCACGATACAGAGTGAGCGCGGCGTTATCACGATCGTCGAGCCCGGGGCGCCGAACGCGTCACCCCGAGTGGTAGGGGCGGGAGTAGCGCTCGCCGCAACAGCAGGCGGTCGTTATATAGTCGCGCTGTCTCCCGCGCTGCAGAAAGGTGATGGCCGGTTTCCGATCGAAGCCGTGGTTTACACAGTCGCCTGGTAGACCTACTTCCCGATTTTCTTCAGTTCTACCATCAGGCAGTGGTCCTGCACCACGTCGATCCCCGCCCGCGCCAGCTTCTCCGCCGCCTCGTCGTTGCGAATCCCCATCTGAAACCAGACTGACTTCGGTTTCTTTGCAATGATGTCGTCAACGTGCGGTGGGATGTCCGACGGCCGCCGAAACACATTGACCATGTCTACTTCGCCAGGAATCTCGGCCACTGTCCGATAAACCTTCTGGCCCAACATCTCCGTTACTTCCTTGTGGTACACGGGAACCGGAATGACCTCGTAGCCTGCGCCTTTCGCGTAGGCGGGAACGAAGTACGCCGGTTGCTCCGGCTTGTCCTTGATGCCGAGCACCGCGATGCGCTTCGTGCCTTCGAGCATCTTCTTTATCTGTTCCGGCGTCTCCAGCAAATGCCCGCGCCAGCTGTCGCCGCTGTTCTCTGCTGCCATCACAATTACCTGCTTGTTTTCGGGGTAACGGGAACACAATTGCGCGGGTAAATTGCAAGACTGAGTCCAGTCACGATTTGGAGACCGAACAGAAATGCGAATGCTCGTTCTTGGCGCCGGACTGCAAGGCTCGGCCTGCGCCTATGACCTGCTGCAGAACCCCGACGTAAGCGAAGTACGGCTGGCCGATCTTCACATCGACCACCTGCCGGAATTCCTGGGCAAATATTCACGCGACCGCCTCATTCCAACTCCGCTCGATGTGCGGAACTCCGAGGGAGTTCTCGCGCTCATGCGGGAGTGCGACGCGGTCATGAGCGCGATCCCCTACTACTTCAACTTCGAACTCGCCCAGCATGCCGCCAACGCGGGCGTGCACTTCTCCGACCTTGGCGGCAACACCGAGATCGTCTTCAAGCAGAAGACACTCGACGCAACCGCGAAGGAAAAGGGAATCGTCATCATCCCCGACTGCGGACTCGCGCCAGGCATGGTGAACATCCTCGCCGAACACGTCATCAACCAGCTCGACACGGTTGACACGCTCCGCATCTATGTCGGCGGACTGCCGCAGAATCCGGAGCCGCCGCTCAACTACCAGCTCGTCTATTCTCTCGAAGGCGTGCTCGACTACTACACGACGCTGTCGTGGGTGCTCCGCGATGGAAACCGCACCGAGGTCAAGGCGCTGTCCGAGCGCGAGCCAGTGCACTTTGCCGGCGACGTCGGCGAGCTGGAGGCGTTTCACACCGCCGGCGGTCTGTCGACGATGGCGTTCCGCTACGAAGGCAAGATCCCGACGATGGAATACAAGACTCTGCGCTACCCGGGGCACGCGCAGATCATGGAAGCCATTCGTGAGCTCGGGCTGCTCGACCTGAACCCGGTCGACGTGAAGGGAATCAAGGTTGTGCCGCGCGATCTCGTCGTCGCGGCGATGGGACCGCGCCTCACCAAGCCGAAGGGCAAGGACCTCGTCGCGCTCCGCGTATCCGGCGAAGGCACCAAGGCGGGCGTGGCGAAAAAGGTCGGCTGGGAGATGGTGGACTACTACGACGAGGAGCGCGGCATCAGTGCGATGGAGCGTTCCACCGGCTATTCGCTGTCAATCACGGGCCAGCTCCAGGCGCGCGGCGAGATCGGCAAGTCCGGGGTCTTC
>DATLXE010000291.1:0-1978 GCA_035575795.1 Gemmatimonadaceae bacterium
CTTCACGCGCGAAGGCACCGGCACGCTCTTCTACTCCACGCGGCTGCGGTACGTGACCGACACGTTCCCGCTCCCGGCGCTCGACGCGGGGTTCCGGGTGGAACGCCGGTACGAGCCGTTTGTCGAAACCGGCAGCAAGCCGGCGGCGCTCGCCTACAAAGCGGGGGACCTGGTGCGTGTCACGCTGACCTTCCGCCTGACGAAGGAACGCCGCTTCGTCGCGGTCACCGATCCGTTGCCCGCCGGTTTCGAAGCGGTCGAGTCATGGTTTGCGACGACCGCGCGGCAGCTGGCCGCGCAGCAGGACCGCCAGGTCGCTCCGGGCGGAGAGGGTGGCGACTGGGACAGCTGGTGGCGCGCGGGTGGGTTCGACCACGTCGAACGGCACGACGACCGCGTGCAGCTGTTTGCCACGCGGCTGGACGAGGGGGTTCACGAGTTCAGCTATATCGTCCGCGCCACGACCGCGGGGACGTTCCGGACTGCGCCGGCCCGTGCGGAGGAAATGTATACGCCCGAGATCTTCGGCCGAACTTCGAGCACGACCATTGAAGTCCGAAAGTAGGCCCGACCTTCAGGTCGGGCGTCCCCGTGCCCTGGCCTCCGTCGTCCGGCGCGCCCGTGCCCTGGCCTCCGCCGTCGGGCGTGCCCTGGCCTCCGCCGTAGCGCAGCCCTTCAGGGCTGCCGTGGTCCTGACGATCGTCATCGCCCTCGCCTTCTGGCTGCGCCTCGGACCGCTGCCCGCCAACATTCTGAACGAAGCCGGCAGCACGTCGACCGTGGTGGTGGACCGCCATGGCGCCCCGTTGTACGAGGCGCTGTCGGGTGAGGGTACGCGCAGTGTGAAGCTGACGGCCGACACCCTCCCGCCGCATCTCGTCGCCGCCGCCATTGCGGCCGAGGACCGCCGCTTCTGGTGGCACCCGGGTGTCGATCCGACGGCCATGGTACGCGCCGCCAGGACGAATCTCGCCGAGCGCCGTGTCGTCGAAGGGGGTTCGACCATCTCCCAGCAGGTGGCGAAGCTCCTGCTGAACCGCCGGACACCGCGGAGAACGCGAGGTTGGTCAGCCAAGGTCCATGAGGCGGTCATCGCGCTGCGGCTCGAACACCGCTTCACGAAGCGTGAGCTGCTGGCGATGTACTTGAACCTGGCTGGATACGGCAATCAGATCGTCGGGGTGGAGCGCGCAGGACAGGCTTACTTCGGCACGCCGGCCTCGATGCTGACGCCGGCACAGGCGGCGTTTCTCGCGGGGTTACCCCAGCGCCCGTCTGGCTTCAATCCGTACCGCAGCCGTGAGGCCGCGCTCTCCCGGCAACGCGTCGTGCTCCGACGGATGGAACGGTCGGGCGCGCTGACGACCGATCAGGCGCGCGAGGCGCGCGAGGAGCGCCTGGCATTCACACAGGCCCGCGCACCGTTCGGCGCCCCGCACTTCGTCGAGATGGTGCTCACCGCCGCCGGCTCTGAGCGGCCGGCGAGGATCGTCACGACGCTCGACTCACAGTTGCAGTCCGACGTCATCGGTGTCATCGACAGTCACCGCGCCTCTCTCCGTCGACACGGCGCCGCGAACGTCGCGGTCGTCGTGATGGACAACGCGACCGGCGAATGGCTGGCGTGGGAGGGGTCGGGAGACCATGGCGATCTCGCGAGCGGCGGCGCCATCAACGGTCCCCTCATGCCGCGACAACCGGGCTCCGCGCTCAAGCCATTGACGTATGCGCTGGCGTTCGAGGAGGGATTCAGTCCCGCGAGCGTACTGGCTGACATCCCATCGTCGTTTCCGACAGCCGAACCTGGCGTCGTGTACAGCCCGCGCAATTACGACGGCAGGTTTCGCGGACCGCTCCTGGCGCGAGCCGCGCTGGCAGGATCCGAGAACGTACCGGCAGTGGCGCTGGCGGCGCAGCTGGGCATCCCCGGACTCCTGCGGTTCCTGGGGCGCGCGGGGCTGACGACCTTCGACCGGAC
>DATLXE010000292.1:0-2269 GCA_035575795.1 Gemmatimonadaceae bacterium
GGCACATCGACATTCCGCTTATGTTTGGCGGATCGGTGCGCTTGACGTCGACCCCGAGCGCCGTGCGTGCGTCATCTGCCGTCAGAAGCACGCAGGGATCCTTCGGCGCGCTCGCCGCGGTGTCCGATGCGCCCCCAGGGGTTGCTGCGGACTCGTCGGGCTTCCCGCAACCCAGGCAGGCAAGCAGAACGAGGACACCGGCGATCGCGCCACGGTGAACCTGGTCGCTTCATGATAAGGAGACCTCTCTCGATCTGCAGGGATAGTCCACGCGGACGCATGGCGGCTGGGGTGGGGTCAATATATCTGCGGCGGCAGCGAGGTGTCAATGGCAGACGCCCGTGGGTGTAGGGAGTACATGATTTGACCGCTCCCGAGAGCAAGTGATCTGTCCGCTTTGTTAAAAGGTGCGTGCGGGGGTACGGCGGCGGCCCACGATGGGCGATGTCGTACTCCCGTCCGGCGAGGGCCTGGGAGCGGGCGATGACGGTTCAAGAAGTGCTGTTAAAGACGTTGACGCTGGCCGTTGAACCCCACCGTCCGGTGGGTTCGGCCGACTCAACAGGGGGGCTTTTCACAGCCTGCATTCGTGAGAATAGGTGTGTTGCTGAGACGGCTGACGGAAGTGCGGCGGCAAAAGAGCGCGGCGTAGAGAGAGAACGCTTGCCGCCTCGAAGGAAAATCAAGGGTGCGCCTGCACTTCTGAGTTCTGTGTTCTGTGTTCTGAGTTCTTCGTTGTTCTGGCCGGCCTTTTTTACGCCTGGCCGCTCTCTCCCATGCGGTCGCATTCGGCCTTGTAGGCGTCGATCAAAGCGGTGAGGGTGGTTTGAAAGGCGTTCTGCGCGGCATAGACGTCGCTCAGAGGGCCGGCGATCACCTTCTGCTTCAACTCGTCCTCGACGGTCAGCCCAAGCGCGGCGAGGCGTTCGAGATTCGCCCGCGAGTAGAACTCCATCTCCTTGAGCTGCGCGAGCACTGCCAGCGCGGCTTCCTGCCCAGCCTGCGGTTTGGGCGCCGGGCTCTCGCCGGCTCCGGTGCTCTCGGCAGCCGCCGTCTCAACGGGCACGGCGGCCGCCGGGCCGCGCTTCTTCCTGCCCGCCGGCTTCCCGTCCGGACTCTGGTGCTTCTTCTCCTGCGTGACTTTCTTGGCGTGTGCGGCGTTTCGTGGATCTGACATGAACGACCGTCGTGCAAATCACGCGCCGCGTTGCTCCGCCGTCCTCAGTCCAGTACGACCACGACGCCGAGCGCCAGGATCGCGCCCAGCGCCAGCCATGTCGACATCGTGTAGCCCCATCCCGGCGCCTGCGGACCACGCAGGTGGGCCCTCACGGCCTCCACGTGCGCGTCATCTCCAACGAGGCGGTCGCCTGGACCGCTCGCCACCGTGCGGCCATGGCGTATCGCATCGAGCACCCCCGCGCGCGAGACCTCGTCAACGATCAGGTAGGTGCGGCACAGCCCCAGCGGCGTCGCGCCGTGGAAATCGCTCGACCCGATCGGCGCGAGATCGGGATTCACCGTACGGGCATTCTGGAAGAAAGCCAGCAGCTCGGCTCCCCGGGGCGCGTGCCCACGGATCATGGGATGAGAGACCTCCGAGCCGTCCAGCATCCGAAGCGCGGCGGCGGAAACGTCGACCCAGGATTTCTGGATGGGATGGGCCGCGATCGCCACGCCGCCCTGGGCGTGGATCGCGGCGATGGCGGCGGACGCCGGCAGGCGCCAGTCGATCATCTCGGAGACGCCGATCGCCGCCATGTGAAACCCCGCGGTGGTCAGCTCCTGGCTGGGGATCACGATCGGGTACGGGTCCACGAATCCAAGCGCACGCGCCATCCGCGTGGCGGCGTTCTGGTTGTGATTGGTGATCGCGACCACGTCGAGGCCGCGGCGCGCGGCTTCGCGCTGGATCTCCCAGACGGGAAGTACTCCGTCGCCCGGCGCCGCGTGGACGTGGAAGTCCCCCGCCAGCACGGTGGGGCCAACGGGACCCGCCGCCGACGGTCCATCGGCGAGCGTGCCCGCCATCACGGCGAGCGCGAACAGGATGCCGGCGATGGAGCGGAGCGTCAGTTCCCCACCATCGCCAGGATCCTCGGCATCAGCGCGAGGGCAAAATCCGCGGAGGCCAGAACTACCGCGTACGTCACCACCTGATGGAGACCGACGCGGCGACGGGCAGACGCGCGGCTCAGTGCAAGCGAGTCGCGACAGAACGCCGCCAGGGCCCTTGCGGTCAGGATGATCGGCACGACTGCCGTGGCGG
>DATLXE010000293.1:0-4445 GCA_035575795.1 Gemmatimonadaceae bacterium
GCTCGACCGCTGGGAGCACTACGGTGCCGACGCGAAGCTCGTGAAGGTCGGGCTCTCGCGCAAGAACGACGGCAAGCCTGACGCCTGGGCGTTCGGGTCCGCGGACGGCAAGCAGATCGACCGCGTCGAGGTTTCATCGACCGGGGACGAGAAGAAGATCGACCGGTGGGAGCGCTACGGCGCCGGCAACGTCATGGTCGAGGCGGACGAGGATACCGATCACGACGGACGTGCCGATAAGTGGGAAACCTACGCGAACGGTGCCGTTCAGACGGTCGCGTTCGATCTGGACAAGGATGGCCGCCCGGATCGACGGTGGACATACGCCGGCGGGGCGCTGGTGAAGATCGAGAGCGAGCCTGATGCGTCTGGAAAATAGGCAAAGTCTGAGACTGTGAAGTAAAGCGGGTCGTTTTGAAACGACTTTGTAACGCTTAAGGTGACTCGGCTTTAAATAGCAAATTAGATCGACGAAACACGCTCTGTGCTCTTGACGAGCATCAGGTAGCTGGTGAATACTCACCACCGATTCGCCGAATATTCCGGCAAATCGAAATTTTGCCCAGGGGGCTGACATGCGTAAGATTTTTGCCGCTGCTATGACCTTCGTCGCTGCGTCGTTCGCGATGCCGGTCGGCGTTTTTGCGGGCCCTGCGAAAGCCAAGGCACCGCAGGCGCAGGGCACCGGCGGCCTCACCGGCACGGCGAAGGATGCCGCCTCTAACAATCTGTCGCAGGTGAAGGTTCAGGTCCGGCCAGTCAATCCGGCCCCGGGCCAGGGGCTTGCGGCTACCGGCACGACGAATGCCGCCGGCACGTTCTCGTTCGCCGGTCTCGCGCCCGGACAGTACGTCGTCGAGATCATTGACCTGGCCGGTAACATCGTCGGCACCACCTCTGCGGTTACGGTGACGGCGGGCGCGGTCACGACCGTTTCAATCACCGCGGCAGCGGCTGGCGCCATCGCGGCGGCCGGCGCAGCGGGTGTCGGCGGCGGTCTGCTCGGCCTCGGCACCATCGGAACGGTTGCGGTCATCGGTGGGGCAATTGCGGCGGCGGTCGTCGGGATTCGCGCCGTCCAGGACGACGCAAGCCCGTCGCGGTAGCGGGGATTTTGGAGTAGCGATCCGTTCGGCGGATCGAATTACGAAGAGACGTTTAACGCGGGGACCGCATCTGTGGTCCCCGCGTTTGTTTTACGGGCTGCTGTTGAGGTCGCCCGAGGTTGCCCCGGCGCAGGCCGGGTTTTCCCCTCTATCTAAACCACAACTGAACGGTCTCCCATGGACGGCGGAGACGCCCCGGCTGCAGCCGCGAGTTGCGGCCTTGTGCCGGGTCTGCCGCCGTTCGCGCCCCTCCGCGTATCTGCGCGGATGTAAGCGAGAGGGCGGTAGCCCGTTCGGTGATATTCTGAGTGCTTCCCCGCCGTAATTCCATGCGAAAGCTGTCGATTCTCGCGCTCTGTCTTCTTCCGGTCACGGCGGCGGCGCAGTCGTCAGAAAACCAGACGATCGAAGAGATCCGCAAGAACGCGAAGATCCATGTGGGGCCGTTCTACCTCTCTCCAGGTATCGAACTCAAGGAACTGGGCGTGGACACGAACATCTTCAACGAGCAGGAGGAACCGAGGTCGGACTTCATGTTCAACCTGAGTCCGAAGGTCGATGTCGGCATTCCGTTTACGCGGCGGGCGCTTCTGACGACAGCGGTAGGGACTGATCTGGTCTGGTATGCGAAGTACAAGTCCGAGAGAGCTGTGAACCCCCAATTGAAGGCGCGTGGGGAGTTGTTCCTGCATCGCCTCACTCTGTTCGCCGAGAACAGTTTCGCCAATGCCAAGCAGCGCGCAAACAACGAGATCGACCTCCGCGCGCGGTATCTCGACAACACGTTCTCCGCTGGTGCGGGCTACCGGATCACCCCGAAGTTTTCGCTGGAGGCGTTCGGGCGTCGCAGCCTCGTCGAATTCGATTCGGACGCAGTCTTTCTGGGCACGCGTCTCCAGGACACGTTGAACCGGAACACTGTCGGATACGGCCTCGTGGCCCGGCACAAGCTCACGCCGCTCACGACCCTGGTTCTGCTGACGGAGCAATCGAACGACAAATTCCCATTCTCGCCACTGCGCGACAGTCGCAGCGTGCGCATCCTACCCGGTGTGGAATTCAAGCCGAGAGCCTTAGAGAAGGCATTACGGCCGTGGCCTTCAAGGGCCCGGTGCTTGCCCTCGACCTGTACGGCGACGTCGCACTCAGGCCCTGTCTCGATCTCGACCTCCTGGTGCCGCCAGCGGACGTCGAACGGTCCGAGCGGTTGCTCACCGCCGCGGGGTATTCTCCGGGTCCGCTGGGCGGACGAAGCCGACGGTGGCGCCAGCGGCAAGGGCAGAGGGCCTTTTACAGGCCCGACGGCGCCCAGGTCGATCTGCACTGGCGCCTGCTGCCCGCGTATTTCACGGCGAGTTCCCGCGTGGACAGCCGGGCGGTTCCCCACACGATCACCCTCGGCGGCGTAGCGATCCGAACGCTGGCGCCTGACTCACTTCTCCTGCAACTGTCCCTGCACGGGACGAAGCACGTCTGGGACCGGCTGAAGTGGATCGTCGACATCGCACGGTTCGTTCGCAGGTACGAGGCCCTCGACTGGGATCGGATGCTCTACGGCGCGAGGGCCGCGGGCACCGAACGGATGACTCTCGTGGGGCTCTGGTTGGCCCGTGATCTGCTCGAAGCGAAGCTCCCGGCCGCCGCTGTCGGCCGTATCGATCGGGATGCCGTGGTCGCCACCCTGGGCCGGCAGGTGTCCGCGCAGCTCTTCGACAGACACGACGCTTCGTCCATGACATTCTGGCCACCGTGGCGATTCAACATCAGGGCGAGAGAACGCCTCACCGACAAGGCGCGGTGCGGCCTGCAGTTGATCTCAGCGCTCGGCCTCTCGGACCTTCCCACCGCCGCCCGGCGCGTTCTTGTCCCCTCGGCCGATAGGCCGATGAGCCGATGAGCCGATAAGCCGATAAGCCGATAGAGCGATGAGTCGATATTTCCCATGCCCCTCCGAATAGGCTTCGACATGGACGGCACGCTCGCGGACTTCGCCTCCGCGTTCCACGACGTCGAAGTCCGGCTCTTCGGGCCCAAGTCGCACATCGAGGCCGGCCAGCCCGAGAAAGAGCCGGAGGAAGAAAAAGAAGGGGTCGAAGGAGCGTCAGTCGAAAAGAAGAAGAAAGCCAAGAAAGACGGTATCAAGGCAGCACTCGCCAGTCACCGCCGCCGCGACGCGGTCTGGAACGCGATCCGCTCCACGCCGGATTTCTGGAACACGCTGAAGCCGATCGACCCCGACGCCGTCAAGCGGATTCACTGGCTCGCGATCACCCATAAGTGGGAGGTCTTCTTCATCACCCAGCGCCCCTACACCGACGGCGAAACCGTCCAGCGCCAGACGCAGCACTGGCTGATGGCTCAGGGCTACGACATGCCGAGCGTGCTCGTGATCAGCGGGTCGCGTGGCGCGGCAGCCGGAGCGCTGCGGCTCGACTACCACGTCGACGACAGCCCCCAGAACTGCCTCGACGTGATCTCCGAGTCGAAAGCCAGGACGATCCTCATCGTGCCCGAAGATGACGACGTGACACGACGCCAGGCGAGAAACCTCAAGATGGGGACAGCCACCTCAGTGACCGACGCGCTGGACGTGCTCGAAAAAGCCACGCTCGCGAGAACGCAGCCAAACCTTCTCGATAAGATCGCGATTCTGGTGGGCTGGAAATAGGTCCTTAGAGGTCCCTGGATCCTTAGGTCATCGGTCCGAAGATCCGCAAAATGAAAAACGGCGGGCACCCGTGAGGGTGGCCCGCCGTTTTTACGTACGCGCTACGACTACTTGGTGCAGGTGTCGGCCGTCATCGTAATGGACGCGACCTTGACCTTGTAGGTGAGACGCTTCTGAGGGGACCGGCTTTTTCGGACCACTACGTGGGTGAATTTGCGGCCCCTGTCATTGCCTTCCGAGCGTATTCATTGGGGCTTTGGCCCATGAGAGCTGGGTGAGGATGATTCTCATTGTAGTCCTGTCTCCACACCTCGACCTTTGTCGTCGCGTCCTCCAACGGCGCGAACCAGTGCACGTTCAAACACTCATCGCGAAAGCGGCCGTTGAATGATTCGATGGCCGCATTGTCCGTCGGCTTGCCTCGACGACTGAAGTCGAGGATGACGCCATTCGTATAGGCCCACGGATCCATCGCGGCCCCCACGAACTCGCTGCCGTTGTCGCAGTAGATCCGCTGCGGGAGGCCGCGACCGAACCGCAGTCGCTCGAGCGTGGCGGCGACGTCCTGGCCCGTCAGGCCGCGGCCGACCGCGATGTCGAGACACTGCCGGGTGTACAGATCCAGCACCGTGAGCGTCCGGAAGCGGCGACCATCGGCGAGCTGATCCGCG
>DATLXE010000294.1:0-1632 GCA_035575795.1 Gemmatimonadaceae bacterium
CAGCTTCGCGAACGCATCTGCATCGAACCGCGCCTTGATCCTCATGAACCGCCCCGCGTGATGAAGCATGTGTGCATGATCGCCGTCCCGTCCGGCCGCAGCGTCTTCACTTCCGCGATCGTCCAGCGTGCCGTGTCGCCGGGGATGATAACACGGTCGCCCGAGCTCGGTGTGCCGGCCGGAACCGCGGGCATCAGCAGCTTAGCCTTACGGTCGAGAGTGAGCATGTCCGCCGCCGTCTGCTCGTCGTCCCTGCCGATCGGCAGCACGACGCACGGGATGGTGAAGCTCGTCTCGGCGTTCGTTTCAATGTCCGCCAGCGGGTCGTAGGTCGACGCGCTGCTCTGATAGACCGTCGCCAGAGCGCCAGCGTCGGCGATCAGCCGTAGCGCGTTCGCGCGGGCGCGGTCGTAATCCATATCAGACGGCCGGGTTGGCCTTGCCCTCGCGCTTCGGCTTCTTCGCCGCCTCGCGCAGCACGTCGGCGTCCAGCGCCGCCTGCGCCTTCACCGCGGCCTCGACATCGACCGCATCCGGATACTCCTCGGCCGGGTCGCCCGCCACGATAACTTGCTCGACCTTGCCGGTTCGCAGTAGCGCGGCAAGGACGTGCTCTTTGACCGCCGACGTGTCGACGGTGTCCCCAGCGGCGTAGTCGACGCCGATGAGGCGCACGGGCCGCAAGGCTTTGTAGGTCACGATCATGGGTTGAGCCTTTCCTTATGGAGTGAATTTGATGCGCGGCAGCGCCGAGCATCGGCAGTTAATTCGTTGCGCCGCCGACCCGCTAGGATCGCCGGGATACATCAGCCCGTTACTGAACCGCTCATAGAGCCCGCGCCGCTCTCGGTTCATCCGGGTGTGACTGTCTCTCACTCGCCCATCCATGGACGTGCGCCACTCGCGCTGCACCTGATCAATCCGAACCACCCCACCGTCTATGGTCTGGAGCAGGCTTTCGTAATTCGAGGCGTTGAGCGCGGTCAGCGTTTCGGTCCGGGCGATCATCTCACCGCGCAATGCAAGCAGCCGATCCGCGTACCGTCCCGCCGCCTTCTCTATCGCCGCCGCCGCAACCGGCCTGCCCTCGCGGATCGCCTTCGCGACGGTCCGGTCAAACCGTCTGTCCCGACGCTTTCGGCTGAAGTATCCCGAAGCCGTCTCCGGATCGGCAAGTTCGGCGCGCATGTTGGCGACGTACTCCATTTGCTGGGAAGTCAGCCCGACGATCCCGCCCTCGCGCCGCCCGGTTACCCGATTGATGCGCCCCGTGATGTCGAGCGCTGTCGATCGCGGGTTGCGACCGTTGACCACGCCGTTCGTCACATAGGCCCGGATGCCCTCACGCTGATCGTCGACGATCGCGGTTACGAGACGCGAGGATTGCTCGGCGAGGTACGATTCTGCGCGGGGGTTTCGGCCGTTGAACCGGAGGACCGGCCCGACTGCGCGAAAGGGCGCGCTAGCTTAGAGAGCGTTGCGATCGCGACCACCCCTCCCTGCATGTACGCCGCCCGGAGCGCATCGTCCAAAGGCGCGAAAAACTCGGGCCGGATGTTGAGCGCGGCACTCGCCGCCTCGATGTTCCCGTTCTCAGGATGCCCGGTTACGATGGTGACCTGCGCCGTACTG
>DATLXE010000295.1:0-3650 GCA_035575795.1 Gemmatimonadaceae bacterium
CCGGAGTTTCACGATCGCGGCATCGAGGAGCGATTTGGCGGCCGAACGCGGCATTTCCTTCATCGTGACGCGAAGGTCGACGCCTGCAACGCCGGGCAGATAGGCAAGCGGTATCTCGCCCAGCCCGGAGTCGGCAAAAAATCGCGCTCCGAGCAGCTCCGAGATCGCGGATTCAGCGATTCCCGTAGTGCGTAAAGTTCGCGACAGCACCACCGAATCTCCGCTGCCCAACCGTTTTTCGAGCAGCGGCAGCAACTCCTCGCGCAAAATCCCGCGCATTTCCCGCGGCACGCCAGGCAGCATCGCTACCCACCTGCCCGCCTCGTCCTCGAGCCAGAGCCCGGGCGCCGTCCCGTGCCGGTTGACGAGTATCTGCGCCCCCTCGGGCACCTCCGCCTGCGTGCGATTGCTCGCCGGAAACCGGCCGTCCGGAAACCTGCTGCGCCACCGCGCTTCGAGGTCAGCAAGCATCGCCTCGTCGAGCCTCAGCGTCCGGCCGAAGAGCTCCGCAATGGCACTGCGCGTGACGTCGTCGCTGGTGGGGCCGAGTCCGCCCGTAGTTATCACGGATCCGGTGCGCGCGAGTGCCTCACTGACGGCGCCGATTATTGCCGGAGCGGTGTCGCCGATCGTCGTCCGCCGCACGACATCGATCCCTTCTGCGGCAAGCACGCGCGAGATGTACGCGGCATTGGTGTCGACGGTGAAGCCGAGGAGCAGCTCGTCACCAATGGTGATGAGCTCGACCTGGCGGGAGGTCAACCGGCGAACACTCCCGAGTAGCGCCGCAGGTAGAGGACGAGAGAATAAATCGTGAGCAAGACCGCGGCGACCATTGTGAATACGCCAACGAAGCCGTTGAACCATGCGAACGCCGTCCACGCGGGCTCGTCCTGCCAGCCTCGGGAGATTGCGAGCGACGAGGCAAAAAACCAGAAAAACGCCGCGCCCACCCATGTGCACTGAAATCCGGTTTTCCACTTCGCCGGTCCGATCGCGGAAATGACCACGCCGCGGCGCGCCGCCCCCTGACGGAAAATAGTCATGAAGATCTCCCGGCCGATGACTATCGCCACCACCCACCATGGAAGGCCGACGTGGCCAAACGGCGTCTCGAATGGGAAGCGTGCAGCGTCCAGACTCTGCGACGGCGATAAGGCGAAAGGATCGCCGCGCGGCGCCATCAGCACGAACATCGGGATGAGCGTCGCGAACAGCAGCAGCTTGTCGGCAAGCGGATCGAGCAGCCGGCCAAGGTCGGTGATGAGGTTGTGCGTGCGGGCAAGCTTGCCGTCGTAGTAGTCGGTGACGGCGGCGATGATGTAGAGAACGAACGCGGCGAGACGGACGCCGGGAGAGGCGATGAAGGGCAGCGCGGCAATGAAAGGCGCCGCGAGGATGCGCCCCGTTGTGATAGTGTTGGGAAGATTCACTCTGGGCTCGCTAGGCGAGCGCCTTCAGCACCAGCTTGCTAACCGCCTTGAGGGTGTCGAACACGCCGTCGCCGTTGACCGCCACCGCCTCGAAGTAGGGCGCCCGCTCGACCCACTCACCGCCCGGGAGCTGGTCGACGAGGTTCTCGCCGGCGTGATACGGATCCGGGGCGACCCGGAACTTCGCCGGATCCTCAACCTCCCACCCGGGATTGAGCGCCGCCTGGAGGTCGCTGATCGGCGACGCGCTCGGCAGGTCGCGCTTGTTGTACTGAACGACGAAGGGCATGCGCGTCAGGTCGTAACCATACTCGGACATGTTGTCGTAAAGATTCTGCATCGACTCGAGATTCGCTTCCATGCGCTCGGCCTGCGAGTCTCCGACGAACACGATGCCGTCCACGTTCTTGAGGATCAGCTTGCGGCTGGCGTTGTAGTAGACCTGGCCCGGCACGGTATAGAGATGAAAGCGCGTCTTGAAGCCGCGAATCGTCCCGAGGTCCACGGGCAGGAAATCGAAGAACAGCGTGCGTTCCGTTTCCGTTGCCAGCGATATGAGCTTACCGCGCGTTTCCGGCTTCACCTTGCCGTAGACGTGCTCGAGGTTCGTTGTCTTGCCGCCGAGCCCGGGACCATAGTAAACGATCTTACAGTTGATCTCGCGCGAGGCGTAGTTGATCATCGACACTTCTAGCTCTTCCTCACCAGTTGAAGAGTTTGTCGATTTCGTCGTCCGCACCTTCAAGCAGATGCTTTGGTGCGACGCCGTCCCGACCGCGCGAAAATACGCGGTCCACCAACAGCGTCAACTCGTCGATCTCGTCTTTCATTCTCAGGCGGACGAGCCCCACGGTCGTGCGAGAATCGAAGATTATCACCAGCAGGAGCCGGCGTGCGACATCGGCAACGTAAATGGATTCATTCTCGCCCTGATGCAACAGGCTGGAAAAGTCGGTCTCGCCGACGAGCCTTGCGAGCTGGTCGTTGGCGCTGAAATCGGCGGCCGTAAGCGTGGCGAACGTGGTCGTGTCCAGGTTCGGCGCATCGCCGACGGTCGTCACGAGCTGGCCCGACCGGTCGACAAGAAGCGCACAACTCGCGCTCGTCTCGCTGAGAAACCGTTTCAGCGATTCGGAGATAGCCGCAAAATCGTCTTCGGTGAACGACCAGTTCGCAGTGCCGGCGGTCATCTAGCTCCGTTCACAGGGCTGCTTCCACGCGCTTGAGCATGCGCGCGCCCCGCGCCCTCAGGAGCGGGCGTTGCTCCCACGCGATGTACTCGCGAAGTATCTGGGCGGTGGCAAGGCTCGCCCGCGCGCGAAGAAAGCCGAGCGCGGCAACGCGGCGGAACGGAGACGAGCTGAACAGGTCGCGGCGGTATTGGCGTTGGAGCTGGCTCCAGACGATTCCGCCCGCGGCCACTCCGCCGACGAAACCGGCCGCCACGAGACGGGCTGCGTTCGCGCTCACGACATTGCCCGGCGGGCAGTCAACGCCTGTGCGATGGTGACACCGTCCGCGTATTCGAGATCGCCACCCACCGGGAGGCCGCGCGCGATGCGTGAGATCGTGAGCGGATACCGTGACAGCTTGCGCTGAACGTACAGCGCCGTAGTCTCGCCCTCAATGCTCGGATTCGTCGCAATGATCAGTTCGCGTACCGCTCCAGCCGACACTCGCGTCTCCAGCTGCGGGATGGTGAGGTCCTCCGGGCCGACGCCGTCGAGAGGCGAGAGGCGGCCTCCAAGGACGTGATAAACGCCCCGGAACTCGCCCGACCGCTCGATCGCCCCGATGTCGGAAGCTTCCTCTACTGCGCAGATGACTGCCGTGTCCCTGCGGGCGTCACGGCAGATCGCGCAGAGGTCTTCCTCCGTCAGGTTGTAGCACTGCGAGCAGGGCCGCACCTTCTCGGTGAGCGTCGCAAGGGCGGTCGCGAGCTTCCGGCTCTGGTCGGGGGCCTGCCTGAGGAGGTGGTAGGTCAGCCTGAGAGCGGTTTTCCTGCCGATACCGGGGAGCTTCGACAGCTCCGCGGCGAGATCGTCGATTGCTCCCACTCTAGAACGGCAGCTTGAATGGAAGGTTGAGTCCGCCGGTCAGCTTGCCCATCTCGGTACGCGCGAGCTCGGCCGCCTTCTTCTGCGCGTCGTTCACGGCAACGAGGACGAGGTCCTCGAGCATCTCCACATCGGTCGGCTGAACGACGGCCGGATCGAT
>DATLXE010000296.1:0-2346 GCA_035575795.1 Gemmatimonadaceae bacterium
ATAATCGCGTGATTCATCAATCTGGTTGCGAATTGGTTGCTGGTCAACGGTTTTCTGATGAGCTTCAGGGACAGAGCCTTCCGACCGCGTCCAAGGCGTGGTCAATGCGGCGCACGGCCAGGTCCCTGCCCATTGCCAGCAGCATCTCAAAAATGCCAGGGCTCACCGTTAATCCCGTCAAAGCGACCCTTAACGGCTGAAAAATCTTACCGGCAGATGTTCCTCTCGCCTCTGCGAGACCTCGGAGCAACGCCTCGAGTGGCTCCGCTTCCCATACCGGTGCCGTTGCCAGGGCAGACCGGGTGGCCGCAAGAATGTCTGCGGCCTCCACAGGATCCTTCCAATACTTGGCCACCGCTCCCGGATCGTATTCAATCCGGTCCAGGAAATACGGCGTTGCCTGCCGGACTATGTCATCGGTGGTACGGGCGCGCACGCGCAGGAGGTCGAGAAGGCTGAGGTACCATTCGCGCCGGCGGGAAAGTTCATCGGCTGCCGCAAGGCCGGCGGCAATAATGCCCGGTGTGACGCGCGGCTCCAGCTCCTCCAGGGGAATCATGGAAAGGTGCTGACCGTTCATCCACTCCAGCTTCTGCGGATCAAAGATCGCCGCTTTTTTCTGTAGCCCGTCGGCCGAAAAGAGCTCGGTCATCTCAGCGAGCGTCATTACCTCGCGGTCGCCCCCGGGAGACCAGCCGAGCAGGGCGAGGAAGTTGACCATCGCGCTGGGCAGCATGCCGAGGTGTTGATAGTCCCCAACGGCGGTCGCGCCGTGACGCTTGCTCAGCTTCTTGCCGTCCATGCCGTGGATCATCGGCAGGTGCGCGAACTGCGGCAGCGGCGCGCCGAGCGCGCGGTAGAGCTGTATTTGCTTGGGCGTGTTGGAGATGTGGTCGTCGCCGCGCATCACCAGGGTGATGCGCATCGCGATGTCGTCCGATACCACGCCGAGATTGTAAATCGGGGTGCCATCGGAGCGGAGCACGACGAAGTCCTCGATGTCCTTGTTGGGAAAGGCAATGCGGGCGTGCACCATGTCGTCCCACTCGGTCGTACCTTCGGGAACGCGGAACCTGATTACGTGGGGCTCGCCGGCGGCGGTGCGCGTCGCGACTTCGTCAGCGGGAAGCCGGTCGCAGCGGCGGTCGTACTTGAAGGCCTCCTTCGTGTCCTTTGCCTCGCGCCGCCGTGCGTCGAGTTCATCGACGGTGCAGAAGCACCTGTATGCGGCGCCCGTGTCGAGCAGCGTTCGCGCATCCGCCTGGTGCCGGGCAAGATTCTTCCCCTGGAACACCACTTCCTCGTCCCAGCCAAGCCCGAGCCACTCGAGCCCCTCGAAAATCGCGTGAGTGCTTTCCTCGGTGCTGCGCGCCTTGTCGGTGTCCTCGATGCGGAGGAGGAAGGTGCCGCCGTTGCGGCGCGCGTAGAGCCAGTTGTAGATCGCGGTCCTCGCGCCGCCGACGTGCAGGTAGCCGGTCGGCGAGGGAGCGAAGCGGAGACGGGGCCTTGTCTCGGTCATGTCACAGGATGTAGTCGTGGGTTGGAAAAAGAAAAGCGGGCCCACACGTTGCCGGGGACCCGCCGAGCGGAGAGAGAGGGATTCGAACCCTCGATACGCGTTTCCACGTATGCCGGTTTAGCAAACCGGTGCCTTCAGCCTCTCGGCCATCTCTCCCGGAATCATGGAACATATTCCGGTCTGGTGGTTAACTCAACCGGCGACCGAAGCCCGGCTCTTCTTGCTGAGCTCGGGCAGTATCAACACCCTTTCTTCCTGCCATGAACGCTGAAGCGGTTTTTCGGGAAAAATTTCTGGCGTCCAGCCACTCGCGCGACGAGCGGTCGGCGGTCATCGACGCCGCCTGCCTTCTCGTACACGAGCTGCGCGCGCAGGGCCTGCCCCCGGAGAAGGTTGTCGTCCAGGTAAAGACGGTGTTACGGGGCCTCCGCCTGAAGGACGCCCCCGACCGCGAGTTCGAAGAAGAAATAGTGTTGACCTGCATCGAGGAATACTTCAGGCCCATCAACGGCCTTCAGTAAACATCCGGATCAAAGGCCCAATCCTGACGCAGCGTGATTCTCAGTCCCCTGCGGTCGTCTTTTAGACGAGCGGAACGTTGTGAAAAGTCCGCCCGGTGATATAAATTGTCGTTGAGTCCCTGGCCCCTCCGAGCCCTCCAAGGAGTCCGACCTGAAGAACGTTCTCCGCGAACGCGATGCGATGATCTGCCGGTTTTGCAAGAACGAGGAGCGCGCCTCCGAGGGGTATCCCTGCGTTCAATGCGGCACCTTCATCTGCATCATCTGCACGTTCCGCGGAGTCATTTACTGCCGCCAGTGCGAAGA
>DATLXE010000297.1:0-2345 GCA_035575795.1 Gemmatimonadaceae bacterium
GGCCGCCAGAATTTGGCTCGGACGCCGAGCGCTGTCACGATGAACTTCTTTTCATCGTAGGACTCGTCGATGTAGAAGAGGTGCGCTTGGCCCTCGGGCGCTGCGGGCACGTCAGCGCCAGCCCTTCTCGATCATCTTCGCCTTCCACGACTCCCCGGTCGAGAACACCTCATCCTCCGCGCGGCACACCTGCGTCTGCGTCATCTCCTCATCGACCAGGAGCTTCAGCTCCCAGCCGGCCCAGTGCGACCAGAGCGCGCAGCGTGCAGTCCTCTTGCCATTCGTCAGCCGGAAGAGATCGTCGAGTTCCTTTGGTTGTCCGTGCCACAGCTCACGCTGGAGGACGTCCATCTCAGTGCTGCCAGCAGTTACTGCGACCAGGTTGAGCGGACCGCTTGCATTGGGCGCCCTTCTGCGTAGTCGCTTGGCAACGGCCGCTCGAGACCGCTGGCTTGGCCTCAGCAGGCACGGCGCGCTGTACGGTGGGGGAGGCGACCGCCATGGCGCCTCGTGGAGCCGAGACGCCGAGCCCCTGAACCGACGACTCGGCGGCCGCGCACGGCGGTTGTTCATCGCGGCCGTGCACGCAGGCGCAGTGCGCCTGGAAGTATCGGCTCTTCGCGTCGGAGGACGTGAGGCGCACCGTCGTGGTGGCGCCCCGCACCCAGGCGCAGGTGTCTCGGTGGTACAGGGCGGTCGTGCGCGGCCCGGTGTCCACGAGGACTTCAGCAGGTTCGGGCAGGGGTTCGGCGACGGATTGCCCTGGCTGGACGGGGCCTTGCTCAGTCGTCGAGGCGCGCGATGGCGTCGACCAGAGGCCCCTGGAGTCACGCTGCGCATCGCGTTGCCACGAGCGGAACTCCTCCATCTTAGAGAACGGGTACGTCGTGTAGGCGTGCGCGAATCCCCGCCGGATCATCTCGACGTTCAACATCCGATCGTCCGCCAGGTAGACGTAGGCGAGCGTGCGACCGTAGACGTCTCGTCGCTGGCCTTCAAATTCCAGCCGCACGTCTTGATTCAGCGCCAGCGCGGACATTTGGTGGGACGCCTCGGCGCCGAACGCGTCGACCGGGCGGCGTGGATCCTTGGTTTCAGGGGAATCGATTCCAATCAGGCGGACGGTGCCGACGGTGTCTACGACGATCGTGTCGCCGTCGACCACTCGACTGACGCGCCCGCGGATGGAGGAGGTCGTGGCGGCCTGGGCTATCAGGGTGAGCCCGAACAAGAGGCCAAGACAGCCAGTCAGATGCAATCGTCTACGCATAGAGGTTCTCCGTCAGTCAGTGGCTAAGAATTGTTCGATCGACCGATACCCGCAGCTGGCGGTGCCGCAGAACCACCCGTCGGCGCGGCGGCCTCCCTCGAGCGTCCTGCCTGTCTCGAAGAGCACCGCCGCGACCGCATGGCATCGCGGACAGTCCATCCGATCACCGTCGGTGGGTACGATGTTGTGCATCGCGTCGGCCAGGTCCCTGAGCGAGATGTCGATCGAGAGTTCGAGCTGGGGCGTGGTGCGACGCGTCTCGCTCGCCGCGCGCGCCCGACGTTCAACCTTGACCGCTTGCCTGAGCAACTTCATTCGCTCGCTGCCGCTCGGTGGTCGCATGAGGAGCACCATGTCGGCTCGCACTTGCTCGAGATCCAGGCTGCACTCCGGGCAGCGCGGCTCATCGCCCTGCAGCGGGCGGTGTGCGCAGCGCGGGCAGCGGTGAATCGGCATTCAATACCGCTTTTTGACGCCTTCAGCGTAGCGCCATTCCCACAAGGCGGTCGCCTGATCCTTGCCAAACTGCACGCCTGGTCCGTACGTGAAGACGCGCAGGGTTTTGTAATCCGGCCTGGCGACATCTACCAGTTTGTCAACGTCCGCTTGCGTGACAGGTTCGCGTACCGAGAGGATCAATCCCTTGCTGCCGTCGTTGAGAGTAATTTCACGGCGCCCGAGAATTTCCAAGGAGCGAGCCGCCTCAGGGTTTGTCGTCGCCGTCTCGCTGGGCCCGAGGTCCCCGTTCATCTTGAGGACAACGATCAGGCCGATCACCAGGATCAATCCGCCGATCGCGACCTTCCCCGCTAAGGGCATCCCGGCCTTCCTCGAAGTGCCAACGGGCGACACGGGGGACACGGGCGGGCCGATCACTGGGAGATCCCGGCCGCAGAATCGACACACGATGGCGGCGTCTTGGATCTCCTCAGCGCAGTGGGGGCATTTCTTCATCGAGATTCGCCTCGTGTCAGCGCGTCCAGTGCCCGCGCCATCACGTAGGGCGTGATCACGTAGAAGCATGCGATCGCGGCGGCTGCGCCCTGTTGGGGGGCGGATTCAGCCATGTGAAAGG
>DATLXE010000298.1:0-4330 GCA_035575795.1 Gemmatimonadaceae bacterium
GAAGCGAAGCGGATTCTGCTCGCGATTGGAATCAAGGATCTGTGGCCATCAATCGAGAATCTGGATGAATGTTACGGTGACACGGTACACGTCTGTCCCGACTGCGATGGCTTCGAGACGCGAGGCAAGAAAACCGTCGTTGTCGGGAAGGGAAGGAAGGCGGTGGCCATGGCGCTCGCGCTCTCCACCTGGACGTCGGAGATCGTCATCTGCACCAACGGCGAAGAGCCTGACATGGATGCGGATCTGCTCGACAAGCTCAAGAAGCTGAACATCCCGGTGCTCGAACCGGTTGTCCAGTCGGTAATCGGAAAATCAGGGGCGATCACCGGCATCGAGCTCAAGGGAGCGATGACGCTGGATTGCGAGCGTCTCTTCTTCGCCATCGGCCAGTACCCGGCCGACGACCTTGGCCAGCAGCTCGGCTGTGATCGCGACAAGATGGGTCGTCTCGTCATCGATGACCGAAACCGCACGTCGGTAAATAACGTTTTCGCGGCCGGTGATATCGCGCCCGGGCCGCAGCTCGCGATCGCGGCGGCGGCGGGAGGTGCGATCGCCGCGATCGCCATTCACTCCTCCCTCGTTCCGGAGTCGAGAAAGCTCTCCTAGTGCAGAGCTGCGCGAGCTACCAGCGCAGCAACACCGTCATCGGCTTCCGCTTGCGCAGGATCTCGAGCCGGATGGTCGTGCGGTCGCTTGCGCCGGCTTCACGTATCGCCCGCACAAGCGCCACCGGATTGTCGAGCTTGATGCTGTCAGCCACGAGCACGACGTCCCCGCCACGCAGCCCGGAAGCACGAGCCGGCGAGCCTTCCATCACCGTCGTCACGAAAATCCCCTCTGCCTTTACGCCCAGCACTTCGCTGAGATCGTCGTTTAGCGCGGTGAATTCCGCGCCGGCAAACGGATAGACGCCTCCTCCGTAGGAGAAGGCGGGCAGCAGCACCGGCGGCAGCCCTGCCGGGACGGGCGTTGGCAGCCGCGTAACGATTCGCCGAGTCCCCATCGTCGGCGCACGCGGAGGCAGTCCTTCGATAGTGGTAATGGCAACCTGTGTGTTGGGCGCCCAGCCTTCCGGCCTCACACCAAGCGTGCCGCGTACATTACGGACCGCATTGTTGCGGCGCAGGCGAAGCACGAACGGCGCGCCCGGCTGCAGCCAGTTACGAAGCTGCAGCGACGTGCCCTTCATGTCGTGCGAGTTGAAGGAGACGAGCACGTCACCGGCGCGCACTCCCGCTTTTGCGGCTGGCGACCCTGGCTCGACCTCGCTGACGATCGGGTAGCCGTCAAAGAAAGCGCGCCCGCTTTCGTCAAAGATTCCGTTGTCCGAAATCGTCACTCCGAACCAGCCGCGAGGCTGGGTTCGCGGTGTCGTTCCCTGCGCGAACGCCTGGCCGGCGGCGAGCGCCACGGCGATTGCCGTTGCTGTGAACAGCTTGCTGCACGAAGTCATCATCACCTGCTCCTAGAACCCTGTCAGCCTGAGGCCCGCGGGACGAGCGAGCTGCTGTCTCGTCGCTTCGCGCGCACCCATCGTTGCGAGATAGTACTGATTGATCACCGGGTCGCGCGGGGCCTGTTGCAGCGCCGACTGCGTCGCCGACATTACCTGCTCGAGCGCCGCAAGACGAGACGTGTAAAGCGAGGCGCTGTCGGCGCGTGGCTGCGCGCCTGAATTGATCGTGGCGAGATACGCCGAAGCGCGCTGATATTCGGCGCCCGCGCGATTGAGCGTTTCCCACGCTTCATCGGCAGAGCGGAAAGCCGGCGGCGTTGCGGTGGAAACGGCTTGCCCCGATGGGCTCTGCGCGACCGGCTGCGAAGCGGTGGTCGAGCCCGCACTCAGCGGGCCGCGCGACGCGGTCGTCCTGCCGAACGCGATGCCGCCGGCGACGAGCACGACTGCGGCCGCGGCGCGGAGCCACGGCTGCGCCGTCCAGCTATCCTGGGCCGGGCCCCGAATGAGGCCCTCCTCGCGAAGGCCAGCGGCGATGGTCTGCCAGGAGTTGAGCGGCGGGCGCTCCGTCGCGCGCTCACGCGCGATCATCTCATCGAGATTTTCTTCAGACAGGTGCGACATGTTCCTTTCCTGCAACAGGGGTTGATTCATCCACTAAATGCGCGAGAAGCTTGCGCAGCTTCGCGCGCGCCTTGAACAGCTGCGATTTCGACCCACCCGACGTAATGCCGAGCTCCTCGCCGATCTCGCCGTGCGTGTAGCCTTCGATGTCGTGCAGCACGAACACTGCGCGCGCGCCCGGCGAAAGGCGCGTCATCGCCTGCTCGATGCTTTCCGCGAGGAAGGTGCGGTCACTGTCGTTCTCCGTGATCGCGCTGTCATCCTCGATATCCGTTTCCAGCTTTGCGATGCGCCTGATCTTGCGCAACGCATTCAGGGTGCGATTCACGGCAATGCGATGCGCCCAGGTACCGAACTGCGAATCCCCGCGATAGCTCGGCAAAGCGCGGAAGATCTGCATCCAGACCTCCTGCGAGATGTCGGCGGCGATATCGAGATCACCGCACAGCCGGCGCACGACCGCGTCTATGTGCGGAGCGTGCTGCGACCAGAGCCGCTGCAGCGCCCGCTCATCGCCCGCGATGGCACGCTTGAGGTCGAGCTGATCGGTGATCATTTCGGACATGAGCTTAGTCACATTACCCCCGCCGGGCGTTGCCGCGCCCAGCCGGGGTGACGTTCGGCCGCCGTCAATCGTCGCCAACCTGCCGGTTCAGGGCCTGCGTAGAGACCCTGAACCCCTTGATTCAGGGGAACTTAGGGCCCAACCAGGTAGTATTCACTCAAGGTAGTCCAGGAGTACGAGTTGCTCAGAATCATCCTCACCGCTTTAACGATCACGCGCGCCGGCGACGGTTTACCAGTCAAGGCGCCGACGGATGTCGGGATGTCCGGCAATCGCCTCGAGGCAATCGAGCGCGTTGTCACCCGCGGCATTCGCGCCGGGGGCTACCCGGGCGCGTCGGTGGTGGTGGGGCGTAAAGGCGCGGCCGTGCTCAGCAAGGGCTTCGGCAAGCTGTCCTGGAATCCCGCCAGCACGGCGGTCGATCCGCAGCGCACGATCTACGACGTCGCATCGCTCACCAAGGTCGTCGGTACGACGACCGCGATCATGATCCTCTTCGACGAGAAGAAGATCGACCTCGATGCAAACATCGTGAGCTACCTGCCGACGTTCGGTGGCGGCAGCCGGGACCAGGTGACTATCCGCCAGCTCCTGACGCACACGTCCGGACTCCCTGCCGGTCGTGACATCTGGAGAATCGCGCGCAATCCGCTCGAGGCCCGCGCCGCGATCTTCGCAACCCAGCTCGACAACCGCCCCGGCACCCGCTACGTCTACTCCGACCTCGGCGCCGATCTCCTCGGCCTCCTCGTCGAAGTTGTCGCCGGCGAGCCGCTCGACAAGTTTCTTCAGAACCGCGTGTTCGGCCCGCTCGGCATGACCGATACCTATTATCGTCCCGCCGATTCAGTACGCGACCGCGTTGCCCCGACCGAGGTGACTCCCCCGCGCGGGTATCCGCTGCGCGGCGAGGTACACGACGAGAATGCGTACGCGATGGGTGGCGTTGCCGGACACGCGGGGCTCTTCAGCACTGCGTCGGATCTTTCCGTCTTCGCGCAGATGATGCTGAACGGCGGTGAGTACAATGGTGTGCAGATCGTCAGCAAGCCGACCGTCGAGCTGTTCACCAGCCGCGCCGTCGGCCACCGCGCGCTCGGCTGGGACACTGCCGAGGGCATTCTGGGCGCAGGACGTTATCTGGGACCAAATGCATACGGGCACACTGGCTTCACCGGCACCTCGATGTGGATCGATCCCGAGCGGGAGATGTTCGTGATTCTGCTCACCAATCGCGTGCACGCCGCACGCGCCCTCCGTCCGTCGAAGGTGATCGCCGATGTGCGTTCCGATCTTTCCGACGCGGCGGTACTGTCGGTGATTGAGGGACCGAGTGTAATTGCGTCCACCCCGAGAGCGTTCCGCTCTGACCGTGAAGTGGGCTGGAATCCGCCGCCGGCGAGAACCGTAAAGCGCCGCAGCGGTTCTTCGCGCCATCGTACGATCGCTACCGCATCGAAGCGCTCGAAGGCGTCGGCGTCGAAGAAGGCAAGAGCCGCGAAGGGGAAGCCGAGCGCCAAGGCAAAGAGCTCGAAGGCAAAGAGCTCGAAGAAGCCCGCTGCGAAGGCAAAAGCCCCCGTGAAGCGCTCGACCTCGAAAAAGCCGGCCAGCAGCTAGTGTCTGTAAGCGTCGACCAGGTCAAGCTCGCGCTGCGCCGCGTCAAGGATCCCGATCTCAAC
>DATLXE010000299.1:0-2083 GCA_035575795.1 Gemmatimonadaceae bacterium
GTAGATGAAGGCCTGGGCGACCGTCGGCAGCGTGTGGCCGGCGTTCAACGTGCCCGGGATCACGCGGTCAGGAACGGTCTTCAGTAACCGGAAGAGGGCAGTCGTCGTCGCGAAGGAGCCGATACCGAGGGTGTCGAAAAAATTCGTCCCCGCGCCGATGCCGATCATCGTGGGCGTCGGGAAGCGCGCGTCGGTGGCGGGCGACGGTTCGCGCGACCCTGGCGACTGCTCGCGGGAGCCGAGGGTCCGAACGGCCATCACGGCGCGCGCCCAGCCACCGATGAAAAGGACCGTCAGCACACCGAGGGCCGACATCAACGCAGTGATCGGATGCATGAGGCGGAGCATATCCCATACGATCGATCTATCGATCTATCGATTAGTCGATCTACCGATTAGCCGATCTATCGATTAGCCGATTGATCGATGGTCCGCTGAAAGTTGCCGTAGGAGATGTTCGCGTGGCGCTCGAAGGCGTCCGCGAACGCGATGCCGCGTCCCAGGTCGGTCAGGATCCCGACGACGGCCGGGGCCCCGGCGTCCTGCAGGAGCCGATGTACGGCAACGGCGCTCTGGGCGTAGGCGAGCTTCGCGGCGGGCGTGCCCAGCTTCGCGAACGACCGCTCCAGGTCGCGCAGTGAGGGGCGTGTCTCGGCGGACGCGAGCTCAGCCTCTTTCGCGCGTGGGTCGGTGCCTTCGAAATTCATCGCGAGCCCCTCGTTCAGCCAGACCGGGACGCCGCGCGGCGCCAGGCCGTGAACGATCGCGTGGGTGAGCTCATGCGCCAGCACGCGCTCGAACTCGCGCATGTTCTCGAGGGCACCGCGCACAGGCATCCTGATCCGTCCGTCGTAGACGCCACCGGCCCACTCGGGCGATTGCGTGACGTCGCGGAACTGTTCGCGCGTGTAGAGCACGACCGTGAGGACGCCGTACGGGTAGGTGTAGAGCGCGCCTCCGATGCGCCAGTAGGCCGCCTCGAGGATCTCGACCGCTTTCTGAGCGAGCTGAGCTTCCGCGGGCCCTTCGAAGAGCACGGTGAAGTGGTCCCCCAGCTTCTGGCCGAAGCGCTCGTGGAGGGCAGCTTCCTTCCGCCACGCGTCCAGCCGCTCGGCGATCCGTGCGTGACTGGGTGCATGGACGAGCGCCTGTGCATACACGTTGATCGCGCCGCTGAGGTCGTCCGCCCGGTACAGGATGTCGCCCAGCAGCAGCGACGCGTCTGTCAGGGCGGGGTCGTGCTTCAACGCGTCGATGCAATGCACGCGCGCTATGTCCATCTGACCTGCTTTGTACGCACGGACGCCCGCCTTGAACGCCTCGTCGGCGGACGTCGGAGCCTGGGGGATGCCCGCACCGACGATGAGGGTCAGTACGAGAGCGATAAGGGGCATGGATCAATCGATTATGACTCGGACTCGCCCTCGCGGGGACCCTTCGCCCGGCGATCGGAGGCGCTGGGCCCACGTAGTACACTGGAACCATGTTGAATCTCCTCTCCATCTGTGCCGCCGTGGGCATTGGCCTCGTGGCCATGACCGCCGTCGCGGCGGGCCAGGGTCAGCCCCCGCAACAGCCGCCACCGCCTGCCGCGCCGCCCCAGTATTCAGCCGACCTCAAGGTTGGCGACAAGGCGCCCGCGTTCTCGCTGCCAGGTTCCGACGGCAGGATCCACACGCTGTCGGATTACAAGGGCAAGACCGTGGTCATCGCGTGGTTCCCGAAGGCCTTCACCGGCGGGTGAACGGCCCAATGCAACTCGCTCCGTGAGAGCGGGTCCCTCCTGAAGAAATACGACATCGCCTATTTCATGGCGAGCGTCGACACGCCGGAAGACAACAAGGGTTTCGCCGAAAAAGAGAAGGCTGACTTTGCCATCCTCTCGGATCCGGACAAGACGACGGCCAAGGCCTACGGCGTCATCCGAACGGACGTAACGCCGGATCGACAGTTCGCGTCCCGGTTCACCTTTTACATCGGACCGAACGGCAGGATCCTCTTCATCGATAAAGGGACGACCGGTCGTGGCGTGCCCGTGCAGACGGCCGGTGCGGACGTGATCAAGAAGCTCGACGAGCTCGGT
>DATLXE010000300.1:0-6164 GCA_035575795.1 Gemmatimonadaceae bacterium
GGACTCGATCACCTCGAGCTGCTGTTCGGGATTGTGCAGGTAGTAGACATCGATGCACTCGATGCCGAGGTTACGCCTGCTGCGTCCGACCTGGTCGGCGAGATAACGTTGCGTGAGACAGTGTCCGCCGGCGACGACATCGGACGGCGTCATTACTCCAGGCCCGAAGTATTCGCTCTGCAGAAATCCGCGGTAGCCTTCGCGCGTATTCGGCGGACACCAGTCGAGCGGGATGTACCCACCCTTGGTGCAGACGACGACCTCGTCCCTGCTTACCGCGCCGCTTGCAACTGACGTGCGAAGCGCGTTACCCACCGCGCGCTCCGAACGCTGGCAGCGGTAGTTGATGGCGGTGTCGAGAAGATTTATTCCGCGTTTTAGCGCCAGCGAAATCGTCTGCGCGTACCGCTGGTCCTCGGCGTCGTCGCATTCGCCAAGGTAGGTGCCGAGCCCGAGCGAGGAAACGCGGAGGCCATCGGCGAACGGCCGGTAGAAATCCGGCTCGTGCACGGAAGAAAAGCGCTCCGCGTAGGCGCGCGTTCCATCGGCGGTCGCTTTTCCCGCGAGCAGTGTATCAGTTCTCTTGAGCCGAGCCATGTGCGGAGAGGGTACGGCCACCTGATAGCTGCCGCAAGCCCGGAGCGCGGAAACGGTGGCCTCTGTGTTGCGCATCGGATAGATTCAGACAATACGTTGACCTGGTCACATTGGAGCAGTAAATGCCGGATTTTGGAAGCTGGGCCACCGCGTGGTGGAAGCCGATTCTTTTCGTGGTAGTTGCCGGGCACCTCACCAACGTTTCGGTGACGCTGTTCCTGCACCGCGCACAAACGCACCGCGGCGTCAAGCTGCACTACCTCGCCGCGCTCCCGATGCGGCTCTGGCTATGGCTGTCGACGGCGATTGTGACCAAGGAATGGGTGGCATGCCACCGCAAGCACCACGCATTCGCTGACAGGGAAGGGGATCCGCACAGCCCGGTGATGGAGGGGCTCCGCGAGATCGTCCTGAAGGGCGCCTTCTACTATAGAAAGGCCGTACGCCAGCCCGGCATTCTCGACAAGTACGGCAAGGGGACGCCTAACGACTGGCTCGAGCGCCACCTGCTGTCGCCGCTCAACTGGGTCGGAATCCTGGTGATGCTGGTGGTCGACGTCTGGCTGTTCGGCTTCTTCGTCGGACCGATCGTCTGGGGCGTGCAGATGATCTGGATCCCGTTCTGGGCGGCGGGAATCATCAACGGCGTGGGACACGCCGTGGGGTACCGCAACTTCGAGGTAAAGGACGAGAGCCGCAACATCTCGCCGATCGCCATCTGGCTTGGCGGCGAGGAGCTCCACAACAACCACCACCACGACCCACACTCGGCAAAGTTCAAGGCGAAGTGGTTCGAGTTCGACATCGGCTGGTTCTATCTCCGCCTGCTCTCACTCTTCGGGCTGGCGAAGATCGAATACGCGCGGTCGTAGGTAGCGCGTGCCGCAGACGGTAGCCTGTGCGCGCTGCGCCCAGACCCGCGCGGGATTCGAGAAGCCTCCGTTTCCCGGCGCCATCGGTGCCCGCGTAGTGGAAGAGATCTGCACCCAGTGCTGGGCCGACTGGCAGAAGCAGCAGACGATGCTGATCAACCACTACGGCCTGAACGTGATGGATCCGCAGGCGCGCACCTTTCTGACAAAGAACATGTCTTCCTTTCTGTTCAAGTCAGGCAGCGACTCGGAGATCGACACAACCAGGAAAGGAACGATCACCCACTGACGATGCGACAGATAACGGCGACACTCACTCTCGTTCTGGCCGCGGCGGCCGGTTGCACCACAGCCGGGGTGTCACCCTCGTCGCGGGTGCCTGCCTCTTCGGAGGGCATGTCAAGCCCGTCACGGGTGACGGGCTCACCGGCAGGCTTGGCCCGGGAAGGCTGGGCCGACTCGGTTCTCCGCAGCCTCACCCTACGCGAGAAAGCGGCGCAGATCGTCTGGCCAACCGTGCTCGGCGACTACGCATCGGGAGATTCGCAGCAGTGGCGCCGGCTCACGCAGTACATCACGCAGGAAAAGGTGGGTGGCTTCACCATTTCCGTAGGATCGCCGACCGAACTCGCCGCGAAGCTGAACGCGCTGCAGTCGATGAGCGGGATCCCGATGCTGTTCGGCGCCGACCTGGAAGCGGGCGCGGGATTCCGCGCCCGTGGTGGGTATTTCGTCCCCAACGCGATCGACCTGGGTGGAGCGGTAGTGTTTCCACCCGAGATGGCGATCGGCGCGACGCGCGACACCGCGCTCGCCTATGAACAGGGCCGCCTGACGGCAAAGGAAGGACGGGCGCTGGGCATCCACATCGCGTATGCGCCGGTGCTGGACGTCAACAACAATCCCGACAACCCCGTGATCAACACACGGTCGTATGGCGAGGAGCCGCACCAGGCGGGGCGTCTCGGGGCAGCGTTTATTCGCGGCCTGCAGGATCACGGCATGATCGCGACAGGGAAGCACTTTCCAGGGCATGGAGACACTGGCGTCAACTCACACCTGGCACTGCCGACGATAACGGTCAGCCGGAGCCGTCTGGACAGTGTCGAGCTGGTTCCGTTCCGTGCGGCAGTGAAGGCGGGGGTCGGAGCGATGATGTCTTTCCACGGCGCGATGCCGGCGCTCGACGCGACGAACGTTCCCGGCACGCTGTCCCAGAAGGTTCTCACCGACCTGCTACGCGGCGAGCTCGGCTTCGACGGCATGATCATCTCCGACGCAATGGACATGCGCGGAGTCCTGGACATGTTCGGTGCGGCCGAGATGGTCAAGCGCGCCGTCAATGCGGGCGTGGATGTGCTGATCCAGCCGGTCGATGTGACGCAGACCATCGAGGCGGTAGTGGCCGGAGTGACCGAAGGGCGGTACACGGAGGAACGTCTCGACCGGTCGGTCAGGCGCGTGCTCGAGGCGAAGCAGAAGCTCGGACTGACGCGGAACAAGCTCGTGGACCTCAACGCGTTACGGTTTGCGGTCGGCGACAGCGCCAATCTGTCGATCGCGCGCCGCGTGGCGGAGCGGTCGATCACTCTGGTCAAGGATTCGCTACGCCAGCTGCCGCTTAATCCGTCGGCGCGCGTGCTCTCGATTACGGTAGCAAGGCGTGCCGACCTCCCGGCGGGCAACGCGTTCAACGCCGAGCTTCGGACGCGGGTCAGGAACCTTCGCACCGAATTCGTGGGAACGGAGGATGCGGGCGTGAACTACGCGCGGCTGCTCCAGGCCGCGGATTCCGCTGACGTGACGATCGTCAGCTCCTATGTCGGCCAGAGCTGGGACGCCCTCACGGCCAGCGCGCCGCAGATTTTCACCGGGTTCGTTCAGTCGCTCGCGCAGCGGGGTCGCAAGCCGGTTGTAGTCGCTTTCGGAAATCCCTATCTGCTTCAGCAGATGCCGTGGATTCCCGCGTATCTCGTTGCGTGGGGCGGCTTTCCAGTCTCGCAGCAAGCCGCTGCGCGCGCCTTGCTTGGATCGGCGCCCATTACCGGGCAGCTGCCGATCACCATACCGCCATACGTTCGGCGCGGTGCCGGCGAACAGAGAGGTGTTACAGCACCGTAAGCGGGCGGCGTCATGTAAACACGCGTCACCCCGCAACCGTTACGAATCTTTCTGTTGACCGGCTGCTGCTAAAAGCGTTATATCATCGGCTCCCTCCACGCCGTTTTTTTTCGCGTGATTCCGCGAAGAAAACTCCCCGCAAAAAAAACAAATTGCGCACTCTTGACTTTAGTCACAAATAGTGACTAATTCGCCGTACGATGCGCGAACGCTCTCCCCGTAACGGCAACATCAGCATTGACGTTGTCCTCGTCACTGTTGCCGGAGACGAGCTCGCGATACTTCTCTCGCGCAAAGCGGCGGAACGGGAACGGTGGTCGATTCCATGGAAGTATCCTGCTCCGGGCGAATCACTCGCTGCATCCGCTTCCCAGGTCGCGCGCGAAGCGCTCGGCGCCACGCCGATCTGGATCGAGCAGCTTGGCGCGTTCGCCGACGGGAAACGCCATCCTGCTGATGCCGACGTCTCAGTCGCGTTCGTCGCCCTCGTTCCCCACGAGACTGCCGAACCAGCGAACGGCCTAGCCTGGTTCCCGGTGCGCGATCTTCCCGTGATCGCCCCCAGACAACGGGCAATGGTAGATACTGCTCTAACCATGGTAGGGAATCGGCTCGATCAGACGCCCATCGCATTCCGGCTGCTGCCTGAGACCTTCACCCTCAGCGATCTTCAGCAAATGTACGAGTTGCTGCTGGGTAAACGGCTGCACAAGGCCAGTTTCCGTCGTGCGCTGCAGGCCGCGGGGCTCGTCGAGCCGACAGACGAGTGGCGCAGCGAGGGGCGTGGCAGGCCGGCCCAGCTCTACCTTTACTCTCCCAAAAAAAAGCGCCGTTCCCAGCGTGGAGTTCGCTTCGATCTGTTACAACCCTGAGACGGCCAGGGGCGGGAACTCTCCCGGGACAAAGGGTACTCTTATGGGCATGCCCTTGCGCCTTGGGTGGATTAGTTGCAATGTGTACCTAAGGTTCAATTCCCTGGGAGTGGGAGCAACTAGCTATGCTGGCCTATCTGGATAGTCTTTGCGCCGCTCTGCTGGCGCGAGACAGTACCGAGATTCAGCGACTGCTCGCCCTGCCCTCCGCGCGCGACCTCCCCCGTCGTGTACGAGAGGAAGCCGTTGCCATTTCCCGATCGGGGAATCGCAGCTTCATGGCTCCTATCCACTCGCTCCATTTCTATTACAAGCTCACTCACATGGTTGACGAGTCGAGCGACCCCATCTTCGGGGATCAGGCGAGGGAAGCCGAACCGCAGGACGGACAGATCGAGCTGCCCCTGCGAAAGGTCGGAGCAGGCCGCAGGTAGCACGAGCGGGAGATGACGCAGCCGCTCGTCAGACGAGCGCGCGCAGGGAGTTCTTTTTCTTCATCGCTTCCCCCCAGATGTCGCCCAGCTTCTCGAAGCGGTCGGCCGCATTCCCAAGATGGAAATCACGCGGATCGAGATCTTCCGTCACCTCGCTCCACTCCAGCGGCGTCGAAACTGTCGCGCCAGGCTTCGCCCGCACGCAGTACGGACCAGCAACGGTCTTGCCGAGGATATTCTGGAGGTAATCGACGTACACCATTGCCGCCCCGCGCGATTTCACGAACCGTTCAATCGTCGCCTCCTTTGGGTGCGCATCGGCGACCCTGGTGGCGATCATCTGCGCCACGGGGGTGGCAGCGTCGTTGGGGGTGCGGGGCGGAAGCGGCAAGTAAATGTGGAGCCCCTCGGATCCCGAAGTTTTTATCGCCGCGTGCAGCCCGAATGAGTCGATGACCTCCTTCGTCCACTGCGCAACCTCCACGACGCGCTGAAAGTTCGCGCGCGGTCCGGGATCAAGGTCGATAACAGTATAATCCGAGTATGCCATCGACTGCAGGCGTGAGTGCCAGGGATCCACGGAGATGCTCCCGAGCTGAATCGTGTGGAGCAGCGTCAGGAGGTCGCCGCCGATCATGCGCGCCTGCGTTTCTCCCTCGGCGTTGGCGATCGTCTCAACGCGGACATCGGGCGGGGTTGTTTCCGCCGCGCGTTGCTGGTAAAACGCCTCGCCCTCGATGCCGTTGGGGAAGCGCTTGAGAACCAGCGGCCGGTCCTTGATCGCAGGGAGGATGAAGTCCGCGATCCCCGCGTAGTATCGCAGTACGTCGCCCTTTGTGTACTTCTCCTTCGGGAAGAAGACTTTACCCAGGCTCGAGACCTTGAGCGCGCGGCCCTTGCCGAAGTCGACCAACCCGTCGCCGCTCCCCTGCTGGATCGCGTTCAGCTGGTCGACGATCGAACCCTCGCTCCTCTTGGCAGCAGACGCTTTGGTCTTTGGTCTGGCTGTTTCTGCCTTGGGAGTTTTTGCCTTGGCAGTCTTCGCTTTGGCGGGCGTGGTCTTTTTCGCCGCCGCTTTCCTGGCTGATGCAGCCACGTTGATACTCTTGCTCCGGCCGGCGATGCTTCCGCCCTTCGCCGCCCCTTCAGGGTGTTGTTGAACGCTTGCGTCTTCAAGCGTCACTTCCTTTGCATCCTTGTCGTCGCGAACACCCAGGAAGATCGGCTGGCGCAGGCGTCGATCGGCCGTCCATTCGTTGAACTTGACC
>DATLXE010000301.1:0-1507 GCA_035575795.1 Gemmatimonadaceae bacterium
GCCGACCGTTCCCGACGATTACGATGCGTGCGTACGGCAGCTACGTCGGCGGCTCGGCCTCACCCAAGCGGCATTAGCCCGACTGGTGGGCGCTGCGGGCAAGGCCGTGGTGTACCAGTGGGAATCGCGTAAGCGCTCGCCCTCGCCCGTGCTGTGGCAACACCTCGTAGAGCTGCAGCGCCGCCGCACATGAGGCGCAGCCTTCTTATCGAGACTCCCGCGGCTCAAGGTTATTCCCGTCTGGATGAATTCCTTTCGTGTATGGGGTCCGCGGACGGGGAGCTCCTGGGTCGGTCAACACTGCGCCGTTACCCAGGATCTATCTGCCTGCCGCAGCGGCGACTAGGCGACACATCAGATCAGCGGCCTGCGAGTCGGTGAGCGCCTGCTCGCGGGTCAACGAGCGCCACGTGCCGAAAGTCAGAGCGTGGCCGACCGCGGCGAGCACCCGCTGGCGTGCGGTCCGCCGCACGCCCCTACCGCTCATGAGCGTGTCACGAGCTGCGGTGACATAGTCGCGGTAGCCGCCCAGCATTCGCTTGACGATGGGCATCGTCGCCTCGTCGCGCAGGATGTTGTTCATCATGCGGTCGGTGCGCCGATAGTGGGCGTACAGCTCCCGCAACGCGGCCGTCAAGCGGACGGCGGGATCGCCGATCGCCACCCAGCGATCGACGTCGGGGACCGGATTGGCCGCCGTCCAATACGAGGTGCAGGCGGAAAAGAGGGAGGCCTCGTCGGGGAAGTGGCGATAGACGGTGGATCGGCGCACGCCGGCCCGCTGGGCGACCGCGCTGATCGACGTGCGCGCAGGGCCAAGCGTTCCATGCAACGCAACGGCGCTCTCGGTAATGCGCAGGCGGGTGCGCTGTTCCGTCTCGGCGCGCCGCTTCATCCGGTACTGGCGAGTTTGATCGGCCATCACTGTCCTCCGAATATTGACACAGGCGACTCTTTTCTACATATTTAACGCAACACGAATGTCCACTCAAATTGGAAAGTGATGAAGACGATGACAGCAAAGGTCGTTGGGCCCCGCGAGGGCAAGGCAGGGTTTCTGGGGAGCATTGGGGTCCGGTTCATGATCGGCGGCGAGGAGACACGCGGTGGGTTCTCGCTGGTTGAGCACCAGATGTCCCCGCGCGCACTGGCTGCGCCGATGCATCGGCACACGCGCGAGGACGAGTACAGCTACGTCCTGGAGGGACGCATCGGCGCCCTTCTGGGTGATGACGTGCTGGTCGGCAGCCCGGGTGATCTGATTTTCAAGCCCCGCAACCAGTGGCACACGTTCTGGAACGCTGGCGACGAAGCCGCCCGGATTCTGGAGATCATCTCTCCCGCCGGCTTCGAGCGGTTCTTCAGTGAACTCGTCGACCTCGGGGGTGTCACCAGCGCCGAGCCGCAGATCCTCGCTGACCTCTGCGACCGCTACGGGCTCGAGATGGACCCTACGAGCGTCCCGGGGCTCGTCGAGCGCTTCGATCTGCGCTTCCCCGGTGAGCCG
>DATLXE010000302.1:0-2784 GCA_035575795.1 Gemmatimonadaceae bacterium
CGGCGAGGCGACGCTCTACATGCAGGTGACGCGCGGAGCAACGACGCGCGCGCACTATTTTCCCGCGCCTGGCGTGCCGCCGACCATCTACATCTCGGTCGCCAAGTTCGAGCCGCCCGCCGACCTGCGTGACCGCGGCGCCTCCGCCATCACGCACCCCGATCTCCGGTGGGGACGCTGCGACCTGAAGACGCTCAACCTCCTCCCCAACGTTCTGGCGTCGCAGACCGCAAAGGAAAAGGGCGCGTTCGAGGCGATGCTCATCCGCGACGGCATCGTCACTGAGGGCGCGAAGACCAACTTCTTCGGTGTCGTCGATGGCACGCTCCGCACGCACCCGTCCGACACTCACATCCTCCCCGGTATCACACGCGCCATTCTCCAGCGCCTCGCCGCTGAAGTCGAGATCGACGTCGAGGAGCGGCCGATTCGCGCCGATGAAATTCCGCGCCTGAGCGAGCTGTTCCTCACCGGCACGACGACGGACGTGATGCCAGTCGTCCAGCTCGACGGCGCGCCCGTCGGCAGTGGCAAGCCGGGCGAGCTCACGCGGCGGTTGCAGAAAGTTCTGCTCGAGAGTCTCAGCTCGGGCGAGGGAAGCGATTGATTCGACTCCCGCATGTTGCTAACTTTCGGCCCGTTACGCGCCAGTAGCTCAGTTGGATAGAGCAACAGCCTTCTAAGCTGTGGGTCGGGGGTTCGATTCCCTCCTGGCGCGCCAAGCGACTTCACGCGCCGTTAGCTCAATTGGCAGAGCAAATGACTCTTAATCATTAGGTTGCAGGTTCGATTCCTGCACGGCGCACTTGTCAACTGAGCCGACCAATCACCAGCCGAAGCGGCCACTGATAAAGTGGCCGTTTTCGTTTGCGCCCAGCGTGCTCAATCCCTGGCGCGGACTCGGCGGCCTGCCGCGCGAGGCATGGCTCCTCTCCGCCGCCAATCTGGTCAACAGGGCAGGGATGATGATCCTGCCATTCCTCGTGCTGTACCTCACGCGCGAGCTGGGATTCTCAGCGGGACGCGCGGGATTCATCCTCGCCCTCTACGGCGGCACCGCAATCGTCGTTGCGCCGATCGCGGGCCGGCTCTGCGACACCATCGGCCCGCTGCCCGTAATGCGCGGATCGCTGCTCTCCTCGGGCCTCGTCCTGCTGCTCTTCCCATTTGCGCAATCCTTCGCCGCCGTTGCCGCGGTCACGATCGTTTGGTCGGCGTGCGCCGAGATGTTTCGGCCCGCCAGCCTGGCGGCGATGACTGGAGTCGTGCCGCCCGCGCAGCGCAAGGCGGCATTCGCGCTCAATCGGCTCGCGATCAACCTCGGCATGAGCGTCGGTCCGGCGTTGGGAGGATTTCTCGCCACGGTCTCGTTCAACTGGATGTTTGTCGTCGACGCCATTACGACCATCGCCGCCGGCGCCGTACTGTTGCTCTCGCCATGGCGTCCCGACGGAGCGGGTGAAGTGAAGACAAGCGCGGCCAAAAGCGGGCAGGGTGGGACGATTTTTGCCGACCGCACCTTTCTCGTTTTCCTCGGTGGAGTCCTGCTCGTCGGCGTTGTGTTCTTCCAGCACGAAGCGGCGATGCCTCTCTACCTCGACCGCGAGCTGCGTACCTCGCCCGCTTTTTACGGCATGCTGTTCACGATCAACACCATTCTCATCGTCGCCTTCGAGGTGCCGCTCAACATGGCGACCGCTCACTGGCCGAACACGCGCGCGCTGGTGATCGGCTGCATGCTGTTCGCATTCGGGTTCGGGTCGCTCGCGCTGGCCGCCTCGGCTGCGGGCGTGATCTGGACAGTGGTGATCTGGACGTTCGGAGAGATGATGCTCTTTCCCGCGATGTCCGCGCACATGGGCGACATTGCGCCCGAAAACAGGCGCGGCGCCTACATGGGTGCTTACACGATGGCGCTGAGCGTCGCTTTCACGCTTGGGCCGTGGGCGGGGGTTTCGCTCCTGGCGACGCTCGGCCCGACGGTCATCTGGCTGGTCATGTTTGCGCTGGGGGCACTCGCTGCAGCACTGATGGCGTATGCCGCGCCTCGCGCCCGGATCCTGCAACCCGCTGCAGGCGGCGCTGGATCTTAGCGACGATCATTTCGATCGCGACCGCGTTGTGACCTCCCCGCGGCACGATCACGTCGGCGTACCGCTTGCTCGGCTCGACGAACTGCAGATGCATCGGCTGCACGGTCGAGAGGTACTGCTCTATCACGTCATCGAGCGGGCGTCCGCGTACATGCGTGTCGCGCTCGATGCGCCTGATGAGCCGCACATCGGCCTCAGCATCGACGAACACTTTCACATCGCACAGCTCGCGCAGCCTCTCATCGACGAACAGCAGAATCCCGTCGATGACGATCACATCCGCCGGCTCGATGCGCGTGTGCTCGCCCGAGCGGAGGTGCGTAACGAAATCATATTCCGGCTTGTCGATCGCGTGCCTCGAGCCAAGTGCTTCGAGGTGTTCGCAGATAAGGTCGAAGTCGAACGCATCGGGATGGTCCCAGTTCAGCTTCCTGCGCTCATCGAGCGTGAGCGAAGTAAAATTCCGATAATACGCGTCCATGTCGATGAACGCGACCGACGATGTCGTCAGCAGGTCGGCGACGTTGCGCGCGACGGTGGATTTCCCCGACCCGGATCCTCCGGCGATCCCGATTATGAGCGGCTTCAGCATGAAGCGTGAAGCTGTCCCCACCGCGTGGTCGCGTCAACCATGGAACAGCGCATGCCTGCGATGGTAGCAACATGAAGAGGATACAACCAATGAGACAAA
>DATLXE010000303.1:0-2576 GCA_035575795.1 Gemmatimonadaceae bacterium
GGGGGGAAGCGCATGGATCTGGCGATCACGATTCGAACCTGCGTGATCCACGGCGGAATCGCCTCGGTCCAGGCCGGTGCAGGCATCGTTGCCGACTCCGATCCGGCGCGGGAGTGGGAGGAGACCGGCAACAAGGCGGGCGCGCTCCTCGCCGCGATCGCCGCGGTCCGCCGCTCGTGAAGATCGTCATCCCCCCATATCAGACCGTTCGCGCCGGCACGGGACGCGCGATGGTCACCGGCGATTGCGCGCCGGCGATCAGGCAGATCCTCGAGAAGGAGACGTTGTACGAGTTTGCGGCGCGGCAGCCGGACGCGCGCGTGATGACGGGGCGCGCGCCCGTTTTCGCCATTGAGCTGCCGATGGGCTGCGGCAGGGTCGTTGTGCGCCACAGCATGCGTGGCGGCTGGGCAGCGAAGGTGACGCAGGACCTCTTCATCCTGCCCACGCGCGGCCTGCGCGAGCTGATGAATTCGCTCCGCCTCCGCGCATCAGGCGTCAGCACACCCGAAGTCGTCGCATACATCTCCTACGCCGTCGGAGGAATCTTTCGCCGCTCCGACGTTGCGACGCGGGAGATCCCCGACGGCCACGATCTTTCGACTGTGCTTCATGAGCTGAAGGAGCCTGATCACCGTCGGATGGCGCTCGACGCGATTGCGAAGCTGCTCAAGGCGCTGTCGCACGCTGGCGCACACCACCAGGACCTGAACCTCAAGAACATTCTCCTCACGTCGGGAGAGGGCGAGGGTCTCGATGCGCATGTGCTCGACATCGACCAGGTGCGCTTCAGCTCGCCGGAATCTCCGCTCGTTGCCAAGGCGAACCTCGACCGGCTCCTGCGATCGCTCAGAAAATGGCACGACGCTGGGCGCATCCGGTTCGCGCCCGAGGACGAAACGTTTCTCCGCCAGCACGGGAGCGAGGTGCGGAGTTGAAGGGCGCGGTTCCGGGTAGCATCTGCATCGTGATGATGAGCGCGGTGGGCGACGCGGTGCACGTTCTCCCAGTGATCAACGCGCTCAAGAGAGAGAATCCGCGCACGCGAATCACCTGGATATTGCAGCCGGGTCCGGCAACGCTGGTGCGGGGTCACCGGTCGGTGGACGAGATAATTGTGTTCGAGAGATCTCGCGGATGGCGCGCATTCGCGGACATCCGTGCTGCCCTCGCCCGCCGGACATTCGACCTCGTCATCAATCTCCAGGTTTACTTCAAGGCGGGGATCGTGACCGCGTTTGCGCGCGCGCCGGTAAAGCTCGGCTTCGACCGGGCGCGGGCGCGCGACTTCAACTGGATGTTCACCAACAGGAAGATCGAAGCCAGTCCTGTGCGGCACGTGCAGGACCAGTACTTCGAGTTCCTGAACGCGCTGGGCGTTTCCCCCGAGCCGGTCGAGTGGGATATCGGCCCGTGGTCCGATGAGCGCGAGTGGCAGCACGAATTCGTCGCAAAGATCGGCCGCCCGATTGCAGCGATCGTCGTCGCGACAAGCAAGGCGGAGAAGGACTGGCCCGCGGAGAGATGGGCCGAGGTGTGCGACCTGCTCTACTCGCGCTTCGGGTTGCAGCCCGTGCTCGTCGGAGGGCGATCGGGGCGCGAGGTCGCGGCAGAGAGAATCGTTATGGAGCAGACGGAGCACAAACCCGTGTCCCAGCTCGGAAGCGGCTTGCGGAAGCTCGTCTCGATACTCGATGCGTCGGCGCTGGTGCTGTCGCCCGACACTGGTCCGCTCCACATGACGGTAGCATTGGATCGCCCCGTCATCAGCCTGCTCGGCTACACCAACCCGCGGCGCACGGGCCCGTACAGAAAATTTCAGGACCTCGTCATCGATGCGTATGGCGATCCGGGCGAAGACTATCCGGTGTCGATGGAAAATCGCACCGGGCGGATGCCACGCATCAGCGTCGCCGACGTGATCACGAAGGTCGAGCTGTGGGAGGAGCGATACCGCGGAAAACAGGGCGCCAGCTGAACCCGGGTGCGTCGGGAAAGGGCGCGAAGCTGCCGATTCGCGACCAGCTTTCCGCCGGCGGCGTCGTGTTTCGGTTCGCGGAGGGAATTACCTGGGTGGTGCTGATTTCCGTCGGCCCGCAAGCACGCTGGCAGTTGCCGAAGGGACTTGTTGACGCCGGTGAATCCCCCGAGGTGACAGCCGTGCGCGAGGCGCGCGAGGAAGCCGGAGTGGTCACTGAGCTGCTGTCACTCATCGATACGGCCGAGTACTGGTTCGTGGGCACGGACGGCGCTGAACGGGTGAGGTTTCACAAGCGCGTCCATTTCTATCTGCTGCGCTATGTCTCGGGCGATACACAGGATCACGACTGGGAAGTCAACGAGGCGAGGTGGGCTCCAATTGAGAACGCGGTAACGATGCTCGCCTTCGACGGCGAGCGCCGAATAATTGAGCGCGCGCGGGAGCTGATCGATGAACGTTCGGTCTGAGGCCTGGAAAGCCTCTTTTTTAAGACGCGCACGCGTACTCTGGATCTACACCGCCGGGGCCGGCTTGAAAACGGTACGAAAGGCCTGAAGGGCCGCTGGGTGATAGATCGTCCCGTGAGACTCGCGGG
>DATLXE010000304.1:0-2322 GCA_035575795.1 Gemmatimonadaceae bacterium
GGCGCCCTTCCTCGCAGCGATCGCATGCGCCACACCACGGATCCGATCGAGTGCGGGGGTCGATGTGGACGCCTCCTGGGGCCGGCAGCGGCGACACGGCCGGAACCCCTCGGCTGCCGCCAGATCGCCGTGCGCAAAAAAGCGCGCCCGGTCGCGGCGCGGACGCCGGCTCGGGCAGGTCGGCCGGCAGAAGATCCCCGTAGACGTGACCCCGTACACGAACACGCCGTCCCACTCCGCCGCACGATCGACCACGGCGTCCCAGAGCACGTTCTCATCCAACATGTCCATCACGATACGCCACGGTGCGACCGCCCGCTATCCGCCGATTGCCGTCAAAGTAGGCCCGACCTTCACGTGGGCCCGACTTTCAGGTCGGGCGTTCGACCCGGGCCCGACCTTCACGGTAGGCCCGACCTTCAGGTCGGGCGTCTGTCGCTTGCCGAGGGCCGTCGCGCCGTGCTCACGGTCGTTCTGATCGTGCCGAAATCGACGCTCCTGCACGGCGTCGAGGGACCTGCGCCTGCTGGGCGAAGGCGGGAACCGCGGTCAGCAGGATCGCCAAGAGACGGATCATCGGCTGGTCGCGTCAGAGCCTACCTGCCGCATGACCGCCTCGAACCCTGGTTCCGACGCGATTGCCTTGAACCGCGGATACTGCGCCATGAATGCAAATTCGACAGCGTGATCCTGGTGGGCGCGCCGCAGCGCCGCGAGTGCAGGCTCCTTCTCGCCCAGCGCATCGTGAATCAGAGCGATCCCGAACGACGACACATACTGCTCGCGCCGATGAGCCTCGAGTTCCTTCAGCACCGCGCGCGCATCCTCGATGCGCTCGGCGGCCGCATACGCATACCCCAGGTACGCTTCGACCCGGGAATTGTGGCTGGGCGCCGGTCGTGCGGCGATCTCGAGCTCGCGGATCGCGTCGGCGTACCGGCCCATCGTGACAAACGTCACGCCGAGTTGAAAATGGACGCGAGGGTGCGCGGGGCTCATCTCGAGCGCCCGGCGAAGCTCGTTTATCGCACGATCGTACTGACCGGCGGCGCGGTACGCGATTCCGACCGCCACCTGCGTACCCACCGACAGCGGGTCGAGCTTGCGTCCGCGTTCAGCCACCGCGATCGCCTCCTCAGGCCGCCCACGCCGGATGAGCGAGTTGGTGATCGCGCTACTGAATTCATCCCCGCCGCCCTTCAGCTCGGTGGCCCGGTCCAGGGCCTTGTCGCCTTCCTCCACGCGCCAGTGATAGAGGATGAGGATCTGACCGAGCGCCGTGTGCGCCCGTGCCAGCGTCTCATCGAGCTGCAGCGCCCGGCGCGCCGCGGCTTCGGCCTTGGGGATGGATTCGTGCGGCGACAACGGACCGCCGAACAGGAACTGCAGTTGAGTGTGCGCCAATTGGGCATGCGCTTCAGCAAAATCCGGCTGGATCGCCACCGCCTCCTCGAAATACGCGACCGCCCGTCGAAATCCTTCGTAGCGCTGCTGACCCTGAGCGGTCAGTCCCTTGGCGTACGCGTCATAGGCCTTCGGATCGGTCGCCTGCGGTGTGCGCCGGGCGAGCTGCCGCTGCCCGGCCGCCACCGCGAGGTCGGATGCGAGCCGTTGCTGCAGCGTGAACATATGGCTCACGTCTTCTTCGTAGATCTTCGCCCACTCGTTTCGATCCGTCGCGGCACGAATCAGCTTCACGGTGATGCCTACGCGCGCGCCGGACCTCGACACGGTGCCCTCCACGACCCCTTCGACCTTCAGCTCGGCGCCCATCTCCGGGATCCGTTTGTCCGCCTGCTTGTACTGCCGGGCCGACGTGCTCGAGATCACATCGAGGCCGCCGACCTGCGCGAGATGC
The DNA here is from genome assembly GCA_035575795.1 of Gemmatimonadaceae bacterium. Taxonomy (GTDB): domain Bacteria; phylum Gemmatimonadota; class Gemmatimonadetes; order Gemmatimonadales; family Gemmatimonadaceae; genus UBA4720. The sequence goes on from DATLXE010000304.1 coordinate 1,859, forward strand.
GCGGTGACTGCGTCAGTGACGCTGGCGGCGAAGTAGTCCTGACCCGGATCTCCCGTCAGGTTCTCGAACGGGAGCACGATGAGGGAGCGGATCGGCTCAGCCGCGGAGGATCCGGGACGCAGGCGCGTCAGACCTCCGCGTTTGTAAACCGCCCCTGCAGTCCCGATCAAAACGACAAGCAGCAGGAGAGCGGCACGCCAGCCGATGAGGCGAGAACGCGGCGTCCCTGGCATCGGCGCTAACGTCTGCTCGGCGGGCATCGCAGGCATCGGCACCGGAATCCGCTCGGCCGGCGGGTCGGATGGTGCCCTATCGGCGGCGGCCGCAGTGACGGAGGCCACAAACCGGTAGCCGCGGCGCGGCACGGTCTCGACGAAGCGCGGGTTGTCCGCAGAATCGTCGAGCGACTCGCGCAGCTTCCGTACGGCGCTATTCAAGCCGACTTCGAAGTCGACGAACGTCTC
>DATLXE010000305.1:0-11756 GCA_035575795.1 Gemmatimonadaceae bacterium
CACGCCCTGCAGGCGGTAAACCTCCTGCACTTCGTTGAGCAGATACTCCTGCACCGCGCGCGGTCCCTTGATGCGGAGAATGTCGTGCGGATTGACCGGTCCCTCTGAGAGACGGTCTCCGGCCCTTACCTTATCGCCCTCATGCACCCGGAGGTGCTTGCCGGCGGCGACTTCGTAAAGCTGCCCAGCCTCCTCACCCTCGGGCGTCGGCTGCGCGTTCTCCGGCACCACCCTGATTTCGCGCTTGCCGCGCTTGATGTCGCCGAATCTCACCACGCCGTCGATCTCGGAGATCGTTGCCGGATCCTTTGGACGCCTCGCCTCGAACAGCTCGGCGACGCGCGGCAGACCACCAGTGATGTCGCGGGTCTTGTACGCCTCTCTCGAGATCTTGGCGATGATCGTACCCGCCGTGATCTTCTTGCCGTCCTCAACCGTCAGCTGCGCGCCAACCGGAATCACGAAGTCGCGGAGACGCTTTTCCTTCGCGCCCTTTGACTCCCAGATCTCGATGTGCGGGTGGAGCTTCTTCTCGCGATCCTCGATGACCACCGTCTGGCGGAGACCGGTGAGCTCGTCGAGCTCCTCCGACACCGACTCTTCCGGCACGAGGTCCACGAAGCGAATGGTGCCTTCGACGTCGGCGATGATCGGGTTCGTGTACGGGTCCCACGTGAAGATGATCTGCTCCTTCTTCACCTCGTCGCCGTCCTTGACCATCAGCGTGGCGCCAAGCGGTACCTGGAGGCGCGCGCCGACCATTGCGTTGCGCTCGCCCGAGCTCTTGATCGTGAGCTCACCCTCGTACGACGTGACGATCTCCACTCCCTCGGAGTTCGTTACCGTGACGAGGCGATCGGAATACTCGATCGTTCCCGCCACCTTGGACTTGCGCGCCGTCTGTTCGGCGATACGCGCCGCGGTTCCACCGATGTGGAAGGTGCGCAGCGTGAGCTGCGTACCCGGCTCGCCGATGGACTGCGCGGCGATGATGCCGACCGCTTCGCCCTTGTCCACCATCGCCATCGTCGCGAGGTTGCGGCCGTAGCACATCTGGCAGAGACCACGCTTCGCCTCACAGGTGAGAACGCTGCGGATCTTCACCGTCTCGAGTCCCGACTCTTCGATGTCCTGAGCCATGTCCTCGTCGATGAGCTGACCAGCCTCGACCAGCAGCTTCCGCTGGCCCGACTCGTCAATCTCGTGCACATCATAGATGTCATCCGACGCCACCGTGCCGACAATACGCTCGGCCAGCGGCTCGATGATGTCCTCGCCTTCCTTCAGCGCTCCGACTTCGAGGCCGAGAATGGTTCCGCAATCCTCTTCAGTGATCGTCACATCCTGCGCGACGTCGACGAGGCGGCGGGTGAGGTAACCGGCATCCGCTGTTTTCAAAGCGGTGTCAGCCAGACCTTTACGTGCACCGTGCGTCGAGATGAAGTACTCGAGCACGGACAGCCCTTCGCGGAAGTTCGACTTGATCGGGCTCTCGATGATCTCGCCGATGCCTCCCGTCAGCTTCTTCTGCGGCTTCGCCATCAGTCCGCGCATACCGGCGAGCTGACGGATCTGGTCGCGTGATCCACGCGAGCCCGAGTCGAACATCATGAACACGGGGTTGAAGCCCTCGTGCGACTCGCGCATCGCCCTCACCATTGCGTCCGCGACATCGTTGTTCGCGTGCGTCCAGGTGTCGATCACCTTATTGTAGCGCTCACCGTTGGTGATGTTGCCGGTCTGGTAGGCGCGCTGGAACCTGTTGACGCGCTCCTCGGCCTCGCCGAGCAGCGTTTCCTTCTCGGCGGGAATGTGCAGATCCTCGATTCCGATCGAGATTCCGCCGCGCGTTGCGTAGCGGAAGCCGAATTCCTTGAGACGGTCGAGAAAGGGAACGGTTCCCACGAGTCCGCTACGGCGATACGCCTCGAACACCAGCTCTCCCAGCGCCTTCTTCTTCATCTCCTTGTTCTGGAACGGAATCTCCTTCGGGATAATCGCGTTGAACAGCACGCGGCCGACGGTGGTATCGATCCAGCGCTCGCCTTCGACGTCCTTCACGAAGTAACGAATCGGAGTGTGCTGCGTGACGCGCTCCTGCGACAGCGCCAACTCGACTTCGGAAGCGCTCGAGTATGACTTGGCCGTCTTCGACTTCTGTTCGAAGCGCGGCGGAGCCTTTGTCGCGTAGTAGCAGCCGAGCACGATGTCCTGGCTGGGCTCGGCGACGGGGCGCCCGTCGGACGGCTTGAGAATATTGTTCGAGGACAGCATGAGCAGACGGCACTCGAGCTGGGCCTCGAACGACAGCGGCACGTGCACCGCCATCTGGTCACCGTCGAAGTCGGCATTGAACGCCGCGCAGACGAGCGGGTGAATACGAATGGCCTTTCCTTCGACGAGCACCGGCTCGAAAGCCTGGATGCCGAGTCTGTGCAGCGTCGGCGCGCGGTTCAGGAGCACCGGATGGTCGCGGATGATCTCCTCGAGGATCTCGTACACCTCGGGGGACTCCTTCTCCACGATCTTCTTGGCGCGCTTCACCGTCTCGGCGATTCCCTTCTCGACGAGCTTATGGATGATGAACGGCTTGAACAGCTCCAGCGCCATTGCCTTCGGCAATCCGCACTGGTGCAGCTTGAGCTCCGGACCGACGACGATGACGGAACGACCCGAGTAATCGACGCGCTTGCCGAGCAGGTTCTGGCGGAACCGGCCCTGCTTGCCCTTCAGCATGTCGGACAGCGACTTGAGCGGACGCTTGCCGCGGCCACGGATCGCCTTCGAGCGGCGGCCGTTGTCGAACAACGCATCGACTGCCTCCTGCAGCATTCTCTTCTCGTTGCGGAGAATGACTTCAGGCGCGCGGTGCGAGATCAGCTTCATCAACCGGTTGTTGCGGTTGATGACGCGGCGATAGAGATCGTTCAGGTCGGACGTCGCGAAACGGCCGCCGTCGAGCGGAACGAGCGGACGGAGATCCGGGGGAATTACCGGTATCACATCCATGATCAGCCACTCGGCCTTGTTGCGCTCCTGACCGGAATCGCCGGAGTTGCGGAACGCATCGACGACCTTGAGGCGCTTGAGCATCTGCTTCTTGCGGTGCTGCGAGCCTTCGTCGACGAGCCCGGCGCGCAGCTCTTCCGCGACCTTGTCGACATCGATGCGCTTGAGCAGCTCACGAACGGCCGGGGCTCCGATGTCGGCCATGAAAGCGTTGTCGCCCTCATCCTTCGCCTTCTGGCGGAGGAAGATGTACTCGTCCTCCGAGATGAGGGTGTTGGCCTCGATGAACCGCGGAGGATTTTCGGCGACACCGTTCTCCGGCACCGACTCCTGCTTGCCTGCGTCGATGACGACGTAGTTCGAGTAGTAGATCACCTTCTCGAGATCACGGAGCGTGAGATCGACGAGGTTGCCCATCGGGCTGGGCAGGGTCTTGAAGAACCAGATATGGGCGACGGGAACGGCGAGCTCGATGTGACCCATGCGCTCGCGGCGAACGCGGCTCAGGGTGACTTCGACGCCGCAACGATCGCAGATAACACCGCGATACCGGATGCGCTTGTACTTGCCGCAATGGCATTCCCAGTCCTTTACGGGACCAAAGATGCGCTCGCAGAAGAGGCCGTCCTTTTCCGGCTTGAACGACCGGTAGTTGATCGTCTCGGGCTTGAGGACCTCGCCCCACGACCACCAGGTACGCAGGCCGGCCATCTCCAGCCGCTCGCGCTCCTTGGAGTCCTTGGGACCGCGCATCTCCTCGGGTGAGGCGATGCGGACCTGGATGTAATCGAATGAAGACGCGCGCGTCTCGCGCGTGCTGCGAAAATCAATCATGAATTATTCCTCGCTCCCGTTGCCGTTCCTGGAGCCGCTGTTTCCGAGACCATATCCGCTGGTCGCGTTCGCCCCCATGCTCACGTGAATGCCGAGAGCCTTGAGTTCCTGCACCAGCACGTTGAATGACTCGGGGATTCCGGGCTCGGGAAGGTTTTGCCCCTTCACGATCGCCTCGTAAACCCTGCTGCGGCCGTTCACATCGTCCGACTTGACGGTGAGAATTTCCTGCAGCGTGTGCGCCGCGCCATACGCCTCGAGTGCCCACACTTCCATCTCCCCGAAACGCTGTCCGCCGAACTGCGCCTTGCCGGCGAGCGGCTGCTGCGTGACGAGCGAGTACGGTCCGATGCTGCGCGCGTGAATCTTGTCGTCCACGAGGTGCGACAGCTTGAGCATGTACACCTCACCCACCGTTACCGGGTTGGCAAAGGTTTCGCCGGTGCGTCCGTCACGGAGACGGATCTTTCCGCCGGCGGAAATGCCAGCGAGACGCATCAGCTCGAGAGCCGCCGCATCGACATCGACATCGGACTTTTTGCCGAGCGCCGCGGCGAGGGCCGGGAGCTCGTGACTGGCGAGCACGGAAGACGGATCGGTGTTGCGCTTGCGTTCGATCTGCCCGCCCGTCGCCTTGAATTGCGCGCGGCTCGACGGTTCGTACTCCTCGTCCCCAGCCGCATCGGCATGGAACGCGATCTGGTTGTCGATCTCGACCGTGTCGCGATCCGCAAGCTCACGCGCCGCCGCCGAGACGAAGTCGCGGATGCGGTTGTAGACTTCGCGCGTCTCGGGCGAGACACCGCGCGCGCTCAGCGCGTCGATCGTCGCGTCAGACAGCAGCTGCACGCGCTCACCGTAGTGGGCGCCCTCGCTGATGTCGTCCAGGATCGACTTGATCTCGGCGTCGCTGATCGTGACACCGGGGATTCTGAGATCGAGCGCGTCACGCAGCCACGTCACCGCGGCGAGCTTGAGCAGCAAGCCGATCTCGCGCTCGTTCGCTCCCTGGAAGACCGGGGTCTTCGCGTAAAAGCCGAGCAACCTCGCCGCCCACCCGAGGTGGGTTTCGAGGATCTGACCGACGTTCATGCGGCTCGGCACGCCGAGCGGGTTGAGAACGATGTCCACCGGACGGCCATCGGGGAGGAACGGCATGTCCTCCTCGGGAACGATGCGGGCAACGATACCCTTGTTGCCGTGGCGTCCGGCCATCTTGTCGCCGACAGAAATCTTGCGCTTCTCGGCCATGTAAACCTTTACGAGCTGGATGACGCCCGGCGGCAGTTCATCCGGCTGCAGCACGCGGTCGATCCGCTCTTCCGCCTTCTCTTCGAGCTTCGCCTTCTCGTCGTTGGCGAGGTCGATGATTACGCGGATGCGCTCGTTCATCTTCTTGTCCTCGACCCGGAACGTCTTCAGGTCGAGCGTGGAGATTTTCAGATCGTCGAGGATCGCGGTGGTGAGCTTCGTGCCAGCCGGAATACCTTCTTCGACCGTACCCGACTTGAGCGCCAGCGAAATCGTCTGGCCGTCGAGCAGATCCACGAGCTCGGCGTCACGCACGTCGTTGACGCGGATCTTCTCCTCACCCTCGAGCCGGCGGATGTCGCCGATTCTCTCGCCGCGGTCCTTTTCGACCACCTGGTCTTCGATGCGCGAGAAGATCTTGACGTCGATGACGACGCCTTCCATTCCCGGCGGCACCTTGAGCGACGAATCCTTTACGTCCTTTGCCTTTTCGCCGAAGATCGCGGTGAGCAGCTTCTCTTCGGGAGAGAGCTCGGTCTCACCCTTCGGCGTGATCTTGCCGACGAGAATGTCGCCGGGCTTCACGTGCGCGCCGATGCGGACGATGCCGCGCTCGTCGAGATCCGCCAGCGCCTCCTCGGCGACGTTCGGAATCTCGCGCGTGATCTCTTCCTGCCCGCGCTTGGTGTCGCGGACGTGTAGCTCCAGCTCCTGGATGTGGATCGACGAATAGACGTCGTCCTTCACCAGCCGCTCGGACAGCACGATCGCATCCTCGAAGTTGTGTCCGTACCAGGGCATGAACGCGACGGTGACGTTGGCACCGAGCGCGAGCTGGCCCATCTCGGTCGACGCGCCGTCGGCGAGAACCTCGCCTGCCTTTACCTTCCGTCCGGCCTGCACGATCGGACGCTGGTTGAGCGCGGTGTCCTGGTTGGTTCTCCAGTACTTCTTGAGCCGGTAGCGGTCGTGCTGCGTGAGACGGGCGAGCGGACGATCGCTGTCCTTCCTGCCGCGCTCCGACGTGCCGGTGTCGACGATGATCTCGTCGGCCGTCACGCTGGTGATCGTTCCGGCGCGACGTGCGATGACGACGGCGCCTGAATCGCGGGCGACCTTTTCCTCGAGTCCGGTTCCGACGAGCGGAGTCTGCGGATTGAGGAGCGGAACGGCCTGCCGCTGCATGTTCGATCCCATGAGCGCGCGGTTGGCGTCATCGTGCTCGAGGAACGGGATGAGCGCCGCGGCGATGGACACGAGCTGCTCCGGAGCGACATCCATGTAATCGATACGGTCGGGCATGACGAGCGGAACGTCACCGCGCTGCCGGCAGAGCACCAGCTCGTCCACGAACGTGCCGTCCTCGTTGAGGCGCGCGTTCGCCTGGGCGATCACGACATCCTCTTCACGATTGGCATCGAGCCATTCGATGTCGTTCGTCACCTTGCCGTTCTTGACGACGCGGTAAGGTGTTTCGACGAAGCCGAGGTCGTTTACCTGCGCGAAGCAGGCGAGCGACGTGATGAGTCCGATGTTCGGACCTTCAGGCGTCTCGATCGGGCACATGCGGCCGTACTGCGAGTAGTGCACGTCGCGCACTTCGAAGCCGGCGCGCTCGCGGGTAAGTCCACCCGGTCCAAGCGCCGAGAGCCGGCGCTTGTGCGTCAGCTCGGCGAGCGGGTTCGTCTGATCCATGAACTGCGACAGCTGCGACGATCCGAAGAACGCCTGGATGACGGCCGAAACGGTGCGGGCGTTCACGAGGTCGTCGAGAGAGATCTTTTCCGGATCGGTGTTGATCGACATGCGCTCCTTCACCAGGCGCGCCATGCGGGACAAACCGACCGAGAACTGGTTGGCGATGAGCTCGCCGACGGAGCGAATGCGGCGGTTGCCAAGATGATCGATGTCGTCCGTGTAACCGCGTCCCTCGTGCAGCTCGATGAGGTAGCGGATGATGGCGACGAAATCTTCCTTGGTGAGCACCGTCTCGCTTGCGGGACGGTTGGTCATCAGGCGCTGATTGATCTTGTAGCGGCCAACGCGTCCGAGATCGTAGCGCTTGGGCGAGAAGAACAGGCGCTCGAGCGCCTGCTTTGCCGTCTCGCGGTTGGGCGCGTCGCCGGGGCGGAGCAGCGAGTAGATCTGCTTGAGCGCCTCCTCGTCGGAGTGCGTCGGATCCTTGGCGAGCGTGTTCTTGATCAGCGTCGACTCGGCGCGGCCCGACGTGACGAACACCTGCACCTTGGTGATCTCATTCTTGCGGAGCTTCTTGATGAGCGTATCGGTGAGCGTGTTTCCGCACTCGCCGATGACTTCGCCGGACTCGAGGTTGACTGCGTCAATGGCGAGGATGCGGCGTACGGCGCGTTCGCCGCGCTCGATTGCATCCATCTCGTCGCGCACGTCAACCGTCGTGTAGGAGGCGAATACCTTCACTTTGTCGATGTTCAGGCGGCGGAGGCGGTTGAACACCTCTTCCGTGAGCTCGTCGCCTTCCCTGACCGCCAGCTCCGACTCTTCGCGCTCGAGGGCGAGGCGCGCCTTCTTCGTCTTGAGCTTGGGCGCTTCCGGGTTGTGCGCGGTGCCGGAGAGCGTGATGTCTTCGGCGATGATCGCGCCAAGGACCTCACGCTGGTCGATGCGGCTCTCGCGCTTCTTGACGAGGTCGAGCTCGCGGACGGCGAAGAACAGGCGGAGAATGTCCGAGTTCGTGCCGTAGCCGAAGGCGCGCAGGAGCGCCGTCGCCGGGAACTTCTTCTTCTTGTCGATGTGGACGAACACCACGTCGTGGATGTCGACAGTGAACTCGACCCACGATCCGCGGAACGGGATGATGCGGGCGGAGATCAGGCGCTGTCCGTTCGGGTGTGTGCTCTCCTCGAACACGACGCCCGGCGACCGGTGCAGCTGGCTGACGATCACGCGCTCGGCCCCGTTGATGACGAACGTTCCGAGCGGCGTGAGCAGCGGCAGCTCGCCGAGGTAGACTTCCTTCTCGATGATGTTCTTCGGGCGCTTGACGCCGGCTTCGGTCGTCTCGAAGACGACGAGCTGGAGCGTCGCCTTGAGCGGCGCCGAGTACGTCATGTCGCGCTCGATGCACTCCGCCACCGAGTACTTGGGCTCGCCAAGGGCGTAGCTCTTGTACTCGAGCGAGAAGTTCTCGTGGACGTCCGCGATCGGGAACAGGTCCTTGAAGACGCGTTCGAGACCGATGTCCTCGCGGTTCTGCGAGGCGGCGTCGAGCTGCAGCAGCGACTCGAAGGCGCGGGTCTGGATGTCCAGGAGGTGGGGCATCGTCATCCCCTGGTCGAGCTTGGCGAACGAAATCTGCTTCATCAGTTCAGGCATGGATCACCTACGGGCGCAAATAGCCCCGCCGCCGTCGTCCGCGAAATTTTCGCGGCTCCAGCGCGGAGCGCATTCTTTTCAGTTTGTGTGTTACGACCGGGCTGGGTCAGGATCATAGAGTCGTAGTGAGAGTAGTCCTCGTTCGGGAGGCGAAGGTGTCTCGGTCTAGCCAGCTTTCCGCGTAGCAAGAGACCCGCGCAGTTTGCGGGGCTCGCAGCGTGTAAGCGGATAGCTGGCGTAACCGAGATACCTTCGCCGACCAGCGCGAGATGCTACTTCACTTCGACCGATGCACCCTGATCTTCGAGCTTGGTCCTCATCGCCGCGGCTTCGTCCTTGGTGACACCGGACTTAACAACCGACGGCGCACCATCGACGAGATCCTTTGCTTCCTTGAGACCGAGGCCGGTCAGCTCGCGCACGACCTTGATGACCTGGATCTTCTTCGCGCCCGCTTCCTTCAGCGTGACCGCGAACTCCGTCTGCTCTTCAGCAGCAGGAGCAGCCGCACCACCGCCGCCGCCAGCCGCCGCGCCGCCGCCAACCGGGCCAGCCGAGATCGTGACGTTGAACTTCGTCTTGAAAGCCTCGACGAGCTCGGACAGCTCGAGAACCGACATGCTGCTGATTGCCTCGAGAATCTCGTCCTTGCCCATTGAAGTTGCCGTTGCCATTGCTTGTGTTCTCCCTGGAGAAATTAGGCGCCTTCGCGCTGAGTCTTGAGCGCGTCGAGCGCGCCTGCAAACATGTAAAGAAACCCGTTGAGCGCGCCGACGAAGGCGGCCATCGGTGACTGCAATCCGGCCCCGAGATCGGCCAGCATCTGGTCGCGCGAGGGGAGCGCGGCGAGCCGCTTCACCTGTGCGTTGTCGATCGACTTACCGTCCAGCATCCCGCCCTTCATCGCGGGCTTGTCCTCGAACTCCTTCGCAAAATCCGTGAGGATCTTCGCCGCGCCGACCGCGTCCTTTCCGACGACGAGTCCGGTCGGTCCCTTCAGCTTCTCGCCGATCAGTCCGCTGTCGTTGACCGCACGCAGCGCGAGCGTGTTCTTGATGACCACGTACTCGATTCCCGCTCTCCGCAGGCGGCGGCGGAGCTCCGTCATCCGCTTCACGTTGAGACCCGTGAAGTCGGTGTAGTACAGCGAGCTCGCGCCTTTCAGCTTGGCGCTCAGGTCGCTGACGAGCTGTTCCTTCTCACTTTTCTTCATCGCGCTAGACCCTGTACGGGGTAATGTCGACGCTGACGCCGGGACCCATCGTGCTCGAGATGGCGACGTTGCGCACATACACGCCCTTGGCCGCGACTGGCCTGGAGCGGACGATCTGATCCATGAACGCGGTGAAGTTCGTCTCCAGCGCATCGGCGGCGAACGAAACCTTGCCGATCGCGGCGTGAACGTTACCCGCCTTGTCGACGCGGAACTCGATCTTTCCGGCCTTCACTTCACGAACGGCGCGCGCGACGTCGAACGTCACGGTGCCGGCCTTGGGATTCGGCATGAGCCCGCGCGGACCGAGAATCCGTCCGAGCGCGCCCAACTGACCCATCTGGTCGGGAGTGGCGATGAGAACGTCGAAATCCATCCAGTTCTCCTTGATCTTCGCGATGTACTCGGTGCCGACGTAGTCCGCGCCAGCGGCCTCGGCTTCGCGCGCCTTGTCTCCGGCGGCAATGACGAGCACGCGCACCGTCTTACCGGTGCCGGCGGGGAGAACGACGGTGCCACGGACGATCTGGTCGGCGTGCTTGGGATCAACACCCAGCCGCACTGCGACTTCGACCGTCTCATCGAACTTCGCGAAAGCGGCGGACTTCACCATCTCGATCGCCTGCCGCGCCTGGTACTTCGTGTCGACGCTCCGCTTCTCGGCGGCAACTCCGTATTTCTTCCCGCGACCCTTCATTAGTCTCTCACCTCGACGCCCATCGAACGGGCGGCGCCGGCGACCATCGCCATCGCGGACTCGATGGAATCGCAATTGAGATCGGGGAGCTTGATCTCCGCGATTTTCCTGATCTGTGCTTTCGTCACCGAGCCGACCTTGTTGCGGTTCGGCGTGCCCGAGCCCTTTTCAATTCCCGCTTCCTTCTTCAGCAGGACGGCCGCGGGCGGCGTCTTGGTGATGAAGGTGAAGGATTTGTCCGCGAAGATCGTGATCTCGACGGGGAGAATCGTATCCTGGCCCTGCGTCCGAGCGTTGAACTCTTTGCAGAAGGCCATGATGTTGATTCCCTGGGGGCCGAGAGCCGTACCCACGGGGGGCGCGGGATTCGCCTTGCCTGCAGGGATCTGCAGCTTGACGAAGCCAACTGCCTTTTTTGCCATGATACTCCTCAGTGTACATGTCGCGGACCCAGGAACGGATCACGCGTCTGACTCCCACGGTGTATTTATCGTCGTAGTGGTATCCGACCGTGCGCTACTCGCCTCATCGGCCGCCCCGCGCAAGGGCCATCACCCGCGGCGGGAGTAGCGCCGCTGTGACTTCAGTACTGTCTTGCGGGGCTGACTCGCCCGCCGTTCAGGTACAGCCTTTAAACGTAATACGGTTCTGCCTGAATTAGTAGCCCTTCAACTGCAGGTAATCGAGCTCGACGCTGGTCGGCCTTCCAAAGAGTGATACCGACACCCTGACCTTGCCCTTGTCGGGGAGGACTTCCTCGACCGTGCCGTTGAAGTCCGTGAACGGCCCCTCGGTGATCGCGACCGCCTGCCCCACAAGGAACGGAATTTCCTCCTTCACCACTTCCGGCTCCGAATCGTCGGCGACACCGAGGATGCGGTTCACCTCGTCGGGGCGGAGGGGCTGCGGCAGACGCTCGTGCCCGACGAACTTGATGACGCCCTGGATGCCGCTGATCGTGTGCGCGGTCTCCTGGTCCATCACCATCTCCACCAGCACGTAGCCGGGGTAGATCTTCCGCTCGACGTTCACCTTCTTGCCGTTCTTGATCTCGACCGCTTCCTGGGTCGGAACGAGCGCCTGGCGGATGACGCGATCCTCCGGCGGGTGCGGATCGGCTTCGATCTTTCGCTGGATCAGCAGGCGAACCTTGTTCTCGTGGCCGGAGGTCGTCTGGATTGCGTAGAAACGGTGGTCCGACACTGTCAGCGTCCCGAGAATAGAGATGGAATCCCCCGTACGAGTACGAGCTGCAAAAAGAGATCGATCAGGCCGATGATGGCGCCGAGGAAGAGAACGAAGATGATGATCTTGATCGTCGTGTCCTTGAGCTGCGCGCGGTCGGGCCATGTGACCTTTCGCATCTCGTCCATCACTTCATGATAGAAAGTGACGACG
>DATLXE010000306.1:0-3754 GCA_035575795.1 Gemmatimonadaceae bacterium
TTCCTTGATGTATGCAGCGCCCGCGATCGGGTCCTGCCAGTGCATGCGCTTGGACAGCGTGTTGGCGAGCTCGATCGGATAGCCGAAGGCGCGCATCGAATCGCGCAACGCGTTGGGCGCGCGGTACGTCTGCACGATGCAGGTGATCGCCGCGTGCGCACGGTCGTAATTCCCGTAGACATAGTCGAGTACCTCTTCCCGCCGGTCGTGCTCGATGTCGACGTCGATGTCCGGCGCCTCGGTCTGTCCATCGACGCGGATCTCGGAGAGAAACCGCTCGAACAGAAGTCCGTGCTTCACCGGATCGACGGCGGTGACGGCGAGACAGTACGCGACCGCCGAGTTCGCGGCGCTGCCCCGTCCCTGGCAGAGAATTCCGTTCCGCCGCGCGAAGTGCACCGCGTCCCACATCACGAGAAAGAATCCGGCGAAGCCGAGGTTTCTGATTACACGGAGCTCGTGCTCGAGCTGCGCCGCTTGCTTGTCACCGACCTCGCCCCACCGTTCGCGCGCGCCCTCGAAAACTTTTTCGCGCAGGAACGAGTCTTCGTCGTGGCGCTCGGGCACCGGGAAATCGGGAAGCGGCGGCCGCACCCAGGCGAGACTGAAGTCGCACTCAGCGGCGATCCGCTCGCTTTCCTCGAGACCCTTCTGGCGGCCGGCCCAGCGCTCTCTCATCTCGTCCGGAGAATTGAGGCGCCATTCGCCGTTGGGGTGCAGCACTCCGCGCGCGAGTGCGTCATCGATGGTCGTGTTGTAGCGGAGCGCCGTCAGCACATCGTGCACGAGACGGCTTTCATTGTCGATGTACCTCGGCTCCTGGCAGATCACCCACGGCACGCCGTTCCGCTCGGCGAGCTCGATCAGTGCCGACGCCAGCGCCGACTCGCCGCCGCTCGAATGGTGGAGCTGTACTTCTATAGATAGGCGGTCGCCGAACGCCTCACGCCAGCGGGCGAGTGTTTCCTCGGCACCCCTGTAGTCGCCGGCGCAGAGCCGCGCCGCAATTTCTCCCGACGCCGGTCCCGTGAGCGCCTGAAGACCGGCGCTCCGCACGGCCACCTGCTCCCAGCTCACATTCGGCCGGCCGCGAGTTTTTCTTCCATCCCCCTTCCGCCACGAAGCGAGATTGCCGACGCGCGACCTGGTGACGAGTCCGGCGAGGTTCCGGTAGCCTTCGCTGTTACGCGCGATGAAGGCGGCGGGAAATCCATCGACGTTCAGCTCGGCGCCGATGATCGGTTTGATGTTCTGCCGCCGCGCCTCGAGCGTGAAGCGGACTATGCCGCCGAGGTCCGCCGAGTCAGTGATGCCGAGCGAGTGGTAACCGAGGGATGCGGCTTTGGCTACGAGTGCTTCAGGTGAAGCGCTGCCATCTCCGAACGAGAACGCGGTATGAGCCCGGAGCTCGACATAGCCCATGCATGGATGCTATACCGAACATATCCCGAAAACAAGGACTCCTCTCGTGCCCAACGCAGGACCAATGCTGGATGGACCTTGGTATCATGAGCGGAATGCGCACGAGCGGCCATCGCACTGAGGGCATTCTATCTCGATGGCTCCTTACGCACCGATCCGGTATGGGTCTTCCGAATTGGGACGACCCGACTCGCCATTGCCGAGCGACCGGCAGAGACTCACATCGTCGACACTGCATATAACCACCTGATGGTGCTGATCGACGGCCACTAGCCAGCGAGGGCGGGAGGCGGTTTCCCGAAGCTACTCTTGAGGAGCTATCCCTTTTCCCAGGTATTTCTCGAACCAGTCAAGATTCGCCTGCATCGCCGCGACCTGCATCTTCGGCTCGTTGGGACCATGCGGCTGCCGCGGCAGAACCAGCATCCGCGTGGGTACACCCTGTGACTTGAGCGCCTGGTAAAGCTCGTAGCCCTGCGAGATCGGCACGCGGACATCAGCGTCGCCGTGCTGGATCAGCGTCGGCGTCGTCACGCCCTTGATGTTGAACATCGCCGAATGCTTGCGATAGATGTCCGGATTCTCCCAGAAATGGCCGCCGAAATAATCGGGCACGAACGCCGGAATGTCCGCCGTCCCGTTGAAGCTCATGAGATTCGTGACCGCCGCTCCCGCTGACGCCGCCTTGAAGCGCTTCGTCTTCGTGATGATGGTGGATGTCATGTAGCCGCCGTAGCTCCATCCCATTACGCCGAGTCGTTCCGGGTCGGCAACGCCCATCGCGATCACCTTGTCGACGCCCGTCATCAGGTCCTCGTAGTCGCCGACACCCCAGTCCTTGATGTTCGCGCGCCTGAATTCCGTTCCGTATCCGCTCGAGCCGCGCGGATTGGGACGCAGAATGGCAAACCCGCGCGCGGCAAAAGTCGCCAGCGGGTAAACTCCGCGGCCGCCGATGTAGCTCTGCTGGAACACTCCGGCCGGACCGCCGTGAATGTTGAGAATCAGCGGCACCCGCCTCCCCGCCTGATAACCGGCGGGATAGGTCAGAAGTCCCTCGATCTCCTTGCCGTCAGTGCTCTTCCAGCGGATCACTTCCGTTTTCGCAACGGGCGCAGTGCGATCGGCGTTCGCGCGCGACACCTGCGTTGGCTGCCGGTCCCCAACACGCGCGACATAAGCTTCGGGCGGACGGTCGGGTTTCTGCATCACGAAGCTGAACATCGTCGCGCCCCGGTTGAGGCCCACGCCGGAAAGAACTGCGTCCGAGTTCTGCGACGCCATCTCGGTAACCGTTCCCGCGGCTACGTTCACCTCGTACATCGAGGTCCGCGTCCCTTTTGGCTCGGTGAAGTAGAGTTTAGCGCCGTCCGCCGACCAGCCGACGATACCCGGCTGCCCGTCATGCGACATCGCCGCGACTCGGGGCGCACCGCCTGCCGCAGGGTAGAAGTTCACCTGCCCGCTCTGCGCCCAACGAACCGGGAGGTCGCTCACGCTCGCGGCGATCCATCTGCCATCGGGCGAGTACACCGGCCCACTCTCGGCGGCGGCTGTCGATGCGAACGGTGTGACTCTCGCCGTCGCGACGTCGACAATCGCGATGTCCGATGAAGTCCAGTCGTTGGCGACCGGCGATGCGACGTGAGTGAAGACGATCTTTTTTCCGTCAGGCGACCAGTTGAAATCCGTCACGTGGCGGCTCTCGCCGGTAAGCGTGCGTGCTTCGCGCTTACCGTTCGCGCCCTTGCCGACCGGAATGACGGACAGTCGCCCCAGCTTGAAATTCTCGTCTACCCAGCGAAAATCGTTCTTTCCCTTGTCGTTCTTTTCTTCTTCGTCGGTTTTTTTGTCGGAAGACTCGTACGCGATCCACCGGCCGTCCGGCGACCAGTTGAAATCGCCCACCGCCGACTTTGTATCGGTCAGCTCCTCCGCTTCGCCACCGGTCAGGCGCAGGAGATAGAGGCTGTTCCTGTTGTCCTTGCGGTTGGACGTAAACGCTACGGATGAGCCGTCCGGCGACCATTTCGGATTCGTCGATGATTTTTCGCCGAAGGTCAGCTGTGTGTTTTCTTTCCCGTCCGTCGACGCAAGCCAGACCTGCGAGACGAACTCGCTCTTCTCCGCCGTCATCACCGCATCGCTCACCGTATAGACGACGCGCCTTCCATCTGGGGACACCCGCGGGGCGGCAACGACGCGCGTTCGCGCCTGCAGCTCGGGCGTCCAGGAAGCGGATCCGCTCTGGGCCGCCGAGGGACTGAGGGGGGCGGCCGCACAAAGCGCGAGAGTAGCAAGAAAAGCTGATTTCATATCGTCCCTCTTCGTA
>DATLXE010000307.1:0-18162 GCA_035575795.1 Gemmatimonadaceae bacterium
GAAGTACGCGAGCCGATGAGCGTGAAATTGCCGAGCCCATCGCGGCGGGCGCGCTCTACTACGAGCCGTCCGTTCGCATCGAGGCGGCGGCGCTCGTACACCAGGTTGCCGTTGCGGTCGCGGCCAGCTTCGTACCAGACGTTGTCAACGCGGTTGCGGCTCTCGCAGTTCGCGTCGCCGGTGCGGCCGAAGATCACGTCGCCGATGCTGTTTCTCGTCTGCGAGTACGTGCAATCGCGGCGCTGCCGATCGCTTCCGTAGATCACGCGTCCGCCATTGGCGGCTGCTCTCGCCTGTGCGGTGGCGCAGTCCGTCGCAGCCGACTGCCTGCCCGGCGGAACGCCATTCACCCAGACGCGGCACATTCCCGCGGCCGGACGGTGTCCTGGTGGAATGCCATCGATGTTACGGCCGTTGCCCTGCGCCGCGAGCGGCGCCGTCGCGGCCGCGAGGCCGGCGAAGGCGAGAGTAAGAGTAAAATTTTTCATCGTGAAAATCTCCTGTTGAGTAGGTCTCCGAGCGACTGCTCGAGTTCGGCCTTCACCTTCGATTTGTCCTTACCGCGCTTCGGCGGATCCTCCCCGAAAATCACCTTGCCATTTGCAGGGCGATTCCGCAACGCGGACGCACAATCGGTCGGCGCCGGCTGCTGACCTGCGGGTACATCGTCAATCCAGATCCTGCACATCCCCGCTGGCGGAACGAATCCGCGCGGGATCACCATCTCCCTCTTTCCCTGGCGCTGAATCGGCTCAGCAGTAACCGGCACGGGCCGGCCCTGTGCTTGAGCGACGGCAGCAGGCGCGACGACTGCGGCCGCGACGATGGCCGCAAGCTGCAGCGTCAATCTTGAGTTGGACGGGCGATTCATGCCGGAGAGAAGTGCACGAGCAGTGCCATACTTGAGTTATTTCCCTAAGCCATTGCTACCAAAGGGTTTATACAGGCGGCAAAGAACCTTTTCCGGGACCGGCTGTCCTTTGTTTAGGACGCAAGAGCAGCATTCTGGAATGAGAGCACTTATGTGACCCACCTCAGTCGCCGAAGGAGATGCCCGTTGCCCTGGCTGTCTGTATGGTGTCGTGATCGAGTTCCACACGCTTTGGCGCCCTCAACACCTCCGACAGCGGGACAGTCACGATGTGAGGCGATTGGAGCGCGATCATGTGATTCCACTTCTCGTCAGCGACAGCCCTCACCGCCGCACCTCCAAACCTTACGGCGAGCAGGCGGTCGTAGCTGGTTGGCTGGCCGCCACGCTGAAGGTGACCGAGCACCAGCGAGCGGCACTCCTTCCCCGTCCCATCGGCGATCTCGTCCGCCAGGCGCTCGGCGATGCCGCCAACGCGCTTCGCCTGTCCGGGAAGCGATTTTCCCATTACTGCAGGCCCTTCTCCTCTCGGGTACGCGCCTTCCGAGATGACCACGATCGAGAAGTGTCTCCCCGAGCGGCCTCGAGCAAGAATCTTCTCACAGACCTTGTCGATGTCGTACGGAATCTCGGGGATGAGAATCACATCCGCGGTCCCGGCGAGGCCGCTGTGCAGCGCGATGAATCCGGCGTTCCGCCCCATCACCTCGAGGATGATCACACGGTCATGGCTCTCGGCGGTCGTATGAAGCTTGTCGATTGCATCGAGCGCGGTGTTTACGGCCGTGTCGAATCCGAAGGTCGTGACGGTTCCGGCGACATCGTTATCGATTGTCTTCGGGACGCAGACGATCTTCATGCCGAGACCGCAGAGCTGGTCTGCGATGGCAAGAGAGCCGTCACCGCCGATGGAAATCAGCGCATCAATTCCCAGCTTACGCGCGTTCTCGATCACCTCCAGCGAGCGGTCGCGCTCGACGCACGACCCGTCCGGAAGGTTGACGGGATAGCTGAACGGATTTCCCCTGTTGGTCGTGCGAAGGATGGTTCCGCCGAGGTGGGCAATGCCGCGCACGCTGGCGGCGGTCATCGGAATGACCTCGTCTTCGCCGAGCAGGCCGGCGTAGCCCTTCTTGATGCCGAGAACTTCCCAGCCGCGATTGACCGCCGAGAGAACAGCGGCGCGAATCACCGCATTGAGCCCCGGCGCGTCGCCGCCACCGGTGGACAACGCGATTCTCATAATGTCAGGAATTGTTCTCCAGCAGTGAGACGACTTCCCCCGGTTTCGCGTGACGGCCCGTCTTCGATTTCTCGTAGACGGCATTGCCATCGCGCATCACCTCGAACCGCCCGCCGTGCGAGGGGATCATCTCGATCTCCACGTCCGGAAAGCGCGTACGAATCTCAGCCGCCAGACCGGCGGCTCGGGGCTCGTAGTTTCAAAGAGTGCAGTATTCGATGCTGATTTTCATGGACGACATTGAAAAGTGGGTACAGAATGAAGATGAACGGTTAGGCGCGCGGCTGAAAGGTTCGGCGAAGTAAAGTCCCGGTCACCAGCGTTCCGGCTTACCAGGAGCGCACCGAATGCGGCATCGCGCGTTCACCATCATCGAAGTTGCGATTACGCTCTGCATCCTGAGCATAGTTTCGGCCATCGCCATTCCACGGGCGGGAGCATTTCTCGATTCCATTCACGTGCGTGGCGCGGTCATAGAAGTCGAATCGATGTTCAGCTCGGCACGGCACCTTGCGATTGCGCGCGGAGAGCGGGCGATGGTCGAGGTCAATTCAGCAACCGGGACGGTTACCGTCAGCGTGGATGGAGTAGCGGAGCGCTCGAGAAACGTCGGCATGTCGCATGGGGTATCGCTCACCGCGACGCGGCCTGGCATGACGTATTCACCAACAGGCGCCGGATACGGCGCGGCAAATCTCAGCGTCGTCGTGCGACGGAGACGTTCCGTCGATACCGTTTTGGTTTCCCGGCTTGGTCGGGTGAGGCACTGACTGAAGGGAGGACAGGCGGAGAATCTTCGGCAGTGGTGACAGCTGCATCCGGCGCGGGATCGCCTGACTCGGTTCCGAAGTCGTAGCCGGGCACCGAGATGCGCGGAATCGACTCTCCCATCATCCGCTCGATCGTGCGCACCATCGCAATCTCGTCGGTGGACATGAAGGTGTAGGCGTCGCCGGTGGCGGCCGCGCGACCGGTGCGACCGATCCGGTGCACGTAATCCTCCGGCTGCTGCGGCACATCGTAGTTGACGACGTGCGAGATACCGGAGACATCGAGGCCGCGCTGGGCGATGTCCGTGGCGACGAGCACGCGAATCTTGCCCGACTTGAAATCCTCGAGCGCCCGCGTGCGCTCGCTCTGTGACTTGTCAGCGTGCATCGCCGTCGCGTCGACGCCTTCCTGCTCGAGGTGCCGGACGACTCTGTCGGCTCCGTGCTTGGTGCGCGTGAAGATGAGCACCGAGTCCATCTCGGGCTTCTTCAGCAGCTCGACAAGCAGCTGCGTCTTCCGCTCGCGTGGCACGGGGTAGACGGCGTGCGTGACGGTGCTCGCCGCTTCAGAGCGGCGGCCGACCTGCACCACCACCGGCTTGCGCAGGTATCTGCGCGCCAGCGCCTCTACCTCAGGCGGCATCGTCGCGCTGAAGAGGAGAGTCTGCCGGTACTTCGGGATCTCGTCGACGATGCGGTTGAGCTGCGGGGCGAATCCCATGTCGAGCATGCGGTCCGCTTCGTCGAGTACCAGCACCTCGAGGTCGTCGAACACGACGTTCTGCCGTTCCATGTGGTCCAGCAGACGGCCGGGAGTGGCGACGACAACATCGACGCCGTTGCGAAGCGCCTTCGACTGCGGCTCGATACCGACGCCGCCAAAGATTGGAACGACGCGGAGGTCGGTGTACTTGCCGTATTTGCGAAAGCTTTCCTCGACCTGGGCGGCCAGCTCACGCGTCGGCGTGAGGATGAGCACGCGCACCCTGTGCAGCGACTCGCCGGCAGCGTCCAGCACCGGATTGGTGATCAGGTTGTGCACTATCGGCAGCGTGAAACCGGCCGTCTTGCCCGTGCCCGTCTGGGCAAGGCCGATCAGGTCGCGTCCCTCGAGCGCCAGCGGGATCGCCTGCTGCTGGATGGGAGTGGGATGCGTGTACCCTGCATCGCGCACCGCCTTCAGTACATCGGGTGCGAGGTCTAGCTCAGCGAACGAGACGCCCGCACTGGCCTGATCTTCAGTCACATCCTAAATATAGTGGGCAACCCTGCCGCTTTGAGCATCGCCCCCAAACCGGACGCGACGACGCCGGCCGCTTCCTCGGTGATGATGTGGCCGGCGCCAGGAACACAGTGGAGCGTGATGCCGGGGATCGCTCTTGCGTAAATCGCCATTCCGTCGGAGGGCATGAGATGATCGAGATCTCCCCAGATGCCGACCGCCGGCACGCTCAGCTGCGGAATGGGATTGCGGGCCGCGAACTTCCAGTCGTAGGCATGGAGCGCATCGCGCAACGCGACGGCGTACTCGGGGAACTGGGTGGGAGCCCAGTACTGGGCAACGTCCTCATCAGTAAAGACAGCCCGCTTTCCGTAAACGCGCCTGAGGGCGAGCCTGACGATGATTGGCGGACTGAACCTCCGGAACAGCGGATCGAGAAAGTTGGGCGTGAGCGCCTTGTACAAGCGCCATAGCGGTAGCCCGGTAAGGCCGACGGGTGAGAGCAGCCCGAGCGCGCGCACGCGCGAGGGATGCTGCGTGGCAAAATGGAATGCGAGCGACGCGCCGCGTGAATGTCCGACGATTGGCGGCGCCTCGAGCCCGAGCGCGTCGAGCACTTCGCGCAGGTGGTCGACGAGGGCCGTGACTGAATACTCCTCCACGCCAGTCGGCTTGTCGGAGAGCCCGCTGCCCTTGACGTCGAAAGCGATCGCCCGGTAGCCCGCACTGGCGAGCGCGGGAAGCGTCTTCCTGAAGATGTAGACCGGGCATCCCCACCCCGGGATCATCACCACCGGCGGCGCAGCCGGATCGCCAGTCTCGACGACGCGAACGCGCAGTCCCGACTCGAGAATCGGGAAGGAAGTGCGAAAACTCGCATCATCCGACGGAAACATTTTCTCTGGCGGAAGCCGGCCGCGCCGGCCTGAGCGACTCATCTACTTCAGATCAGCTCGATTTCCCTGCCGAGGAGTTTTCCGATCAACCCGATGCGGAAGGTGACGTCGGTCCACTTGCTGTCGGGACCGAGGCCGTCATCAAGCGGGAAGGTCGACCACGCCCACGGGTGCACGGTGGACGGCCGTTCCATTCCCTTGTGCGGATGCCACACGCCGCTGCGGTCGCGGTCGTCCACGAAACGCTCGAACAGCTTCATCCAGCCGTCGTTCCGCTTGAGGAAGTTGAGCCGCGCCATCGTCTCCAGCCACATCAGCGCAAAGGGAATGTCGGCATCGACCGCGTTGCGGTGGGGCAGCATGTCGCCCATCACCAGATGCGGCTGGGCGATCTGCTTCTTGCCGAACACCTGCACCGCCTCCTGACGCGGCAGCGGCTGCGCGATCCAGTCGTAGATGCGCTCGACTTCGGTGAAGTGCTCGTGCCTGAAGATCGGCATATGCGCGAGCATCGTCAGCGTGTACAGCGACGGCGGCGCTGACTCTGCCGGTAGGACGTGAGTATTTCCAACCCGCGACCAGGGCTTGGCGCCAAGGGGCGACGCGAGGTAGGCGACTGTCCGCTCGAGAATTCTTCGCGCCGCGCCGCGGAGGCGCGGATCGTTTTCGTAGCCGCACTGTGCCAGCGCCGCGGCAGCGGCCTCGCGGAAGAGTCCGCGACTCCGGCGCACAAGATCGTCGTCGCGGGTCTTGGATCCCAGCTCGTAAACGAACGCCGGATCGTTGTCTTCGGCGAGCAGACGGAACAGCAGCCGGCGCGCGAGGATCAGCGGCGGCGATTCCGCGTTCCACCCGCATTCGATCAACCGGCGGACGGCCGGGACAGTCCCGATGTGGGCGAAATCGGTACTGCTGCGGCTTGGAAGCGAAAGTATCGAACGATTCCACGTACCATCCCGCTGCTGCTGGACGGCAAGCCTGATCGCTGGCCGGTACGAATACGGGAGCCACTCGTGGTCGGACGCGCGGGGGCCTGCACCCCCGGCCACCTCTGCCATGGCGCGGTACTGGATGGGCGAGGAGGCATGGTCGAGCAGCCACCCGAGCGGAAATGTCAGGGTTTCTGGCTCTGGAGTGGCGATCGAAGGGGTTAATTCGGTCGCGGCACTTGGTAGAGTCAAATAGTCACTCGAATTCGGGGGAACAACTGGTCTCTGTAGCCGAACTGGAGGGCGTCCAGCAGGGCGGAAGGATAGCATTTTTTCGACGGGGCGCTAGGGGAACGCGGTAAGTTGCGTAGTGCCAATCAGTTACGTCGCTATTCTTTCGTTCTTCTATTATTGTTGGAGAAGGCGACCTTTCGAGCCGCTTTGGCGTAATACAATGAGGCGTTATACTGGATGCTGACCACCTTGGGGAGACCTTGATGAAGGCTATTCGAATTATCACGCTGGCGATCGCGCTGTGCGGTGCCGGCGCTACGGTCGCTTCCGCTCAGGGGCAACCGCCCCAGGCGGTTAGCCGGGGTGCGGGCGCAGGCGGCATGCTCCTGCGCGACATCACGCTGACGGATGAGCAGAAGATCCAGCAGAAGGTGATTCGCGAGAAGTTCGCGCCGAGGCTGCTGGAGCTGCGCAAGTACGCGGAAACGAGCGGTATGCCGCCTGACGACGCGACCCGCACGAAGACGCTCAAGATTCAGGATGAGCAGACCGCCGAGCTCAGAGCGATACTCACCGCCGAGCAGCGGACGGTTTTCGATCGCAACGTTGCCGAGATCAGGGCGCGGCGCGAGGAGCGCGAGAGGAACGGCTAGCGGGGCTCAGCGTCGAGGGCTCCGAGGGTGTAGGTACTACGCGGGTTCCAGAGTATCCAGCTCCGGAACCCGTTGTCGTATCCGGCCTTTTTCTGCGCCCTGATCTGCTCCGCGTGGTAGCGCGGAGACCCCATCGTGAAATCCTGGTACCACGGGATCACCTTCGCCGCGTTGGCGATGTTCGCGCTACGGCGTTTCACGTCTCTCAAAGCGTGATCGATCGTCGAGTAGGGATTCGCATTCGGCTTTGACAGCTTGTAGGTCCCCGGCGCGAAGTGAGACGGATACACCATCGGCAGCACGACATCGACCTGGTCGATGAACGATTCCCACTTCTGCCCGATGCCCATGTCGGTTGAGTCTGTCGCGGTCAGGCCGAACACGTCCGCCGTCACGACCATGCCACGCGGCTTCAGCGTGCTGCGCAGGAATCCGAGCTGTTCGCGAATCACCTGGGCGCGCGGCCTGCCCTTCGCGAGCGGGTACACGGTCTCCGCGATCAGCCGTTTCTCGTCGGGGAAGCGAACGTAATCGAACTGTACTTCGCTGAAGCCCAGATCGTACGCCTCGCGCGCCAGGTCGGCCGCGTATTGCCAGACCCCGCGATGGTGGGGATCGAGCCACGGCTGTCCATCCTTGTCGAGCCACGCTTGCTGATCAGCTTTTCGCTTGATCGCCCAGTCGAGTTTCTTCCCCGCCAGTATCGGATCCTTGGCAACGACGATGCGCGCGATCGGATAGATGCGGTGCGCGATCAGCGTGTCGAGCATTGCGCGCACGCGCTTGCGCGACATGACATGCCCTTCCGCAGTGTCGGCTCCGATTTGCTTCGCCAGTGCAACGTTCGACGGGTAAAGCACGTATCCACGATCGTCCTTGACGTCGATTACGAGCGCGTTGATCTCGGTGCGGTCGGCAACCTTGATGAGCTGGTTGAGCTTCCTGCCCAGCGCTGCCCAGCGGTTCACATAGAGGCCGCGCAAGACCTCTGGAGTAGGCACGCGCACAATCGGGGGCGACGGTTCCTGGGATGCGGCGGCAGTGGCGATGAGCGAGAGACACGCAAGGAACGAAAAAAGACGCATTCGGCCCGCGCCGCGGCTAAAGAGCGTTCAGCTCTGCATTTGCGTCGGAGAGATAACTCATCTCTCTCACCACGCTCTGCGCCTGTTGCGTGACCATCGTCAGGCCCGCGGGCGGCGCGGCGCCCAGCCCTCCCGAGCGGAAGCGCACCAGTTCGGCCCTCATGCTACGCAGCAACTGCCGGCAGTTCTCGAGCTTTTCGCTCGCCTCGCGTTTCTTGCGCCCCACTTCGGCGACAGCGCGGCGCTGCCGTCTCAGGTGAGCGAGCCGGCGCACGCGTTCCTCGCTCGCGCGTTCTTCGAGCGGATTCGCCTGTGCTTCGAGCGTCTCGACTTCCTTCTCGATCGACGCCGCGGTTTCGTACCCGAGTCCGCGCTCCAGGTCGGTGAGGTTCTGAGCGAGAAGCTGCATGCGGTGGAAGACTGCGTCGGCGGAGGTAGCGACTTCGGGAATCTGCTCGCGCTCGTTTGGCGGAATGCTGAGGAGCTGACGGTGAATCTCGCGATGGTCGGCTTCAGCTTCGCGGAGGACGGGATTGTAGCGGGCATCCTCGTATGGCGAACGGCTCTCCGGATATGTGGAGCCGGCCATGCCCAACATCGGCGCGCCCTGCGGGGCGCGGCTCACGACCGTTCCACCGCCGCTCGATCCCGGATACCGCGGGACTCGCGGCAGTGGTGGGAAGGCCGGCACCGGGTTCGGCGGAAACAGTCCGGATTGAGCGCGAGACCGCGCGCGGGCGCGTACCTCGGCTCGCTTGTTATCGTCGAAGAGCGCGCGCGCGTCATCGATGGTTTCCGCGGCGACATCGAAGAAGAGGCGGTCGCGCGGCTGTCGGAACACATCGCGCCAGTCGTAGCCAGCCGCCCACAGCTTGGAGTACTTGAAGGCGAGCCCGACCGTCCAGACCACCGAGATGAAGAGAAAGCCGCTGTCCGAGAAGATCGAGACGGGAATGAGGATGGCATTCACCGCCAGGTACGGAGCGAGCTTGCGGCGAAACGAGACGACCATCGGCGCGTTCCACTTACTCAGCTCCTCGTGGCTCGCCTGGCTGGAGGGATACCGCGGCTCGGCTGTCGGCGCGCGGTATGGCTCGCTCGGGCGCACGGGAACCATGCCGAGCGCGGGAGCTGCTCGCGTCGCCAGCGTCGGCATCTGACCGGAGCCGATCGCGACTGAAAATGCAGCCGCGCTCGGGAAGCGGTGGGAGGGATCCTTCTCGAGGCACATCATCACTGCGCGCGAGAGATCCGCCGGCAGATCGGGCCAGCGCTCGTTAACCGGTACGGGACGCTCGGAGAGATGCTTCACCAGCATCGACGGCGTATTGGTGGCGACAAAGGGCGGCTGGCCGCAGAGCATCTGATAACCGACGACGCCGAGCGAATAGAGATCGCTCCGTCCATCGATCGCGCGGTCGCCGGCGGACTGCTCGGGCGACATATACGCGGGCGTCCCGATCGCCATTCCGGTCGCCGTCAGGCGTGAGTCGCCGCTGTCGGTGAGGGCGCGCGCGATGCCGAAGTCCGTGACCATCGCCCTGCCCGTCTCCGCATCGAGGATAATGTTGTCGGGCTTGATGTCGCGGTGGACGACGTTGCGGCCGTGCGCATATGACAGCGCGTCCGCAACTTCGCGCAGGATGCGCCGCACTTCGACGGGCGGCATCGTCCCATGCATCTGGAGCCGGGCGCCGATGTTGTCGCCCGCGACGTAAGCCATCACGAAGTAGACGAGGTTGTCTTTCTCCTCGACCGTGTAGATGGGGACGATGTTCGGATGGCTCAGTCCGGCGGCCGTTTCCGCTTCGCGAAGAAACCTCTGACGGATGTCCGCGCGAAAGCCGAGCTCGGGCGGCAGGATCTTTACCGCGACCTGGCGCTTGAGACGTCTGTCTCTGGCGCAATAAACGACGCCCATGCCGCCGCGGCCGACTTCACTCTCTAGCTCGTAGTTTGCAGAGAGGATGCGGGACACGTGCAGGCCGAGCTCATCGTCAGGTCTTATTGGCATGGCTCCGCGTCGAATCAGCAGAAATTGTGGTGCAGTTCATGCCGCGCTGGCGTAAATCCACGAGAGCGAAAGATGCATTACGTGGCACCTCTGGAGTAGTAGCTGAGCAAGAATCTCGCATACGGATAGCATAATGTCGCAACGTCAGACACTTCCTGTTCTCCCCCTGCGGGGAACTGTCATCTTCCCCGGGCTCACCCAGCCGATCGCTGCTGGCCGACCCTCCACTTTGCGAGCCATCGAGTCGGCGCTCAAAGGCGACAGGCTCGTGTTCGCTGTTGCCCAGAAGGACAATACAGAAGAGCCGACCGCGGACATCCTTTATTCGATGGGCGTGATTGCGCGGATCGGCCAGATCCAGCGCGGCCTCGGTGGCGTTCAACTCCTGCTCCAGGGTGAGCAACGCGCGACGGCACTGCAGTATTCGACCGCCGACGGCTTCCTGAGCGCGGTGATCGTACCCGCGGAGGAAATGTCGCCGGTCAACGAAAACGACGCCGCGTTCACGGCGCTCCAGAAGGAAACGCGCGAGCGCGCCGCGGAGCTCGGTGAGCGGAGAGGACTGCCTGAAGAGGTTGTGCACCAGGTGCTCGATTCAGTTACGGAGCCGGGCCGCTTCGCCGATCTCGTCGCCGGCTACATCGAGCTGCCCGTTCCGGAAAAACAGGGACTGCTGGAAACACTGAGTGTCGAGGAGCGGCTGCGGCGCGTGCTGGTCCTCGTACAGCGTCAGGTTGGATTGCTCGAGGCGCAGGAAGACATCAAGTCTCAGGTGCAGGAAGAGCTCGGCGAGCGGCAGCGCGAGATGTATCTGCGCGAGCAGCTGAAGACGATCCAAAAGGAGCTCGGCGACGACGACTCGAGCAAGGAGATCACCGAGCTGCGCGACAAGCTTCTCAAGCTCACGCTCCCCAAGGATGCGCGCGCCGAAGTCGAGCGCGAGCTTGGGCGGCTCGAGAGAGCGGGGCGCGAGTCCATGGAAGCACAGGTGATTCGCACGTACCTCGAGTGGATCGCCGAGCTGCCGTGGAACATCAGGTCCGACGACCAGCTCGATCTCCACCACGCGGCGAAGGTGCTCGAGGAAGATCACTACGGTCTCGGTGACGTGAAGGACCGCGTGCTCGAGTTCCTCGCCGTGAGACAGCTGCGCGCGCTTCAGCTCGCGAACGAAGTCGAGGAGACGGGCGAGGTTCCCGCGGCGCGCCTCCTTCCCGAAAGAGACGACGCGACGCCGTCGCTCGCGACTACGGAACTCGACGATCACACCATTACCGACAAGGCGGAAGCAAAGTCACGCGCGATGGCGAAGGGTCCGATTCTCATTTTCATCGGACCGCCGGGTGTCGGCAAAACATCGATCGCCAAGTCAATCGCCCGCGCACTGGGACGCGAGTATGTTCGCGTCGCGCTGGGCGGCGCGCGCGACGAAGCGGACATCCGGGGACATCGCCGCACCTATGTCGGCGCGATGCCCGGCCGCATCGTGCAGGGTCTCAAGCAGGCAGGCACCAAGAATCCGGTCTTCCTGCTCGACGAAGTGGACAAGCTCGGCACGTCGTTTCAGGGAGATCCGGCGAGCGCACTGCTCGAGGTGCTCGACCCCGCGCAGAACGACACGTTCACCGATCACTACCTCGGCGTTCCGTTCGACCTGAGCGAAGTGCTGTTCATTGCCACCGGCAACTTCGTGCAGAACATTCCCGGGCCGCTGCTCGACCGCATGGAAGTCGTTGATTTCGCAGGCTACACCGAGCGCGAGAAGGCGGAGATCGCAAGGAAGTACCTGCTGCCGCGCCAGCTCGAGGAATCGGGACTGAGCGACAAGAAGATCGAGTTTACCGACGACGCGATCATGTCGGTGGTGTCGAAGTACACGCGCGAGAGCGGCGTGCGGCAGCTCGAGCGTCAGATCGGCGCCGTCGCGCGCAAGCTCGCGCGGAAGATCGCGTCGAGTGAAGAGGTGTCGCACACCGTCGACGCGGATGCGGTGCGCGACCTGCTCGGCCGGCCGAAGGTGCATCCGGAGCACATCCAGGAGGAGAACGAAGTCGGCATCGCCACCGGCATGTACTACACGCCGATGGGCGGCGACATCATGTTCGTGGAGGCTTCGATAAGGCGGTACTACGGAAGCAAGCCGGCGGACAGCGAGGTAGTAGGTCCGGGCGGAGCGGTGTCGTTGATTCTCACCGGCCAGCTCGGCGACGTGATGAAGGAATCGGCGCGCGCGGCCTTTACCTACGCGACAAACAACGCGTCGAAGCTCGGTATTCCGCGCGACCGGCTTGGCGCAATCGAGGCGCACATCCACGTCCCGGCCGGCGCGATTCCGAAGGACGGCCCGTCAGCCGGGCTCGCGATCGCTACCGCGCTCGTGTCGGAGATGTCGGATCGCCCTGTGCGGCGCGATGTCGCCATGACGGGTGAAATCACGCTGCGCGGGCGTGCGCTGCCGATCGGCGGGCTGAAGGAAAAAGTCCTCGGCGCTCACCGCGCTGGCATCACCACCATCATCATCCCGAAGGCGAACGAGGCGGACATCGACGATGTACCCGAAGAGGTTCGGTCGGCGCTCACGTTCCATGCGGTGGAAACGCTCAATGAGGTGCTGAAGATCGCGCTCGTGCCTCTGGAGGAAGCGGAGGCGCCGAAGCCGCTGGAGATGAAAGAGGTCGCATAGCTTCGCAACGTTGCCAAAGCAAAGGGGGGAAGCTCGCTGAGCTTCCCCCCTTTGCTTTTTTCGCCCTTCAATCTCTATGGCGACGCCATCACAGTAAATGGCAGTGATGCGCTGAACTCCTCGGACACTTTCCTGAAGTTGCCGTTCACCTGTACGGAGAGCGGCAGAATTACACGGTACTGACCTGCAGTGACAGAATCGGGATCAGGAAAGAGGGCCGCATCGACGTTTCTGCTCTGGCCTGGCTGGATGGCAAAGGGAGGCCGAAGCTCCAGACTGCACACGATGCGGTTTGGGATTCTGATCCAGTTCCCACCGACAGACCTTTCGAAAGCGGAGGCGCAGGGTGACTGTGCCAGATAAATCGTCGTGCTCGAGTGGTTGGTAATCGTGATGGGAACGGTGAATCCGACCCGCGTCTCCGAGCGGGTGAATGCGACGCTGGTCGCGATCGGCTCTATGCGCAATGCCCCTTCAGAGAAGCGGGGACCGGTGACGCTACTGCACGCCCCAAGCAGCACTACGGAACCCGCGATGACACTTCGGCGCAGCGCTGACTGTGGTCGTGTGCGACTCTGACTTCGCTGGTTATTCATGGGCAGCCTCCAGTAAGAAGTGTAGCACAGTATCAGTATCGTTAAACGCAGGATTTTTCCATCCAACCTCCAGTGCAGCCGGAAATCGTCAGACAAACTGTGCTGTTGCGGTACAATCTTTTTTGAGAGCCGCTGGCACGGAAACTCAGTTGGCGGCTTGAGCGCAATAGCATGTTTTCTGCATTAACGGGCCTCTTTGCATTGGTCCCAGGATCTGAATTTTCCGTCATCAACATGCTGCGCCCCTGTCCGCCTGGCCGGGTGCTCGGAGTAGCATTGCCCACTTTTCCTCAGGTCACCGAAATGTCACCAATCGATCAAGAGCGGCCGCAGCTTGCCAAGGCTGCGACTGGAATCACGGGATTCGATGAAATAACCGGAGGCGGACTTCCCCGCCATCGAACCACACTCGTGTTGGGAACGTCCGGGGCGGGAAAAACCATCTTTGCTCTCGAGACGCTCGTCAACGGCGGCAAAGAGCACAACGAATCCGGCATCTTCATCGCCTTCGAAGAAAATTCGCGTCAGATCGTGGAGAACGCGGCGACGTTCGGCTGGGACCTGCCGGGGCTCGAGGCAGATAAGCTCTTCTTTCTCGACGCAAAGCTACCGGCCGACATCGTACAGATGGGTGATTTTGACCTGACAGGCATCCTCACTGCGCTGTCGAGCAAGGCCGGAGAGATGTCGTGCAAACGCATTGTTTTCGACGGAATCGATGTACTGCTGGCGATGCTGAACGATCCTGCCGCCGAGCGGCGCGAAATGTACCGGCTGCACGAATGGCTGCTGGCTTCCGGAATCACGGGGATAATTACCGGAAAGGCAGACCCCAGCGACGGCTCTACGGGCGACCGGTATGCCTTCATGCAGTTCATGGTCGATTGCGTCGTTTCCCTTCACCATCGCCTTGTGGACCGGGTTTCCCTGCGCGGTCTGCGCGTCCTCAAGTACCGCGGGTCGGGCTTCGCGGAAAACGAGTTCCCTCTCATAATCTCCCCCAAGGGCATGCAGGTCGCGACTTTCGGTCAGACTGAGATGCAGCATGAGGTGTCCAAGGAACGGGTTTCTTCGGGAATCGCGGCCCTCGATACGATGCTCGGTGGCGGCTACTACCGAATTTCCAGCGTGCTTGTCACGGGAGCCCCCGGCACTGCCAAGACCACCCTCGCCGGTCGTTCGCCGAAGCGGCCTGCGAGCGCGGCGAGCGCGTTCTCTACGTGAGCTTCGACGAGGCCGGCGATCAAATCGTTCGTAATCTGGATTCGGTGGGACTGGAGCTGCAAAAGCATCGTGACTCGGGCCTCCTGCATATGTATTCGATCCGCACAGAAGTCATGAGTGCGGAGGCTCACTTCATTGAAGTAAAGGCCCTGATCTGTGAGCTCCAGCCGACGTGCATGGTCCTGGATCCCGTTTCGGCACTGGCGAAAACAGGGGGGCAGGTGGCGGCGGTCCACGCATCGCTTAGGCTCCTCGATTACGCGAAAGCCGAGGGCATTACCGTGTTCTGTACCAGCTTGTCGTCGGAGGCGGACGGGCTCTCGGAAACCACCGAGACACAAATCTCGCAAATCGCCGATACCTGGATCCACCTTGCGTATGTAGCCCGCGGCGGGGAACGCAATCGAGCCCTTACGATCGTCAAGTCGCGCGGCACCAAGCATTCCAATCAGGTGCGTGAAATGATTCTTTCCAAGGAAGGCATCGAGCTCACCGAGGTGTACTCGGCGGGAGGCGAAGTGCTGATGGGTACGGCGAGATGGGAGAAGGAAGAGGAGGTGCGAGCAGAGCAGGTGCGCCGCAACGCGGAGACGGCGCGGGCCCGCCGCGCGCTGGAGGTTGCCGAGGCGGAAGTCGCCGACCAGATCGAGGCGCTCAAGCGGGATCTCGAGCTGCGGCGCGCCGACCTGGATCTGGTGAATGCCGAAACGAACACGAGCGAGCAGCGCATCAGCAGAACCCACGAAGAAATTTCCCGGCTGCGTGGGGTGGGTGCACGCCCGAGTCTGGACGCCACCCCTGCCGTGCGCCGACCGCCGGCCAAGGGAGCTAAAAAGTGACCGAAGGCAACGATGAAACCCTCAGCCTGAGGCTCTATGTAGCTGGAGACGCCCCGAATTCGTCCGA
Source organism: Gemmatimonadaceae bacterium (assembly GCA_035575795.1). Lineage (GTDB taxonomy): Bacteria > Gemmatimonadota > Gemmatimonadetes > Gemmatimonadales > Gemmatimonadaceae > UBA4720. The sequence goes on from DATLXE010000307.1 coordinate 15,327, forward strand.
GGCGAAGGCGAACCTGACCGCGCTGCTGGAGGCGCGCGTTCGGGGTCGCTACCAACTTGAAATAGTGGACTTCCTGTGTGAGCCGCAGAGAGCTTTTAGTGACGGAGTTTTCGTTACCCCCACGCTCGTGAGATTACGTCCGCCGCCGATTCGAAAGATCATCGGTACACTTCGGGAAGCCCCGGCGCTGGCAAGTGCACTGGGAATTCCTGAATCGGCGGGGGCGAAATAGCGTGGACGGCGAGGTGGAGAGTGCTGAAAACCTGGCCGAACGGCTCGCCGAGGCGGAAGCGACGCTTCGCGCGGTGCTCGCGGGCGAACTGGATGCCGTTGCTGATCCGCGTTCAGATGCACCGGTGCTGCTGCACCGCGCCCAGGAATCGCTCAGACGCTCGGAAGCGCACTACAAGGAGCTGGTAGCCCGAAGTCCGGCTATCGTCGCCGAGCTCTCTCCGGACGGAACGACTCTATTTGTCAACGGCAGGATTACAGAGTTGCTCGGGCACGAGGCATCGGATCTCATCGGCAAAAAATGGTGGGAGTCCCTGGTTGCCGGGGATCAGCTGCCCCGCGTCGAGGCGCAGTGGCAATACCTCGTCCAGGGAAACGTCAACGCGTTCGAAAGCAGTGTGCGAGCGGCAGACGGTGCGCAGCGTAGGATAGAGTGGAACTGCGCTGAGCATCACACAGACGAAGGAGGGCTCGAAAGCAGGATCATTTTCGGACTCGACGTCACCGAGCGGAGGCGGGTAGAGGAATCCGCTCAGCGGCTGGCGGCGGAGCAAGCCGCACGGGTCGAGTCCGAAAAATCCGAACGGCGCGCTGAGCTCCTCGCGGAGGCAAGCCAGCTACTCGGCTCATCCCTCGATTTCGAGACGACGATAACCAGTGTGGCCGGGCTGGTGGTGCCGGTGCTTGGCGATTGGTGCGCGATTGACATCATTGGCAGTGACGGAGCGCCACGCAGAGTCGCCCTCTGGCATTCGGATCCGGAAAAGGTTCGCTGGGCGAGAGAGCTCCGTCGAGAGTTCCCGCCGGACCTCAATGCGTCCCGGGGCCTTGCAAACGTCCTGCGAACGGGAAAGGCCGAGCTGCATGCAGAGATGGCCGAGCTGCACGGCGTCATGGCACACAACGAGAAGCATTATCAGTTGCTTGCCAGCCTTGGCCTGAGCTCGGCGATCATCGTCCCGCTGAGTATCCGGGACCGCACCATCGGCGCCATCACTCTCGCCTCCGCCGAGTCAGGACGGCAATACGACGAGAGCGACGTCCGCATTGCAGAGGACCTCGCCCAGCGAATAGCAGTGGCCATCGAGAACGCCCGTCTGTATCGCGAGGCCGGCACGGCTCGCGCCGAAGCCGAATTGGCGCGGGCGGAAGCGGAGAACGCCAACCAGGCGAAGTCGGAATTCCTTGCCAATATGAGTCACGAGCTTCGCACTCCTCTCAACGCGATCGCTGGTTACGTCCAGCTCCTTGCCGAGGAGATCCAGGGACCGGTCAATGAGAAGCAGATGGATTATCTCCGTCGCACGAGGCGGAGCCAAAAGCACCTGCTTGGTCTCATCAACGACGTTCTCAATTTTGCAAAGCTCGAGGCAGGGCGTGTCGACTTCGATATTTCCGACGTTTCATTGAGGTTATCGCTGGCCGAAGTCGACGACCTGACATCGCCGCAGATCGGTGCGAAAGGCCTGCAGTTCGACAATCGCGCATGTGTCCGTGAGATCACCGTACGTGCGGACGCCGACAAGCTGCGCCAGATACTCCTCAACCTGGTCTCCAATGCCGTGAAGTTCACTCCAACGGGTGGGCGGATAACCGTCGAGTGTGGCATCAAAGATTCGCACGCGTTTGTCACTGTGGAGGATACCGGAGTGGGAATTCCGAGCGACAAGGTCGAGTCGATTTTCGAGCCGTTTGTGCAGGTGGGGAAAGGCGTAGACCGGGAGGGGACGGGCCTCGGACTGTCCATCAGTCGTGAACTTGCACGCGCAATGCACGGCGAGCTGACCGCGGAGAGCGTTGTCGGCAAAGGCTCGACTTTCACCGTTACGTTGCCGCTCAGTGATCCCCAACCTGAGAAAGTCGAGCCACGCCTCGTCACGCAGGAAGTGGCAGCTGAGGCTTAGCAACAAGGCGCGATCCGGCGGACGAAACGCGCTTCGGCGTGCACCTCTAATCGTTACTGAAGACTACCTGCCGAGTGCTCACGGCTTGAATAGTCTTCAGCTAGAAAGACCCAACTAGCCTCCGTCAAAAAATCAGTCCCCCGCGACCGAGCATCTTCCACGGATCCAGTCTCAGCTCAGCCGGCTCCGTGCCCTCGATCCAGTACTCAGTGTAGCGTTGCTCAGCCAGCGTGACATCGGTCGCTAGATCACCGGTACCGCGATCCATCTCGCCGCTGATCACTCCCGTTGGCGGCTGCCACTGCGTTTCCTTCGCAACGGTCAACCGCGGGTTTGCCTCATAATAGCGCGCGATTGTCCTCGCCCAGATCGGCGCGGCGAGAGAACCGCCGCCGGCACTTGTCGTGATCGTCTTCGGCTTGTCGAAGCCGAGCCAGACGCCGGCGACGAGCTCGGGCGTCATGCCGATGAACCACACATCGGTGTTGTCGTTGGTAGTTCCGGTTTTTCCGGCCACTGGAATCGTCGCCGGCAGGTGGCGCCTGATCGAGGTGGCGGTGCCGCGCTCGACCACATCCCGCATCATCTCGCGGACCACGAACGCAACGCCCGGATCCATTGCCCGCGTGAGTGCGCGAACCTCCCTGGTCAGCACGACGCGCCCGTTGCGATCCTCGATACGGTGGATGAAGCGCGGCTCG
>DATLXE010000308.1:0-6010 GCA_035575795.1 Gemmatimonadaceae bacterium
TTGCGGACAACGTCGCGGCGGTGAAGGCGGCCGGCGCTTCAGCGAAGGAAACGAAGCGGATGCTCGACCAGATCTGCACGCTCACCGACGCCTGCAAAACGCGGGTCGACCATCTGCAGACACTCCTGGACCACGAGACGAACGGCGACGCGGAAAAGCACGCCCGATACTTCCGCGACAAGGTCATCCCCGCCATGGACGCGCTTCGTGAAGCGGCCGACGGCCTCGAGTGCATGGTGCCTCACGACATGTGGTCGCTGCCGACCTACAGGGAGATGTTGTTTATCAAGTAGGGCCACGGTTCAAGGCCACGGTTCAACACGGTTCAACACCGGCCAACGGTTCAAGGCCACGGTTCGCAGCACGGATCGGGGCGCTCGCGGCAGGCGGGCGCCCCTTTTTCTTCGACCGGCCAACCCTATTCCCCAATCGCCGTCCAACCTTCCGAGGTGTTCTTCATGCACGTTGGAATCATTGGAATGGCCGGCTCACTCATCCTCGCGCTGGCGGCAGCGCCCGCCACTCAATCACGGGGCACGGTCGCGCTCGAGGCGGCCGATTGCGGGCGCACGAACATGATGTTCGGCGACTTCCAGGTCGCGCGCGCGGTGCAGCATGCCACGGTCCCGCTGTCGACCGGCATCCTTGACGTCCAGCCCGACGGCAACGGCGGCGTCCGGATCGAAAAGGGCAGCGGGAAGAGTTACTCGATTACCGCGTGCATCGGCGCCGGTGCTGCGACCCGTGACGACGCGCAACGAGCGGCCGACGCCGTGCGGCTGTCGATCGACGGCAACCGCGTCAGGATCGCGAATCGTCCGAGCGGCCGCCGCTGGAGCGTGCAGATCATCGTCGAAGCCCCGGACGGCGCGCAGGTCAACGTCGAAACCTCGAACGGGCCCATCGGCATCGCCGGCGTGTCCGGCACCTTCACCGCCAGGGCCTCAAACGGTCCGATCGCGCTCGGCTGTCGGTTATGCTCTGTCCTGTCGCTCATGCTTTATATCGCCGAGCGACGATAGACGGTATTAGCGGGGTCTCGAGGTAACAGACGCCGCCCTTGTCAGACCCCGGAAGAATTTCCGTCCCGAGGTGGGGTTCCTGACGCGCTCCGGGGGCTTCCGCAAGCCGGAGTTCCTTGTCTTTCACCGGTACCGTCCCCGCAGCTTCCTGCGCCTGCAGGAGATCCGGCCCCACGTGTCGTATCGAGGCTACTGGAAGCCGAACGGCTTCCAGGAAAGCGGGCAGCTCCACGTCGACAGCCACTGGGAGTTCAAGAGCGGTCACGAGGTGCACACGGGTCTCAACTTCATTCGCGAAGGTGTCGCCGTGCCGTTCGAGATCGCCGGCGTGCGGGTGCCTGCCGGCACCTACGACCATCGCGAGCTGCAGCTGGTGGCGATGATGAACGAGGGGGCGCCGGTCGTGTTCCGCCTCCGCGCGCATATCGGCGGCTTCTTCGGGGGCCGCCGGGTGGCGCTGACGCCCACGGCCAGACTGAGGTTCAGTGACGCGTTCAACACGGAGCTGGCGCTTGCGCGCAACGACGTGGACCTGCCGACGGGTCGCGTCACGACGAACCTGGCACGCGCGCGCGTGTCGTACTCCTTCACGCCGCGCACGTTTCTCCAGGGGCTCCTGCAGTACAACGACACGTCGGATCTGTGGTCCGCCAACGTGCGGCTCGGATGGCTGCAGCAGGCCAACGCCGGCCTGTTTGTCGTCTACAACGACACGCAGGCGCTCGACGATGACCTCAGGTCCCCTGCCGTGGTCATCGGCCGGAGCCTGACCATCAAGTTCAGCCGGATGATCGACTTGCTGCGATAGCCCCGCCTGGAGGCTGGGGTTTAACGCGCTGACGTGCGCCGCAACTCCTCGAACCAGGTGACCACGACCTGGATCTCGTGTTTTAGGGCCAGCCCACAGGAACTCCGGCGTTCAGCCCGGCGGGCCCTCCCTGTGCTTGTCATCGGAATGGACGAAAGCCGGCTGCGGTTACCGGAGGCGGGCATATTCCTGCTTCGCTTGGTTCAGCAGCGGAATGCCTGGATCGGCGTTCTTCCAGAGTGCAAAAAACTTGTCGTAGGCACGACGGCTGCCGGCAGCGTCACCGGCGCGCGCCGCCGCCCGCGCGAGGCCCACGTGTGCCAGGGGATAGAAAAAACTGACCGGCGCGCGCGCGCGCGCATCGATAACCTTCTGGAAGCCCGCCACGGCTTCGGCGTACGAGCCCTCCCCGAGCGCGATGACCGCATCGAGATACGTCGGGAGCGGCGGCGCAAAGGCGTGCTCGTATTTCATCGCCGGCCGCAGGTGCGCGCGTGCCGCCGGCCAGTTCCTGCGTTCGATCGCCTGCAGCGCGCGCAGCACGGGCACGCCTGTCAGGTTCACCTCGGTGCTATGTGCCGCGCCCCTTGCCACGGCGCCGATCATCGGCTCGGCCACGGCCGCCCCCGCGCACCAGGCGTGCGGCTGCACGGCGCCCCACGTCAGTGGTTGCGCGGCGGCGCGTGGAGCGATCCGCATGGCGTGCGCGCAATCGCCCGTCGCCGCATGAAAGAAGGCGAGCCCGGAATTATCCTGGCGGATCTTCGCGGCCGCGGCGGCACGCCCCTCGAACAGCGCGGCCGACGCCAGGAAGCCGAGGAACGTCTCCTCCTCCGGCTTTCCTTTCGCCCACGCCGCCTGCTGCTGCATCGCCGCGTGGTCACCTTCGACAAACCCGATGAGAAACAAGGTCGAACGCAACAGCCATGAGTCGAACCCCTGGGCGTGCGCCTCAGCGACCGTGGCCTTGGCGTCCTTGTAGTGCCCGAGTGCCCGATATATCCATGCGAGGTTGCCGAGCAGGACGCCGGATGCGGGTCCGCCATGGAGCGCTTCCTTCGCCTGCTTCAGCGCTTTCTCGTACTCGCCCAGCCCTCCATAGGTGAGCACCAGGTTGTTGCGGAACGGCTGGCTGCGTGGGTACACCTTCAGGGCCAGTTCGAGGCTGTCCCGCGCCGCCTCGAGATCCCATGTGGCCTGCGCGTGGTAGAAGTACTCGATCATGTAGCGCTCCCGTTCGGTGACACGTGACCGCAGCTCGTACGCGCGGCTCGCGTGGACCGGAGACAGGTCCGCCGGCAGTCCCCGCGCGCTCGAGTACGCCGCGGCGAGGCCGACGTGCGCCGACGCGAAATCCGGGTCGATTTCGACGGCTCTCTTGAAGAACGGGATCGACGCAGCGTGCTCCGATCGCGAGACGAAACGACGCCCCTCGCCGTACGCGCGAAGCGCCTCGAGCGACGCGGTTGTCGCCTGCTCGAGAGGCGTGTCGAACTTCTGGACCGACGCCACCGACTCGCCCATTCGCGTCCGGAAGCGCGCCGCCGCCTCGCCGAGCACCTTCGGCACAGCTTCGCGGCTGCCAGCCTGCGCCTGCTCCCGCGCAAGCGTCTCTCCCGTGCGCGCGTTCACCCCCTCGAGCGTGATGACGTAGCTGGCGCCGAGCGCGGCGATCGACGGCAGCAGCATGGCGGTGAGCCCCTGCCGCTCGCAGATCTCCCGCGCAGTGTCTGCCGTGACATGTTCATCCGGTGAGCGTTCCATCAGGCGAAGCGTGTCGCGCGTGCGCCGTTCGGGAAAGATATTCAGGTACGGCGACTGCTCGAGGTGCATGGCGAGCGCCGGCTTCAGCGCCGCGTCGAACACCGTCTCGCCGGTCGTGTTCGCGAAGTCGGCGATGAGGATCGTGTCTTTCTCAGTCAGCGCTGGTGCGCTGCGCCCCGAATACAGCAGGAAGCCGGCGGCGAGCAACGCGAGCAGCGCGACACCTCCTCCGATCCACCGGGTGGCCGGCCGTCGCCGCGGCAGCGCCGCTGGAGTCCCGACATATGAGGCGCTGCTGTCGCGCTGCACACGTCGAAGGTCGGTCCGCATCTCGGCAGCCGACTGATAGCGGAGTGCCGGATCCTTCTCGATCGCCTTCAAAATGATGCGCTCAACGTCCGGCGGCAGATCAGGATTCAGCCGCACCGGGGCCGGCGGCGTTCGCGACAGCACTGCCTCGAAAATTCCGGCGTGGGTCTTCGCCTGGAAGGCGGGTTGCCCGGTCGCCATCTCGTACAGGACCGCTCCGAACGAGAACAGATCCGTGCGCGCGTCCACCGGTTCGCCCCGGGCCTGCTCGGGCGACATGTACGGGAGTGTCCCGACGGTGACGCCGAGCGCCGTCAGCGCGGCGGCGTTGCGCGAGGAGGTCTTCGCGAGGCCGAAGTCCAGTACCTTCGCGTGCCCCCGGCTGGTGATGAAGATGTTGGCCGGCTTGATGTCGCGATGAACGATGCCCTGTGCGTGCGCGGCCTCGAGCGCATCCGCGATTTCCCCTGCAAGGGTCAGCTGCTCCTCCAGCTTCAGCCCGCCCCTGTGGATCCGCTGGGTGAGCAGCTGCCCGTCGAGAAGTTCCATGACGAGGTATTGCTGCCCCTCGTGCTCGCCAAAGTCATGGATGGTACAGATGTTGGGATGATTGAGCGCCGAGGCGGCGCGCGCCTCTCGGCGGAAGCGCTCGGCGGCCTCCGCGTCGCCCGCCGCGCACGGGGCCAGGAACTTGAGAGCAACCAGCCGGCCCAAGCGGGTGTCTTCCGCCTTGTACACGACACCCATCCCGCCGCTGCCGATGGACTCGAGAACTCGATAATGAGAGACCGTGGTGCCGATCACGACCGGATTTTACTTGATCACACTCGGCGGCCACACGGCTTTCAGGCCGCGATGATCTTCAATTTCTGGAAGGACGTCTTATAGCGCCTCGCATAGATCAAGGAGTTGATCACGGCATCGACCCGTTTCACCGATAGAATCGCCAGGCCCTCGCGGTCAGACTACGGCGCGCTCGCCATTGAGGCCTGCGAGGCGGTTTGGGCGTTCTTCGGTGGAATCTTCGGCCGCCTCCGGAGAGAAGCGGACATGTGCTGAGAGCGGATGCGCGCTCCTATTGATTGGGTTGGCGGACGGTTCGCGAGGTCGGCTAGCTAGGCGGCCGGGGAGGCCGGCAGGATGCAGTAGCATCCACGCGAGGTGGACGTGTCGCCATCGGCGCGGCGCTCTACAACGTGTTCGCCGGCCTTGTCGGCGGGGTGCAGATCGACGTCGAATAGGTCGGGCCTCAGGCGTTGGACGTCTGGCTCAGACCGGGCCCTGAATCTCCCCCCGGCCCACCATGACCGACTGCCCTCCGACGCGTACCCGCGTGATCGATGCACCCGTCGATTCGATCGAGATGTGGATCCGGCTCGGTCGTCCCATCGCCACTCCCTGAAGGCTCACCATGGCGCGGGCCATCTCGTGATCGACGACCCCGTGGTGGAGCAGATAGGAACCGAGCGGGCCGCTCGCGCCTCCGGTCGCGGGATCTTCGGGAATCCCGAATCCCGGCGCGAGCATGCGACTGTAAACCGTCGCGTCCCCTCCGCCGTCCTCCGTTGCGAAGAAGAAGGCCGGCAGCTCGGGCAATCCTGCGCCAGCCAGGCACCGGGCGAGCGCGCGGCGGTCGACCGAGACGGCGTCCACCAAGGCCCGTGTGCGCAGTGGCACGAGCAGGAACGGAACGCCGCACGATACCACCTGGATCGGAAGCCCCTCGACCAGTGCGCCAGCTTCGACACCAGCCCCCAACGCAAGCGCGCCGCGGTCGTCGATCACCTTCTCGAACGACGGCGGTGGCTGCGTCATCCAGGCGAACGACAGTCCATCGACGTCCCACTCCAGGGAGACTGCCGTGGGCCCGACACCCAGCTCGAACACGAAGTCCTCACGTCCACGCGCGATCGTCCCTTCGTGCGCGAGCGCAAAGGTGCTCCCGATGGTCGGATGCCCGGCCATTGGCAGCTCTTCGCCAGGCGTGAAGATCCGCATGCGCACGTCGCCGCCCTGCTCTGGCGGATAGATGAACGTGGTTTCGGAGAAGGCCATTTCCTGTGCGATTTTCTGCATCTGCCATGCGTGCAGGTTGCCGGGGTCAGGA
>DATLXE010000309.1:0-3148 GCA_035575795.1 Gemmatimonadaceae bacterium
CAAACGGTCGTTCACGAGATCTTCCGGCCAGAAGTAACCACCACGGTCCTGTACCCACTCGAAGTAGGAGACCGTGACACCACCGGCGTTGGCGAGGATGTCGGGGATCACGAAGACTCCCTTGTCGTCGAGGATCGAATCCGCGGCCGCAGTGGTCGGGCCGTTCGCCCCTTCGCAGATGATCTTCGCCTTGATTGCGGCGGCGTTCTTGGTCGTGACGACATTCTCCAGCGCCGCCGGCAGCAGCACGTCCACCTCGAGCGTGAGCAGGTCGGCGCCCGAGATCTTTTCCCCCTTAGCGTACCCCTCGAGTGACTTGTGCTTCGCCACATGGGCAATGGCGTCGTCGATGTCGATTCCCTTCGCATTGTAGATAGAAAGAGATCTGTCGCCGATCGCCACCACCTTACACCCTTCACCGACGAGAAGCTGCGCCGCGACTGATCCAACGTTGCCGAACCCCTGCACCGCGACAGTCGTTCCGCGCACCTTCATCCCGAGATGAGCGAGCGCTTCCTTCGTCACGATCATGCAGCCACGCCCCGTCGCCTCGCGACGACCGAGCGAGCCGCCCAGCTCGACCGGCTTGCCGGTCACGACCGCCGTCGTGGTATGGCCGACGTGCATTGAGTAGGTGTCCATGATCCAGGCCATGACCCGCTCGTTGGTGTTCACGTCGGGCGCCGGCACATCGGAGTCGGGACCGAGCACGTTGATGATCCCGGACGTGTAGCGGCGGGTCAGCTTTTCCAGCTCCGCGGCGCTCATCTCGAGCGGGTTGCACTTTACTCCGCCCTTGGCGCCGCCGAATGGAATGTTCACCACCGCGCACTTCCACGTCATCCATGCCGCGAGCGCCTTCACTTCCTCGAGCGTCACCTGCATGTCGAAGCGGATGCCGCCTTTCGCCGGACCGCGTGACGTGTTGTACAGGACGCGATACCCCTCGTAAACCTCGACCTCTCCATTGTCCATCATGACGGGGATCGAGACGATGATCTGCTTTTCCGCTTTCCTCAGCACCTTGTACATGCCGGGCTCGAGCTCGAGCAGCTCAGCCGCCTTGTCGAAGCGTGACATCATCGCCTCGAATGGATTTTCTTCGTCGAGGAAGCGGTCCTTGTCGGGGCGAACCAGTCCGTGCGCGGGTGTGAGTCTGGCGGTGGCCATTAGTCCTTGTTTCAGTGACCGATGGTCCGGATCCGGGCCATCACTGTTCAGCGGAGAGCAGATCGTCCAGAAGCTTGGAGATTTGTCGCTCTCCCCGTTCGATCCGAAAACGCTGTGAAACATACCATAACGACCCCGCTTCGGCAGGCCAAAGCCGCTCGAGCTTTACCGCATCCTTGAGCGTGCAGACAACGAAGTCGGAGCTTTCAACGGATGCGGCAAGCGCCCGGACTTCCTTGCGCGAAAACGAGTGATGATCGGGAAAACCGCGCGGCCTCACAACCGCACCCTGCTCGGCGAGCTGCTTGAAAAACGCTTCCGGATGGGCGATCGCTGCGATCGCTGTAACATCGGCGCCGACGAGCGTCTTGAGGGGCAACCGCTCGCCGGTGTATGTGCTGCGAAGATCGGCGGGAACGATGTGAACCTGCGCGAGCGGTACTGACGGCGCCGCTTTCCCAAGCGCGTTACGTACTGCCTCGACCTGCGCGGCACTGGCGACTTTTCGCGTGACGATGATCAGCGATGCGCGTCGCGCGGCGGTGAGCGGTTCGCGCCACGGACCTGCGGGAAGCAGCCGTACCTCCCCCGTCCATCCATCTGCGCTCACCAGCAGCACGTTCGCATCGCGGCGCGCGCGGCGGTGCTGGTAGGCGTCGTCGAGCACGATCGCATCGGCGCCGAGCGCGATCGCTTCCCGCATTCCGCGCAGCCGGTCCGCGCTCTTGAGAACCGGGATCGTCGGATTCAGACGCTCGTGCACGAGCGGCTCGTCGGCGCCGTAGCCACGGAGCACCACCGCCGGGATCGCGCCCATCCGCTCAAGCTCGTGCGCGAACCACGCAGCAGTTGGAGTCTTCCCGGTACCCCCGACGGTGAGGTTGCCGACGCTTAGAACCGGCACCGACACATCGTGGGACGGAAGAATGCCTCGGTCATAGAGCTTCCCGCGTACAGCCATCGCCCCGCGGTAGAGCAGCTCGAGCGGTGAAAGCGCGGCCCTCGCCACCTTCGGCCCACGGCCCCGCCCCTTCCAGATTCGCTCGATTGTCTGGCGGCGGTCAGCCATTAGTTGCGCTTACTGTTCGGTTCATGATCTCCTCGAAACGACTCGCCTCGCCGGCCGCGGCGCGTGCCGTCGGAGACGTTACTCGCTCGGCTGCTCCGTAAGCAACCGTGATCACCGCGAACGGCTTCGGGACGATGAAGCGGTCCCAGCTTTTAAGGTGCCAGGCACGATCGGCCGACGCTGCGATCGGGACAATCGGCGCACCGGACCTCTGCGCCGCGACCAGTGCGCCCGGCGCGTAGCGCGTAGCCGGACCGCGCGGACCGTCGGGGGTGATTGCCACTTCCTTGCCGCGCTTGAGCTCGCGCACGAGCGCAAGAAGAGCGCGTTCTCCACCACGCGTTGTCGAGCCTCTCACCAGCTCGTAGCCGAGGGCAGTCGCGGTGCGGGCGATGAGCTCTCCATCACGATGCTCGCTGATGAGCAGCGCGACGCCCTGCCCGCGGTGAAGCCACAGCAGCGGAAGCAGTTGTCCATGCCAGAGAGAAAATATGAAAGGACTCTTTCGCGCGCGCAGCTCGCTCACGACCGACCCATTGAGCACGCGATACCGCCACGACGCGGCGAGCAGCGAGAGCGCTCCTTTGCCAAGAAAAAGCGTCATCCGCATCTTGAGCGGCAGCTCTTCGCTCTCCCGGGCCATCAGCTCAACAGCGCGCTCGCCATTTTCGCCACCCTCTCCGCCGCGCCCGGTGTCCCGAGCCGCCCGCGAACCTCGGCCAGCCCCTCCATTACTTCCGCCCGCCGCGGATTGCGCAGGTCGAGTAGCTGCGAGAGCTCGCTCGCAATCACTTCCGGGACGATCGCATCCTGGATGTATTCCCGCGCGACCTCCCGGCCCGCAACGACGTTGACCAGCCCGATGTGCGAAACCTTGACGAGCCTGCGGGCGAGGGCGTAGGACACGCG
>DATLXE010000310.1:0-2382 GCA_035575795.1 Gemmatimonadaceae bacterium
CCTCTGTGCATGCAGGATTTTGTGTGGACCCGCTGGTACCCGCGGAAACGCCGGGTACGCCCTCATAGAAACGCCCGCGACATCGGACTCGGCTTCGCGACATTTGCCGAGTTCTGCATTCTTTCAGCTGAACTGGGACGACCGGTGTCGCGTCTGCTTCGTGGTCACACGCACGTTGACGACTGCTATGAGAGTTGTGCGCTTGCGGAGGACCGCGGCGTGCTCACCATCAACACAATGTGCACCCGATCCTTGCTTCGGGCGGATTCTGGGCCCTACGAGCGGCAGCCAGTGGTCGCACGACGCCGGCCCGGCCTCTTGCCACAAGTTCATAGGCTCGCGATTCCGCCCGTGGCAATTTCTCGAGTGTATCCGGAGCCGGACCCCGGCGCTTAGTGCCAACAGCGCATTCCTATATCCGCCGCCGCTGCGAGGCGTGCGGAGCTGACTCGGCAACGGCGTCTGCGCGCGAGTGCGATGTCTGCTGCGGCAACTTGTCATGGTGCTGCTATGGCGCAAGCCATGACCGTCCGAAGTTGTTGGCGGGTGCGACGTGCCTTGAGTGTGAAAAGCTGGAGACACTCGCCATCGCGAGCGCGAAATCTGCTCTGCTTAGGGAAAGGAGCAAGCGCGCCGAGGATGAGCGCAGAGAAATAGAACTGGCGAAGCGGAGGGCGGTCGAGAAAGAAAGGCTTAGAAAGCTCGCAGCGGCAACGGTCATCACCCCAACTGTCACTACGCCGACTCTTCCAGTTCCTCCTCCTGAACCCAAGCCGCTCCTCCGACCTTTTCTTACCCGGCTTGTGATCGCCGCCTGTGTGTTTGCTCTCGCCTTTGCCATCAGCGATTTGAAGGAGTCACTAACTATCCGGAATTTGCTCCCGGTGCCTGTCAGGGTGTCAATCGAAGGTCACAAAGCTTATGTCATTACTCCGCATGGCTCGCTCGATACGCCGGTTTCGGTCTGGCGCGATGTCAGTCTGGAATGGCAAGTTGAATTCAGTCGGACATCAACGGGGAAGCCAGTTGGTGAATTCATCGGCGGATACGGTCGCGTGAAGGAAAGCGCCGTCAAAGAAGCAAAAGAGAAGCACAACCAACTGCTAATCAATCTAAAAGTTGCGCCCGGAATGCGAGTGATCGCGCCACGCATCACGAACAACTCGCCGGACGACGTGCGTGTTGCGGTCAAGGTCCTGGGCGAGGGAGAACGCGACTGTAGGTGTGTGGTTCCCAGAAATGCGCGCAAACTGGGGATAGGGGCATATCTGGTTCCCCTACGAGGTGTCAGCCTTTCCGTACGCCTTCTGAATGGCCGAATTCTTCGGGTGATCCCAGTCGTTTCGGGCCAAGAGACGCCACATTACATAGTCGGAGACCGGGCAGAAGGCGGGAGATCGCGGCAGGGGCGGCGGAACGCCCGCTAGGGGTGCAAAACCAGCATGAATTAACCACTTCGAGCGAAGAGTCTTGCCGTCCCGCGATCTGAGCTCGCCCGAGTATTTCGCCGATCGGGACCCCCCCCGTGATGGACAGACGGGCGCGCTGACCCCCGAGCGCCCTACAGAACGCGCCGGATCATGTGAGAGACGTGCTCGAACAGCCGATCCTTCATTCCGCGCTTCCGGAACTCCGCGAGCTCGATCTCTTTCGAATACCTGATATCCTCTTCGAACAGTTTCTCCAGCCGCGCTGCAACGTCCTCGTCCAGCATCACCAGATTTGATTCCTCATTGAACGACATCGACCGATTGTCGGCGTTCATGCTTCCCACCGACGACCACATCCCGTCGACCACGATTGTTTTGGCGTGCATCATCACAGGCTGGTACTCGTAGATCCGTACGCCCCCCGACAGCAGCTGCTCGTATCGCGCCCGTCCCGCGTACCACGTGCTCTTCACATCGCTGGCCTTGCTGACGGTAAGGATACGCACGTCGACGCCTCGGCTGGCAGCGGCGCACAGCAGACTCCTGAACGCCGCAGTGGGCACGAAGTACGAGTTGCTGATCCACAGCCGCTTTTGCGCGCCGGTGATCATAAGGACGAACAGTCGCTCCGCCGAAGTGCTTCCGATGGTCGGAGACGCGTGGAGGAGACCGGCGAGAACCGGCGCATCCGCGTCATCCCCGGCGTCGACGCGTGGGAAGAGCAGTGGCCCGGTGAGAAGATGGCCGGTGGCCTCCGCCCAGCAGACGGTGAAGGTTGCCTGAAGCTGGCGCACCGCCATCCCGACGAAACGGACGTTGGTATCGCGCCAGTGCCCCTCCGAGCGGCCGTCACCGTACCATTTGTCATCTATTCCAAAGCCGCCGGTGTAGCCGATCGTTCCGTCGATCACGATGACCCGGATGTGGGAGCGGTGCTGGGCCTTCTGCATCG
>DATLXE010000311.1:0-4940 GCA_035575795.1 Gemmatimonadaceae bacterium
GGGCACGGACACATTGGCCGGCACCATGCCAAAGCTCAGCACATCGATGGTGCGGGCAGCGAGGTCGGAGGCCGGGCTCAGTCCGGGAAAGAATTTGAGCGCACCGAACCAGAGGAAGACGACGCCCAGGCTGATGCGGAGAAGCTGAAGTCCGTGTCGAGCCATCCAGCTCGTAATGCGCGCGTCAGCTGCATTCACACGAATGGCGAGGTCGCTCATTCTGCGGAAGTTGCGGGCCACTGCACCAGAACATTCGTGGCGAACAACAACTGGGTCCGAACAGAAACTCCGAGCATTGTGAACCCTCCAGAGCATTGTGGCGCTACCAAGCGAGTATTCGTGACGCTACCATATGCTGCAGGGGATTCGGCAGCAGAGCAAGCACGGGAGATGATTTGAAACGCGAACGGTTTACGGTTCCCGGAATATTACGGCTCGCGGCTGCTCTACTGCTCTTTTTGTTCTCGCTCCTCATCCTGGTTCCGGCGCCTACTTACACGCTCTGGATGGTGGAGATCGCCGCGGCGGAGCGCGGCCACTACACTGCGCTCGTCGCATTGGCGTTGCTGATTCCTGGGTGGCGGCGGGATCGACTCAGCCTGATCTCAGGCGCATTCGCTCTCGCCGCGCTGGCGATCGCGGTGACACCACTCGTTCGCGCCTACCGCGTCGGATCGAGTCTCCCGGACCAACTCGACGCTGCTTTCGGTCGTCCTCCCAGCCAATTCCTGCAGATCGCGGCCGCAAATGACCAGCCTGTATCCCTGAGATCCCTGGTTGACACGGAAGAGACGCCGGGAGTGGCAAGGACGACGCTCGGGTATGCGTCGCGGACATCGGGAGTTCTGCAGCTGGACATGTACAGAAGCCAGGCGCTCACGACGCCGCTTCCACTGGTAGTCGTCATACACGGTGGTTCGTGGTCGGGTGGTTCAAGGGCCGACCTTCCGGAGCTGAATTACCATCTCGCCGCGCGCGGCTATGCAGTCGCCGCGGTTTCGTACCGCTTCGCGCCGCGGTTTCCAAATCCCGCCGCGACGGACGATGTCAACGCGGCGATCGACTTCCTGAAAGCAAACGCCGATCGACTTGTCCTCGATGCGTCGCGTATCGCGCTCATCGGACGTTCGGCGGGCGGACATCTGGCGCTCCTATCGGCGTACACGAAGCAGGACGCGGCCATCCGTGGCGTGGTGGCATTCTATCCGCCCACCGACCAGCGGTTCGGGTACAACAATCCTTCGAAGGTCATTGAATCACAAAGGATCCTTCGGAGCTATCTGTCGGGCACACCGGTCACGCGCCCGGAAGCCTACGACTCCACGTCGCCGGTCAAGTTCGTGTCGCCGCAAACCGTTCCCACGCTCCTCATCCACGGCACAAAGGACGAGCTGGTTTCGGTCAGGGAGAGCCGTATGCTCAACTTGCGGTTGGAGCAGGAGAGAAGACCACACCTGCTGGTGGAACTTCCCTGGGCAACCCACGGCTGTGACTTTGGCTTTACCGGGCCGTGCGGCCAGATCAGCACTTACGCAGTCGATCGCTTTCTCGCCGCGGTCATGAAGTAGAACCCCCCGAGCTCGCAAAAGAGAAAGGCGAGGCCCAGTTGGACCTCGCCTGACTCGCGCAAACTGCTTTGAAAGTCAGTGGACCGCCCACTGCCGGGCAAGTCGCCTGACGGTCAGGGACGCGGCACAAGTCCGCTGATCGCAATTACGTACTGCCTGGCGCTGGCGTCGAATCCTACCTTGTAGGACGTTGGATAGGATCCCGGCGCCGCATATTGCGACGCAATCTTGAGAGGCACTGCCGTGACGGGAGGCTTGCCATCGAGAAAGGCCTTCGTAAACATCGGCTCATAAAACGTGAACGTGCCGTCCCAGGAACCGTAGATAAAGGTTCTGGTGAATGGCTGCCCGTTGAATTCCGGAGTGGTGCGGTCCGTCCAGTGGTTGCCCATGCGGGGTATTGCGACGGCATCCTTAACGTACCCGGTGGGAACGAACTCGGCGGATGGTGTGCGCGCGGCTTTGGTCGCGAAATCCGTACTCGCAGGACTTATCGCCGCACGGGCGGCAGGTGTGATCGTGTAGAAGTGCACATCGAGGTGTGGCACGTTGAAAACGCCAGCCGGTGGATGTCCGGCAGGATGCCAGTCGAGGGTCGCGTGGTTGAATGGCGCCACCGACGCCTGCGCGGGGAGTTGGAGCTCGACTCCTGTTCCACTGGTCGGCAACCCGACGAGCGCCGACTCTGAAAACACGACGCCGATTTCGAGCGGCGCTCCGGCGGGGGAAGACAGGACATATGCCTGAGCGGTACCGTTGCCAAACGCCAGCGCTGGACCGAGATCAGTTTGGTTGGTTCCCGTCGAGTCGGAGCATGCTGACAACAGTGCAGCGATGGTGAGAAGCGAGAACGTGACACGCGTGCGCCGTAACATTTGCATAGGGGTTTCCGTCGGGTTGGGAGACTTTTTTACCTGAAGCTCAGCCGTTTGACTGCTGGCAACGAACCGCCAACTTAACTGCTGAGCCTTGCAACCGCCACCGCCGGATTTTTACTGTCGCTTCCCCCTTTCTGTTTTTTAGCAATCTCAAGCAACGCGCGCTGATCAGCGGCCTGCGAAACCAATGCCGAGGAGGGTCCCGAAACCCACGAGGGCAGTGCCGTAGACTGCGAAACCAGTTCTCAGTTTACTCAGCGACTTCACCCAGACTCGTTCCACCTCGCCCACCGGAATTGCCAGCGGCTCCCTTCCGACCTCAGCTCGGAGCGTGTCCCCACGCACGAACCGGGAGGGAGTTCGTGTCAAACCGGATTTCACGCCCGTCCTTGAGGGTGACGCCGACGATGCGCCTCATCTCAACGCTTTCTCCGGCGGGCTGGATGCCATTCTGCACTTCTCGTCGCTTGATATGACTGCACCCCAACAGGCTGAGCGCGAGCATGGCAATCCAAAAGGCGGCGGGAACTCTAGTGACGCGACGCTCCGGCGTCGCCGCACGTCGCACTATGGCGGCCTGATAGTCCTCAAAGCCAGTGTAGGGGCGAGTCGGGCAGGATATTTTCACCCTTGCAGTCATTGTGGTCTCGTGGCGTAAACGATAAGCCTACTCAAACCGGGCAAAACACTTGCCGCAACCCGCTGGTTTTCCTCGGCCCCAGCGGTGACGGTCCTCACCTAAATCCCACCCGCTTATTCAATCGCACTGCGGCCAGCTTGAACTCACCATTATGCTTGCGTACCGATCGTGGCCCAAATGGTGGCATCGACGACACTTCGGGTTGTTAGGTGGAAGTGTCCACGAGAGCGTGCAGGAACCGTCGTCAGCAGCAAGCACCGTCAGGCGGGCGTGGGGAATGGTGGGTTGGAAAGGCGCTGCGCGCAATATGCTGGTGACGACCTCGCGCCGCCCGCGCCCAGACGGCGCGTACGGCTTTCGGAGCACACGTAAGTATCCACGCGATGCGCGCCGGGGCGACCGCGCTATTGACGACCGGTGCGCGGGCTCATAACGTGGCTGCTCTCTACCACCGAACTTTTTTTCGAAGGTGTCGCGTGCAGCTCAAACATCTCCTTGTCGGTCTCGGCGTCGCGCTCGTGGCGTGCGGCGGAGATACAACCGCTCCGGACAACCTGGCGACGTCGGGCTCCCTCTCTTTTTCCTTTAGTGGTGGCACCGCCGGATCGTACAGCGCCACAGGATTGCCGCCTACCAATGGGACGGGCGCACTCGGCACGTCGCCCTGGGCGGCAGGCGTGCGCGATGACGCCAAGCAGGCGATCTTGGTCCTCGGGACAGTCCCGAAGACCAGCACCACGTGGGATCTCGCAGTGGTCGGGATTACGCGACTGACGGTCGGAAGCAACACGATCAATTCTTCGTGCACGGCGGCACTTTGCACCGGTGTCACCGTCGCGTTCGGGGCGAACCAGGCCAGCAGCTCATTCACGCTGCTTTGCCCGCTGACGACGGGGACTGTTACCATCAGTTCGGTTTCGTCGACGCGCGCCACCGGGACGTTCTCCGGAAGCGGATCGTGCATTACCATGTCCGGGAGCTCTTCGGCCTTTACGGTGACGGGTGGAACGTTCGACGTACCGCTCGTTGCTGACACGGCCTGATTGACACCAGCGATGGCGTGTGGGTGCAGGAGAGCGACACCGACTTCGTTGTGTCAATCTGCTCTCCATGTTTCGGATCCCTGTGTAATCCCAAATATGGAAAGCAGCTTATCTTTGTTTTCTAATGAGAGGAATGGAGTGTAGTTACCACATGATGGGTGGGATTTGGGAGCTACTTTGGATGGCTGGCAATGGACCCCTTGGCGTCGATGATGCCGCTGAGCGGCTGCTGTACGCCGTGGACGGGCGACCAGTGTATAAGGGCCTTCAGCCACGGGTGGTTCAATGTGGCCAGCATTTCCGGAATTGAGGTGGCCCGAATTCCGAACCCAAGTCTTCGATTGCCCGCGCCCGAGTCTTGCGGTAGCACGCCATATGTACGTCTGCGCGTTATCACGGTTTTTGACCGCGGTGGTGTTATTATTAGCCCCTGCGGCGCTTATCGCGCAGGTTGGCCACTGTACTAAGCCGGAAGCGCAGGGGATTCTCTTCCTCGGCACCTCGTTATACAGGGCGTCGGGTGGCTTCGACGCTGCCGGCCGGCCGAACACATTCGGGCCTGGCGCAAGCTTCACCCGCGCTCAGCTCGGCGCCTATATCGAGTATGGCGCCACGAACGACATAACCCTTATCACCAACATCAGCGCTGTTCACCTGCGTTCCGGCAGTCCAACCTCGACCAAGGTCAATACCGGCTTTAACAATCCGGAGCTCGGCGCCGCCTTCGCCATCGATCGCGTCAAAGGATTGAACAAGCTGTTCTGCGCGTTCAATACTATGGTCAAGCTTCCCATCCGCGGGGGCGGTGATC
>DATLXE010000312.1:0-6332 GCA_035575795.1 Gemmatimonadaceae bacterium
AGCCATACACTTTCCCATCACTTTGACTTGAGGCAGGGATGACCGACATTGACGAGCCGCACGATTTCGACGACGACGACGACGGGCAGCCCAGCGACGTCGACACCCACCGGCAGGAACAAGTAGCCGATGCGATTGCCAGGATGCTCAAAGATGGGGCGGGCTCCATTGCCTTGTTCGAGTCAGCCTACTTCGTCGATATTCTCGCCGAAGCCGAGTATAGGGGGATCCTCAGGCATTTCGCTCACGACATTCCCACGGACTGGGCTCTCGCGGAGTTTGAGGACAGGGAGCCACACAGCCTAGAGGATCTGGAGTACTACCTCGATCTACTCGGGCCACAGTGGCTCAACAGTCAGACGAAACAAGTCCGGGGGCGCTTCACCAGGTCAAAGGTGCCGGAGGTGAGGGAGTGGGCCAAGCAGGCCAAGGCTCATCCGAAGCGGGACCCGCGGCCTACGCCGGTGAAACCAGATGCGCTCCATGTTCGGCTCCCAGACAAAGAGAAGGACAGCTTTCTTTACGCCACTCTGCCCCAGGTCATCGCCTTCCTGCAGAATGGGGATCTGGCACGGTACGGCCTCGATACGGTGCGGGTGATCGAAGATGTTTTCACTCTGGCGCTCGAAGGAACGGGGGGATCCGCCTTATTCGAGCTGATCACGCCCGAGTTCTTCCACGGACTTCCAATCGAGACCCAGCGGGGGCTACTGCTCTCTACTCAGTATGATATCCGCGACTGGGCGGTGTATCTGCTCGGCGACCGCCTCAACCAAGCGACGTCCAAGGGGAAGGCGAAGCCAGCGAAGAAGGCAGCCAAGAAGTCGAAAGCGAAGCAAGTGAGGCCACCCCTGACCGGGTAGCTTTTTCTTTGCTTACCCCCTGGGCGGCGGCTCGGAGGCAAGCGTATGGTCTTCGATACGATCCGACCGATGGAACTCATTCCAGGGGGTCACGACGCGCTCAGACTGGCGATCCGGACCTATGACCCAAAGCGGAGTGAGCCGAGTAGTGGATTCTTCATGCTCACCACGCAACGCAACCTGGCCCAATCAAGGCCACGGCAACGTGAAAACACCCGGGCGAGGACGGCGATTCGAAGTCGTCACGATAACGCTTTCTCAACGGACGGGGTGGGATTCGAACCCACTCTACGTGGCTAGAGTGCGCGGCGATTAACAATCTTCAACCCTGATTGTGCTAGGACGGCGGGAGCACAAACAACACTATCGCTGCGACCCCGGTGAATAATCTCAGCATAGTCTTGCCTTTATCGAATTGTAAGTGAGTAGCCGCCGGTCTCCGCGCTGGAATTGGTTCTTGCAAAGATACGATAATATGCGGCGACCCGCGGGGTATACACGATTTGCGCGTCGAAGGTGAAGTCGTCCCTGTCATCATTCGCCGCGACGCGGTTGCCGCCACTATCGTAAAGTTCGAGCCAAGAATCGACCGCTGCGGAGCTCATAGTAACCGTCAGCGATTCCCCCGCCTTCAGGTAAATGAAGTACCGGTCAGAATAGTACGGTCCGGCCTCCACGCAATCGGTCGTCGACACGCTGGGGCGTACGGATTTACGAGTACCAGCCAGTAATGATGCACGCCAAGACGATCGTGGTCGACGTGATGTGGTCGTCGGTGGGAAGCATGAACGCCGACAATCGGTCGATGTCGTTCAATGAGGAATCAAATCTGGTGATGCTGGACGAGGACGTTGCAGCGCGGCTGGAGAAACTGTTCGACGAGGATATCAGGTATTCGAAGGAAATCGAGCTCGCGGAATTCCAGAAGCGCGGCATGAAGGACCGGCTGTTCGAGCACGTGTCTCACATGATCCGGCGGGTTTTGTAGGGCGCACACGGTACTGTTACCGGCGCCAGCTCAGCGCTAGACCGGCGACGCCTGAAGGATCGCCCCTTAACGGTGGGTGCGCGTGTCAAACCGCTCCTTTTAACGGCTGGTGGCGTTCGCGGAATTCCTTAAGGGCGTCTTACTCTATGGACGCTAAAGTAGTACCCACCCCCCGCTGGCAGGCCGGCGGCGGACCTTGTGCCAGCTTGCCGGTTTATCCAAGCGACGGTTACCCACTCCTATCCCTCCGACCTCAAAGCGAAGGAAAGCGACGTTACGGCGGAGTAGAAACAAGAAAATTGACGGCTGAGAACTAATTGACGCCTCAGTGAGCCGAGTGAGTCGACAAATGAGGCTCCACTGAGTTTGCTCTGAGTGGGGGGCGCGACATTGCGGCGACCGATCAACGACCGATCAACCCAGCCACAATGGAGCACTCATGAAACTGCACGCGTTACGCCGACTCCGGATCATCCACAGCCGCCCCTTTCTCCGCACCGTCTGCGTTAGTGTGGTGATTTTTGCCGGGTGCAGCGACGGCCCGACGGAGCCGCGCCCCGTCGAATGGGGTGCGTGGTCAAGCCCCGTCCTTGCGCCGGCTGTTAACTCCTCGGATAACGACCAGCAGCCTGTCCTATCGCCTGACAACCTTAGCCTTTACTTCGGGTCCAGGCGCGCGGGCGGCCTGGGCGGGAACGACATTTGGGTGTCGCGGCGCGCCTCCATTAATAGTGAGTGGCAAACTCCGGTGAACGTGGGTGCACCCGTCAATTCGGCGGGCGATGACCAATCACCAGCTTTTTCCACGACCGGCCACTTGCTTTTCTTCCAAAGCGCGCGCCCCGGGGGATTCGGCCAGCAGGACGTTTACGTATCGCGGCGTAGTAACGTTGCCGACGACCGGGCCTGGGGCCTCGCAATCAACCTGGGGGCACAGGTGAACACGAGCGTTTATGAAGCTGGGCCAATGTACCTGGAGATTGAGGGCGCGCCCACGAGTCTTTACTTCGCCCGTGGACCGACACCATCAGACGTTGAAATGTATTCGGTGCCGATCGATTCCAACGGTCTACCCCGCGGCTCGGCCCAACCCCTTGTCGAGCTGAACTTCCCGAACCCTCTGGGGACCGACGCCCATCCAACGGTGTCGATGGACGGCAAGGAACTCATCTTTTTCTCCGACCGTCCTGGCGGTTTTGGCTTAGCGGATCTTTATGTCTCGACTCGTCAGGACGTGACGTCAGGTTGGGGGCCTCCGCAGAATATGGGACCGACCCTGAATACCCAGTTCAGGGACGCTCAACCATCCCTGTCGTTCGATGGCGCCACATTGGTATTCGCTTCGGACCGGCCGGGCGGCCAAGGTAGTACGGATATTTATTTCGCTACACGGGCCCGGCGTTAACGATCGAGCTACCGCCTGAAATGCGGTACGCTTGCCTGCGTAGTCCGCTTAGCAAACCGGCATTCGACCGGTTGTGACGGCGGCACGATCGGACTCTCCATGCGTAAGGACTCTAGCGACTCGTCCTCTCTAGAGCGTCGGGCTTCCCGGCGGGCGGCGGTCCTCTCTCATTGCGAGAGGCCGCCGTTTCTCTTTCCGGGAGGTATTCGCGCAACTCGACCGCGCCCATACTGACTGAGGTGCAGTGTGCTAACTCCTTACGTAGCAACGGACGGGGTGGGATTCGAACCCACGGTACGCTTTCACGTACACACACTTTCCAGGCGTGCGCCTTAAACCACTCGGCCACCCGTCCCAACATCGTTTGCGCGCAATATGCATCGAACACTGCGGACAATCAGGCTCCGCGCGACCTTCGGGATACTGGACGGACAGGGAGAGATTCGAACTCTCGACACCGTTGCCGGTGCGCCGGTTTTCGAGACCGGTGCCTTCAACCACTCGGCCACCTGTCCAAGTGTAGCAGTGAAAAGTATCCGGCCAGTCCATCGTAATCAACGCGCTTTCTACGTCTCTTGACGTATTCTCCGCGTGTCCGTTGCCGGATAGTGTAGATGACTGTCAATTTCGCCCATCTGCCAACCGGCAGAAGGAACGGCGGAATCAACCTCTCATGCACCGGAGATCAGAATGTCGTTTAAGCCATTTATGCAGCTGGCGGCGCTCGCGGCTGTTTACGTCGTAGCGGCAACAGCTCCGGCCCAGGCACAACAGCTCTCGGTACGCGAAGGCGCACGCGTAAAGATCACGACCGCATCGCAGAAAGAAGTCGTCGGAGTCGTTAACGCTGTTAGCGGGGACACGCTCGTTCTCTTCACCGACCCTCATGGAGCCCGGATCGCTTTCAGCGTACCCGCAATCCAAAAGGTGGAGGTCAGCCGTGGCAGGGTCGCATCGGCAGGCGCGAAAAAGGGCTTGTTGTGGGGCGCTGGAATCGGTGCGGCCGCCACAGTCTTCGCTCTCGCTTTGAACGGAGACGAACTAATCGTGAACGAAGACGGAACCAAGACCAGCCCAAGCGAGTTTGCTGCTTTGGCGTTTTTTGGCTACGCGGCGGTTGGCGCCGGCATCGGAGCCTTGGTCAAGGCCGAGAAGTGGGATGTCGTTCCGGTCCGAGCCGGCGTATCAGCGCGCGGCCGCGTTATTTCGCTGCAGGTCAGCCAGTCGTTCCGCTGACGCTCCGCTGCACGCGAAAAAACGTCGTAAGAAGGGCTGCGCACTCCTCCGCCGCAACGCCGCCCTTCACTTCGGGACGGTGGTTGAGTCGGGAGTGCCGCAACAGGTCGCCAACCGACCCTGCCATTCCGGCTTTGTCATCGTACGCGCCGAACACCACCCGCTTCATGCGCGACAGCACGATCGCCCCTGCGCACATGGCACAGGGCTCGAGCGTCACGTAAAGCGTGCAGTCATCGAGGCGCCAGCGCTCGAGCTTCAGCGACGCCTCGCGTATCGCAATCAGCTCGGCGTGACCCGTCGGGTCCTGGTCCCTCACCGTCCGGTTGGACGCGGCGGAGACAATGACTCCGTCCCTCACTACCAACGCGCCAACCGGCACCTCGTTGCGCTTCGCCGCTTCCGCCGCAAGTTCGAGGGCGTTCGTCATGTATCCCAGATCCACCGAGTCCCTGCTGGAAATCCCGGTGTTGCCTGACGACTCGGTCACCTGCCGACGGTCGCCGCGTCCACCGATGCCAGGTCTCCGGCCTTGTTGAACGTCATCTCGCCCCGATCGTCGACGCCAACGAGGATCTGATCGCCTTCAGTAAACTTGCCCTCAAGCACCGCCATCGCCAGCGGATTTTGCAGCAGCCGCTGGATGGCGCGCTTCAGCGGCCGCGCCCCGAACGCGGCGTCGTAACCCTCTGTTGCGATCACCTCGCGCGCCTGCGGCGTGAGTTCGATGCTGAGCTTTCTGTCGGCGAGCAGCTCTTCCAGCCGCTTGAGCTGGAGACCGATGATGTGGCCGATCTGCTCCTGTCCGAGCGGCTTGAAGACAATTGTGTCGTCGACGCGGTTGAGAAACTCCGGGCGAAAGTGCTGCCTGAGCGCGCTCGTCACCTGCGCCTCGACCGCCTCACGGTCGTCGCCCGTGTGCTCGAGGATGTACGAGCTCCCGATGTTGGACGTCATGATGATGACGGAATTCCGGAAATCGACCGTCCGTCCCTGCGAATCCGTAAGCCTGCCATCGTCGAGAATCTGAAGCAGGATGTTAAACACGTCGGGATGCGCCTTCTCGATCTCGTCGAAGAGCACGACTGAGTACGGCCGGCGCCGCACCGCCTCGGTGAGCTGCCCGCCCTCCTCGAATCCGACGTATCCTGGCGGAGCCCCGATCAGCCGGGCGACGGCGTGCTTCTCCATGTACTCCGACATGTCGATACGCACCATCGCGTGTTCGTCGTCGAAGAGAAATTCGGCCAGCGCCCGCGCCGTTTCTGTCTTCCCGACACCGGTGGGCCCCAGAAAAATGAACGAGCCGATTGGACGGTTGGGATCCTGCAGCCCGGCGCGCGAGCGGCGCACAGCGTTGGAAACGGCGCGCACCGCCTCGTCCTGTCCGATCACGCGCGTCGCGAGTACCGACTCGAGTCGGGTAAGCCTCTCGCGCTCGGCTTCCATCATCCTGGACACGGGAATGCCCGTCCACTTCGCCACGATCTCGGCGATGTCGTCAGCGGCAACTTCCTCCTTGAGGAAGCGCGCGCCGCCGTCCTGCCTGCTGCCCAGCTTGAGCTCCGCCTCGCGCATCCCCTGCTCCAGCTGCGGAATCGTCCCGTAGGTGATCTCGGCGGCCTTGCCGAGGTCACCGGTACGCGTCGCCTGCTCCGCCTCGAGGCGGGCCTGCTCTATCTGCTGCGTGATCTTCGCGACGCTGCCGAGGGTTTCCTTTTCCTGCTGCCACTGCGCCTTCATGCCGGACGACGTCTCGCGCAGCTCGGCAAGCTCTCGCTCCAGCCCCTTCAGGCGATCTCGCGACGCGCGATCCTTTTCCTTTTGCAGCGCCTGGCGT
>DATLXE010000313.1:0-2004 GCA_035575795.1 Gemmatimonadaceae bacterium
CAGCAGCTGGATCAGGCGATCGCGCAGCGACTCGAGCTTCCGCGCGCTCAGACGCATCGCGCGCGCCGAGCTCGGCATTTTGTCCTCCCGTTTTTCGGCGCCGGTCAGGTACGCGTACGCGGCAGCGTGGAGCGCCTCGACGTCCATCGGGGAGAAGCTCTCCAGCAGAGCATCGATCCGTGATGCTTCTTCGGTGAATCCCTCCTGGCGCAACCGGAACGCCGTCGCCGTCAGGAGCTCGAAGGTAGGGAAGGCTGGGGTCATACCCGAATATATCCCGAACCTTCTTGCTCCGGGTCGCCCTCGCTTAGAGAGTCGAGCCGCCTCGCTACTGAGCCAGGCCGTAGTCCCGCAGCTTTCTGTAAAGCGTCCGCTCGCCAATGTCGAGCAGCTCGGCGGCTTTCCTTCGGTTGCCGCGGGTATCCTTGAGCGTGGCCTCGATCGCGGCGCGCTCGATCGCCGCCATCGTCATCCCGGGAGTGACGGTCACCGCGGTTGGCGCCGGTGGCTTGTCGGGTGGCTCGATCGCGCCCGTGATCGCAGCGACACCGTCGGACGATTCAATCTCCGCCACCCAGTTCGAAGGATTCGCGCGCTCCTCATCCATCCGGCGCCGCAGCTCCTCCACCTGCAGCTTGAGCTCGAGCATGCTCCTGACCAGGAACTCGAGCTCGCGTCCTTCCGTTCGGAGCGATGCTCGTACGACAGGGCCGACGTGAACGGGAAGAAATCGCGCCGCGCCGCCTTCCGTGATCTGCCGGGGAATGTCGTCTGGCCCGATCTCCCTCCCGGGCGCCAGCACAACCATGCTTTCGACGAGGTTGCGGAGCTCGCGCACGTTGCCTGGCCACGGATAGCTCATCAGGTTCTGCATCGCTTCCGCGGACACACCATGGAACGGGCGCTCGTGCCGCGACGAGAATTCCGTGATGAAACGGCGCACCAGCACCGGGATGTCGTCGCGCCGCTCTCTCAACGGCGGGATATAGATCGACAGCACGTTGAGGCGGTAATACAGGTCGGCCCGAAAGTGGCCGTCTTCAACGCTCGCGCGGAGCGGACGGTTCGTCGCCGCGACGACGCGCACATCGATCGGGATCTGCTTCGTGCCGCCGACCCGCGTGAGGTGCCGCTCTTCCAGCACGCGCAGAAGCTTGACCTGCGTAGAAGGGGGAATTTCACCGATCTCGTCGAGAAAGAGCGTCCCCGTGTCCGCAAGTTCGAACCTGCCGATGCGACGCTCGGCTGCGCCCGTGAACGCTCCCTTCTCGTGGCCGAACAGCTCGCTTTCGGTCAGCGATTCCGGCAGCGCGCCCGCATTCACCGCAATGAACGGCTTGCCACGACGCGGACTCAGCCGGTGAATCGCGTTCGCGACGAGCTCCTTTCCCGTGCCGCTTTCACCTTCGATGATGACAGTGCTCGATACCGGGGCGATCTGCTCGACCTTGAGCAGCACTTCGCGAATCGCATCCGACTGGCCGATGAGACCTGTCGCCTCGATGAGACGCTGGCGGTCGAGTACCCGCCGCACCGCCAGGTAAAGCTCGTCCGGAGACACCGGCTTGGCGTAGACATCGACGAAGCCGAGCATGCGCAGCCGCTGGCGAAGGTTGGGATCCTCGACATCCGTCAGGCCGACGACCGCAATTCCACTCCAGAGCTGATCGCGAACGATCTGCATCGTTGCGGCGTCGCCGAGTGCGCCGGTAAGGACGATCACGTCGGGCTTGAACTTTTTTATCTCACCACGGAGATCGTCGAGCGGCGAAACCATTGAAGTCTGCGCGCCCGCGCCTTCGAGCAGCGCGTTGAGGCGTACCGCCGGCTCGACGTCGGCGAGCGTGATGAGAACTTTCACGACGACTTTTTTCGCGCGCTTGACGGGCCAGGCGCGCGCGTCGCTGCGGCGCTCCCGTGATCGCCCGGCTCGCCGCGCAGAATCTCGAGCGCGTGAGTAATGATTGGATCGAGGGCCGCGAGTCCATCACGCACTCCGCCCGG
>DATLXE010000314.1:0-1880 GCA_035575795.1 Gemmatimonadaceae bacterium
ACCCCCGAAGGCGGCCTTCAGGAGCGGCACGCGAAAGCGATGAACATGCAGCCGAACCAGCTCGAGAAGGTGACGCTGGCGCCGAAGGGTGAACGGACGGCGACGACCGCCAGCACCGGCGTCGACAACGACACCAGCGCAAACGTGCGCAACTGGATGGAGTGCGTACGCAGCCGCAAGACGCCGAATGCGGACATCGAAGCGGGCTACCGGCACTCCGTCGCGCTCTGCATGACGATCGCCGCGCTGCAGACGGGTGAGCGCATCACGTTCGACGACACAAAGCAGGAGGTCGTCGTCGGCGCTCCGTCGCGGACGTGACGCACATCGGCATCCTCGGCGCGGGCAATATCAGCGACACGCACGTGCGGGCGGCGCAGGCGCTTGCCGGGGTCGGGATTTCCGCCGTCTACTCTCCTACCCTCTCGAACGCGCAGCGGCTCGCTGACGCCGCGGGGGCCGCCGCCTACGACGACCTCGCGCGATTCCTCGCGCACACGCCGCTCGATCTTGTCCTCATCGGGAGCCCGCCCGGGCTGCATGCGGAGCAGGCCATCACGGCCATCGAACGCGGACTGCACGTCCTGATCGAAAAGCCGCTCGACGTCTCGAGCGCGCGCGTCAGCGCGGTGATCGCCGCTGCCGCGAAGGGGCGTGTACAGGTCGGTGTCTTCTTCCAGGATCGGCTCAAGCCGGATATCGTCCGGGTCAAGAGTCTGATTGAGAATCAGCGTCTGGGGAAGCCCGTCATGGCCTCAGGGCGCGTGAAATGGCACCGCGCGCCCGACTACTACGGCGACTCACGGTGGCGAGGCAGGACGGCACTCGACGGTGGCGGCGCGCTGATGAGCCAGGGTATCCATACGGTGGATCTCCTGCAGTGGATGTTCGGGCCCGTCGTGTCGGTGACGGCGGCCATCGCGACGCGCATCCACGCGATCGAATCGGAAGACACCGCTGCCGCGACCCTCACGTTCCGCAGCGGTGCGATCGGTGTGATCGAAGCGACGACGTCGGTGTATCCCGGTTACGCACGCCGGCTGGAGTTGACGGGGAGCGAGGGCACCCTGATCGTCGAGGGTGATAGGCTGATCGCCGAAGACCTGCGGGAGGCCCAGCGCCACTGCGCGGCCCCAGACCTGGCGCCCTCCACACCTCCCGATGCCGCCGCCGTGACCGCGACCGTCGCCGATGCCGAGCCTCACGCCAGGGTCATCGCGGACTTCATCGAGGCGGTGCGTTCGGGCCGCGCGCCGATGTGCGACGCGCACGAAGGACGCAAAAGCATCGCGATCATCGAGGCGATCTATCATTCCGCGCGGACGAGGCGGGCGGTCGCTGTGGGAGAGTGATCCGGTATCAACCCGTCTCAAGACTCACCGCTGAGCGCGCGGAGGGCGCAGAGAACATAATCATCCTTCAACGGAACCCGGTGACAATCCGAGCAGCGGTAGACACGGGATTTGGGCCCTGCCCCCGCGATTGTCCTCAACGGCCTCAGCCGTGTTGAACCGTGGCCCGTGCGCGCTGTCGAGCAGCCCTGAAGGGCTGCGCTACGGCTAAACCTCCAGCCGCTTCTTCTGCTTGATTGCCTCGTTGCCACGGATGCACGCACGCGCGGAGTGCGAGGCCTCGAGCGGACCGCACGCCACCGGTGCGCCGCCGCGCACTGCGGCACAGAAGCGCGAGAGCTCCTGGCGCGTGGCCGGCGGCCTGGCGGACGCGCCCAGGGGGGTCGCCGACTTCGTCGTCATCCCCGCGGCTCCCGCTTTCGACGCGGCTGCGGTGCTGCCCGGGCGCGTCTCCGACGCTTCGGCCGCGGCAACGCCTTCTCGCGGTGAGACCTGCACGCCGGTCTGGCGCGCGGCGGCGGACCCTTC
>DATLXE010000315.1:0-3821 GCA_035575795.1 Gemmatimonadaceae bacterium
GGGCGGCTCGATATCGATCGGCCATCCGTTCGGCGCAACCGGCGCGCGAATAACGACGACGCTGCTCAACGAGCTCGGCAGGCGCGGCGGGCAGTTCGGGCTGATGACCGTGTGCGCGGCGGGCGGGATGGGATTCGCAATGGTCGTCGAGCGCACCTGATGGGTACTTCCGCGGAAACTCCGCTGCCTGGCATGGTGGGCGTCGGCAACCGCTGGAAGCCGGCGCTTTCTGTCGAAGTCGTCGAGAACGTCGCGATCATCACCTTCGACCTCGTTAACGAGCCGGTCAACAAGCTCAGTCGCGCGGTGAAGGATGAATTCATCGAGATGATCAGCCGTCTCGAGCGCGACCAAAGCGTCGGCGCGGCGATACTCATGAGCGGCAAGCCGGACATCTGGATTGCCGGCGCCGACATCGATGAGTTTCTCAAGCTTCGCACGACGACCGACGCCGAGCGGCTGAGCAGGGACGGACAGATGCTGCTCGATTCGATCGAGAAGCTGCGCGTGCCCCTCATCGCCGCGATCCACGGCGCGTGCCTTGGCGGCGGATTGGAAACGGCGCTCGCCTGCAGCTACCGCATCGCCACCGACCACCCGAAAACGGTGCTCGGCCTTCCCGAGGTACAGCTCGGCCTCATCCCTGGCGCCGGCGGTACGCAGCGGCTGCCGCGGCTCGTCGGTTTGTCGGCGGCGCTGGACATGATCCTCACCGGCAAAAACGTGCGCGGCAAGAAAGCGCTGCAGACGGGTCTGATCGACGAGCTCGTGCATCCGTCGATTTTGAGAAGTGTCGCGCTGCAGCGGGCGAAGGAGCTCGCTCACGGGAAGAGAAAAACCGCGCGCCACTCGACCGGAATGATGGGCTTCCTGCTCGACGCAAATCCGGCGGGGCGGTCGATCGTGTTCAAGAAAGCCCGCGAGCAATCGCTCGAGAAATCCGGCGGCCACTATCCGGCGATTCCCGCCGCGATCGATGCGGTCGCGGCCGGCTATAGTGGCGGCGCTGCTCATGGGTGCAGGGAGGAATCGCGCCTCTTTGGCCAGATGGCGATGACCGATGTTTCCCGCCAGCTCGTGTTCCTGTTCTTTGCGACGACAGCGCTCAAGAAGGACAGCGGGGTGGAGCCGGCAGATCATCCAGGGACCGTTCTCTCGGACTTCGAGCCGCGGCCTGTCAGCAAAGTCGGAATACTGGGCGCGGGTTTCATGGGCGCGGGTATCGCGTCCATCGCGGTGCAGGAGGGATCGCTCGTGCGCCTCAAGGACGCCGATCATGCACGCGTGGCGAAGGGCTTCGCATCCGTGCGCGATGTGCTCAAGGAAAAGCTCGTGCGCAAGCAGATTACCAGGACGCAGCTCACCGACTACATGTCGCTGCTCGGCGGGACGGTGGACTACTCCGGGTTCGCGACGGTAGACCTGGTGATCGAAGCGGTGTTCGAGGATCTTGCGATCAAGCACCAGGTGCTCCGCGAGATCGAACCCGAGCTCAGGCGCAGCGCCATCTTCGCATCCAACACGAGCACGATCCCGATCGCGCAAATCGCGGCGGCTTCTGCGCGGCCGGAACGGGTGCTCGGCATGCACTTCTTCTCGCCGGTGCACAAGATGCCGCTGCTCGAGGTCATCACCACGGGTCAGACTCTGCCCGAGGTCACCGCCACAGTCGTCGCGTATGGGAAGAAACTCGGCAAGACGGTAATCGTGGTGAACGATGGTCCAGGTTTCTACGCGAACAGAATTCTTTCGCCGTATATCAACGAGGCCGGGCTTTTGCTCGACAGCGGAGTGCGCGTCGACACGATCGACAAGGCGCTCGTCGCTTTTGGTTTCCCGGTCGGCCCGATCACCCTCATCGATGAAGTGGGATTGGACGTCGCGAGCAAGGCCGGGAAGATCATGTCCGACGCATTCCCTTTGCGCATGCAGCCCGCGCGCTCGCTGCAGTCTGTCGTCACCTCGGGCCGTTACGGACGAAAGTCGAAGAAGGGGTTCTACAAGTACGACGACGAGGGGAAGAAGGGAGCAGTGGACGAATCGGTTTACAAGCTCTTTCCGGCGCCAGCGGCACCGGCACCGGTGCCTGAGCAGCAAGCGTCAACGGGCGGAGACAGCACAGAGATGCCGGCCGATCAGATTCAACAGCGTACCGTGCTCGCGATGATGAACGAGGCAGCCCGCTGCCTGAGCGAAGGCATCATTCGTTCTCCACGTGATGGGGATATTGGAGCGGTATTCGGTATCGGCTTTCCGCCATTCCGCGGCGGGCCGTTTCGCTATATGGACACGCTTGGCCTGAAGGTCGTCGTGCAGCGACTCGAAGAGTTCAATTCCCGCTTCCCTGGCCGATTCGAGCCGGCGGACCTGCTGGTGGAGATGGCGCGTGGGGGTCATTCCTTCTACCCCGAAGATCGCGCCTGACCGTATCAGGCATTGGATGAGAAGCAATCCAATTTGTGAGCCTGCTCTCCGCGATTCATGAGCATTCGGCAGCTCACTCCCGATGACATCGGTCTGATGCAGGCTCTACTGCGAACATTCGGTGAGGCCTTCGACGAAGTCGGCACTTATGAAGGCAAACCGCCGAGCGCAGCCTATCTCCGGCGATTGCTCGAAGGTGATTTTTTCATTGCGGTCGCAGCAATTGAAAGCGGGGCAGTTATCGGTGGTATCGGTGCCTACGAACTGAAAAAGTTCGAGCAGGAGCGGAGCGAGATATACGTCTACGATCTGGCGGTTGCTGCAACCCACCGGCGAAGGGGCGTTGCGACAGCCCTGATCAACGAGCTGAAGATAATTGCCGCTGCCCGCGGCGCTTATGTGATTTTTGTGCAGGCGGATGCCGGCGATGATCCCGCGATCAATCTTTATACGAAAATGGGAGTGCGGGAAGATGTCCTGCACTTTGACATTCCGATTGGTGATTCAGCGCGGGATGAAGTATCGTAGCATGGAGACAGGAGAACCAACCACGACTTTGCAAATGAAAGGCACTTTTCGCGGGCAGCTCCGGCGCAGTTTTGGACTGGTTGCCCTGGGCGCGATCGCAGGCGCATGCGCTTCCTCGCGGCCCACGGGCCTAGCGATCAATGCGCCTCCGCGCACGCGCCCTGAAATCACCTCCTACAGGGAGACATCGCGTTACGTCGATGTGCAGTCGTTTCTCGAATCGCTGCGACGGCTGAACGCGACGCTGGCTCACGGGTCAATTGGCAGAACGACCGAGGGCCGCGAGATACCATATGTGATCGCATCGCGCCCCCTCGTCTCGACGCCGGCGGCTGCGAAGGCTCTTCGCCGGCCGATCGTATACGTGCAGGCCAACATTCACGGCGGCGAAGTCGAGGGAAAGGATGCGCTCCTCGCGCTCGTGCGCGACCTCGTACTCTCGCCGAACCCGAATGCCCTCGACTCCCTGGTGCTGATCGCGGTACCGATCTACAACGCTGACGGCAACGAGAGGTTTGGCCCGCAGGCAGTGAATCGCAGTGATCAAAACGGGCCCTCGTCGGTTGGCCGCCGCTCCAACGGAATGGACCTCGACCTGAACCGTGATTATGTGAAGGCCGAGGCGCCCGAGACGAGAGCCTCGCTGGCCATGTTCAACACCTGGGATCCCGATGTTTTCGTCGATCTGCACACGACGAATGGCAGCTTTCACGGATACGCGCTGACATACTCTCCTTCGCTGAGTCCGGCGGCGGCGTTCGGCGGCGTGTACGCCCGCGATTCGCTCCTCCCTGTGCTGCGCGAGCGCATGCGCGTGCGGCACGGGTTCGCGACCTTCGACTACGGCAACTTCATCTCTGACGACACGG
>DATLXE010000316.1:0-3875 GCA_035575795.1 Gemmatimonadaceae bacterium
CGCACCGGCGGCGTCACCGCGCGCACTTTCCGTGTTCCGCTCGACTCCAGCTACATCTTCGACCGCGGACCGAACGGCGAGTACCTTGGACCTCCGGGGCTGCCGGCCCCATCCGGCCCCTCGGCTGAGATCGTCGTTAAGCCATACGACAATGTACTGATCCTGCGGCAGCCGAACTGGGAGCTGCAGCGGACCGCCGTCGTCACGGGCGAGGTACGGTTCCCGGGGCGCTATTCCCTGCGCACCAAGAACGAGGGCATCACGGACCTCATCAAGCGCGCGGGCGGCCTTACGCCAGAGGGCTACGCGAATGGCGTGACATTCTACCGGACTGGCGGCAGGGTTGGCCGGATCGGTATCGAGCTTCCGGAAGTTCTAAAGGATTCCCGGTCCCCGGATAACCTGCCGCTGGTAGACGGGGATTCTATTTTCATTCCCCGCTACAACGCTGTAGTGAACGTGGCAGGCGCAGTTAATTCCCCGGTTTCCGTCACATACGTACGTGGGCAGGAGCTCGATTACTACATCCGGGCCGCCGGTGGTCCGGCAGTGAGGGCGGATGTGACTCGGGCCTATGTGACGCAGCCCAACGGCAAGGTCGATGCGCGCGCAAAGCATTTTCTCGTTCCGGATTCTTCTCCGAAACCGGAAGCGGGAAGCACAGTGTTCGTTCCGCTTCGCGATCCGGAAGACAAACCGGCCGGAATCCTCGCAAGCGCTGGCTCCATTGCACAGATTCTCGCAACGCTCGTGACGGTCATCATCGCGTTGCGGCGCTAGCGGAATAACGGGGTCCCGGAACGCGGTAAAAATGGTGCCGCGCCCCGGGGGCCTCTATTATTCCCGGACCATGATCAGTCCGACTGTATTTTTTTCAAAGCTGCTGTGCCTCTGACACCGGCGGGCGTTTCCGAGAGAACGGAACGGCCGCTCACGTTCGGCGTGTGGGTCGCGGGAATCATCAGACGCTGGCCACTTGTGTTCAGGGTGATGGTCCTTGTGCTCATCGCAGCCTCCATCGGAGCAGTGTTGATTCCGCCTGCTTACCAGGCCCACGCGTCCTTTGTCGCGAATACCTCCTCCGCTTCCAAGATGGCGGGAGGGCTGGCGGGTACCGCGGGACTGGCGGGCCTTGCAAATCAGTTCGGATTTGGGTCGAGGGCAGACCCGTCAGAATCGCCGAACTTCTACGCAACGCTGATCCAGAGCGACGAGCTCAGGCGGCGGCTGGTGCATTCCTATTTCCCGAATCCCCGTACGGCGAATTCACGGGACAGCGCAACGCTCATACAGATCCTGAAAATCAAGAACAAGAACGCGCTCCGTAGAGAGGAGATCGCCATCAAGATGGTGTCGAAGTCGGTTATGGTTGGCTTCGACGGCAGTACCAACCTTGTGAGGGTGACGGTAAACTCCCGTTGGCCTGAGCTCGCCGCCGCTATCGCAAATCGAACCATATCGCTCGTCGATGGCTTCAATCGGGAGCAACGCGTATCACGGGCGCGTTCCAAGCGGACCTTTGTGGAAGACCGGCTCACCAACGCCAAGGCCGAGCTGCGCGCCGCCGAGGATCGTCAAAAACAGTTTTACGAGCAGAACCGTCTCTGGCGAAGCTCACCGCACCTCGTCTTCGAGGAGGGACGGATTGAGCGGAACACGGATGTCGCCGAGGACTTGTTTCTGACGCTTCAGCGGCAGTTCGAGGCCGCGCAACTGGAAGAGTTCAGCGACGCCGCACTCATAACGATCGTTGACCCGGGCGTGCCTCCGCAGAAAGCGCAGTGGCCCCGCTACTGGCTCCTTCTGGCGAGCGCGCTGGCAATCGGCGGCATTCTCGGGCTGCTCGCCGCCGGGAGCGCTACCGTCCTCGCCGACTGGACGAATAGAAATCCGGCAACGGCATCGGAGCTGAGCGATTCCCTGGCCGCAATTCCGCGTGTGCGACGACGTGGGACAGATGGTGCGCGAATCGTTCATTAGCAGAATCGCCTTCCCTGCTTTCGCATGGGGCCTGGCGTTTCACAGTCTGATTATGGCTGCGCTCTTCGGGCTTTTCGGGCTTCCCGAGGGTCTTGTGCGCTCGCTCGCAGCGTGGAAGGAAGTGGTTCTAGCACTGCTTCTCGTGGCAATCATCTTACGAGCGCTTTCTGGTCACGGTAACGGGATCGTTGTTACCTGGGCTGATCTCTGGATCGGCGGCCTCGTCGGCATCGCACTTTGCTACCTCCTCGCGGAAAATCTCTGGCTGCGCGCGAACCTGCCGCGGCAGGCTGAGCTGCTCGGAATTCGCGATGCCGTCTACTTCATGCTCACCTATTTTCTCGGCCGGGCAACGCCTGGGCTGGTTAGCGGCGATTCCGGCACCCGCCGACTGTTTACGATGGTGCTGTTCACGTGCATCATCGGCGTCATCGAGCGGATCCTGGTGACGCCCGAGATGCTGGTGGCGCTCGGCGTGGCGGCGTACTTCCAGGAATTCCTCGGCGTTGCTGCCTTCACCGCGGGGAATGATTACGGACTTCCGATGAACTACTGGACGACGATCGGGGGCCAGCCGTTCCGTCGCTCCGGATCGGTTTACCTGAGCGGGCAGGCGTTCGCAGTGCCATTTCTCCTTTTCTTTCCGCTTGCGACCGCATGGGTGTTCGTCCGCGCGAAGCGGACGAATTGGCAACTCGTCGCCTACGGCGTCATCTGCACCGCGCTCCTTGTGACGCTGACGCGCATGACGATAATGATCGCATTCATCCAGCTGACGCTCTTCGTGGCGATGCTGCGCCGGCCGGAATGGGCGGTGGGCGGACTCGCGCTTGGCGGGTCGGTGTTTGCAGCCGCCATGCTCCTGATCCCCGGTTTTCCGACGTTCGTCTGGCTGACGCTGTCATGGCAGGAAGGAAGCAGCGTGTCGCACATCAACGACTGGATCGAAGGAGCAGTCGTTTTTGCCGAGCGGCCGTGGGGGTCGGGGCTGGGGACGACAGACCAGACCGCCATCCGTGCTGGAATCCCCCAGCTCACCGCGGACAACATGTACCTCAAGTATGGTGTTGAGCTGGGAGTGATCGGCCTCGCATTGCTGGTTCTTATTCTCGTCGCAATCGGCAGTACCGGGCTCAAACTTCTACGCGAAGGGAACGAGTCCCAGCGCCGAATGGGGATGACGCTCTGGCTTGCCACGATTGGTATCGCCATTAACGGAATCACCGCGGTGGTGTTCAACTCGATCGCGCTGGGATGGATATTTTTCTGGCTCGCCGGATCGGCCGTGAGCAGCGCGTACGCGCTCGCCGGCGAGCGCGCGCCGTCACTACGCCTCGACGAACCGGCTCCCGCGTGACCGAGCCTTACCCGTGCTGAACGAAAGTCTCGAGGACGAGCCTGCCATCGGCGTCATCGTCGTCAACTGGAAGCGGGCGGCCGATACGGTCGCCTGCCTCGATTCCATAGCCGATGCGAAGCGGGGTCCCGCCCGGATCGTCGTCGTCGACAATGCGTCCGGTGATGAAAGCGTGGCCCGGATACGGGAGTGGGCGACAGCCAGGAAAGTCAGCTTCGCGCTCCTTCGGGAGACTGACCTCGCGGGCTCAAAAAAGCCTGGAGAAAAACCCGGCGAGTCGACGCGGTCGTATCTCACCGTGATTGTGTCGGCCACCAACAAGGGCTTCTCGGGTGGCAATAATCTCGGTCTTCGTTTGTTTGGACACGATCAGCACCTGACTCATTTTCTCCTTTTGAACAACGACGCCACGGTGCGGGAAGATTTTTTCACTGAGCTCAAACGGGGACTCGGGAGCGCACCCGACGCCGGCGTTCTGACCGGCACCATTTATAACTATCCGGCTACCGACACGGTCTGGTACGCCGGCGGCCACGTG
>DATLXE010000317.1:0-1521 GCA_035575795.1 Gemmatimonadaceae bacterium
CTGGGTCAACGGCCAGATGTTCTCGCCGACGGGCACGCGCGAGATCCTCGCAGAGGTACCGATCACGAGCGGCAAAGAACTGATCGTGTACTTGGGTAAAATTCGCGGCGCGGGCGGCAACCGCGTGACCTTCACGTTCGCGGCGTCGCCGGCCGCATAGGTGGCGTCTGATGCGATCTGCGGAATTTTCGCACCTGTTTCGCGCAGCAGGTCGACGACTTGTCCAAACAGTGGCGTCTGCTGGATTCGCCTGGCGCCGCCCCCTCATCATGCAGGGCGGCCGTAGACGTTTGTGCCGCGTCCGGCTGTCCGCGTATTGGCTCGCTCGTGACCCGCCGTGGCTGGCCCTCTGAGCAAGTTGGCTCGCCGTTCTCGCGTTCCCTGATAACGGCAGGTTTCTGAAAGTCGGTTTTGTTGGAGGGGATCATGTCAGCACAGCTTCGGTTCATCGGTTTGTGTCTCGGCGCCGTCTTGACCATCGGATGCGATGGCGGCGCGCGGACTCCTCTCGCGCAGACGACGCTCGCGCCCGCGCCCACGCCACGGGGCCTCATCGATCTTGGACCTGACGTCATCAGAATCGAACTCATCGCGCCGCTGGAGATGGCACCGGGGGAATCCGTTCAGCTGACGGCGAATGCCATCAAGTCGGACGGCTCGGTCGAGAACGTGAGCAACCAGGCTGAATGGACGACGAATCAAGCGTCGGTCATGCAGGTCAGCTCGACGGGTCTCGCCACAGCCAAAAACCCCAGTGGGACGAATGTGTACGCGAATGTTTACGCCCGCTTCGCCGGATTCCACCACGCCAGCGCGGGCATATTCGTGCGGCCCAAAGAAGGGACGATCCCGCAGAAATTCGCGGCCCTTGCGGGAGTGTATGACTTGACGATGACGGTGACAGGCTTCGATCCGGTATGGGGCGACCTCACGGGGCACCGGTTTTCCGGTGTGCTTGCGCTTGTCGACGGCGCGGGCTCATTTAGTGAGATGCGATTGTTCAATGCAGCGGGTGAGAACGTCACTTCTGCCCCGTCTGGCGGTTTCGTCCTACGCGGCGTTGATCCAGTCGCGGACCGGACCGTGCTTCTTGTCGGCACCAACATAATCCTCGTGGTCGAATCCATCGGTGACCCGGCGCAAGGCCGGACGGCGTCGCCGCGATTTGCAGGACACTTCGGAGCGGCTTTTCACATTGGCGGGACGTTCGTCGCCACGCGAAGAACGCCGTAGGGAGCGTTGGCTTATCGGCTTATCGGTTTATCGGCTCATCGGATGGGCGGTGGTCGAGGATCACCCCATGGTTTGCACCTGCCGCTGCATCCTCTGCGCGACCCCGGGATCGACAGCCGATCCCGGGGCATGAGTTGCGTGCTGGCGCCGGGCGCTATCGACGCCGGAGTTTCAACTGGAACCGCGTCCCGGCGGAGGTCGAACAGCCGCCTGTACCCGGATTACCGTTTACATCGAAGCCCCTGGTCGAGCCGTCGGTCGTAAACTCGTCACCGCTGTCGCTCAAAA
>DATLXE010000318.1:0-1700 GCA_035575795.1 Gemmatimonadaceae bacterium
CATCAACTCTGGGGGCGGGAAGACCTTGCCGCCGCGAAGCTGGCTTTGTTGCCGCTCGGCTCGAGCTCCCAGGCGCGGATAGCACGCGCGAAGACACCCCGCGAGCGCGCATGGGGCGGTGCCGTTGAAGCTCTCTTCGCCGAAGGCAAGGAAGTGGACTGCGCACGGGCTTACGCCGATTCGATGCGACGCATTGCCGACTCCGACCCCACCGACCTCGAGGCGTCCGCGTTCGCGGCACTTGGCCTACTCGGCCTCGGCCTGCAGGTCGGAAAGGGCACCACGGCCGACGACGCGATCAGGTATGCGGAGTCCGTGTTCGCGAAGAACGCAAAGCATCCCGGGGCCGCGCACTACCACATTCACGCGTTCGACAATCCGGTGAGGGCGGAGCAGGGGCTTCCTTTCGCGCGCGAGTACGCGAAGATCGCCCCCGATGCCGAGCACGCGCTGCACATGCCGTCGCACATCTTCCTGCAGATCGGCGAGTGGGAGGATGTCGTCGCCTCGAATGAGCGCGCGTGGGCTGCCTCTCGTGCGTGGGCGATGCGGAATAATCTGGACAACTCCGTGCTCGACTATCACAGTCTCACCTGGCTGCAGTACGGATATCTGCAACAGGGCCGGTTCAGGGAAGCGCGCGCATTGATCGATACTGCGCGTACACTCATGGCATCGGTGCCGACAATGACGCGCTACTCGCTTTGGGATTTCTGGTTCCAGTACGCGTCGTCGAGTGGCGACTGGAAGTCCGTTAGCGTGGCGGACCCGCTGTCGGTCGACGAAGCTCCGGTTGCGGGCGCCGCGTTCCCTCTTTCGGACATGGTGCAGGCTGGTGTTGCGGCATTGGCGCGGGGAGATAGCGCTCGCGCGCTGAAGATTCTTTCGCTGTTCAAGGCACGTCGGGCCACCGCGCCCGCCGGGAGCTACGGTAATAATTCCTACGAGATGGGCGTCGCCCTGATCTCTGGAGGAATTGCGAGGCTGCGCGGTGACCAGCTCGGCGCGATTGCGTTCTATTCCGCCGGCGCGGACATCGAGGCGAAGGGCTCGCCTGCCGGCCCGCCGATCATTCCGCCGGTGCTGCCTGCCTATGGAAACCAGTTAATGGCCAACAGGATGCACTCGGAGGCAGTGCGCGCCTTCGAGCGCGAGCTTCTGCTGCGCAAGAATCACTCGGCCTCATTGCTCGGACTGGCGCGAGCGCATCGCGCGCAGGGCAATCCGGCGGCGGCGATGCGGGCTTACAGGCAGCTGCTAACGAACTGGAAGCGCGCCGACGCTGATTATCCGCCGCTGCGCGAGGTGAAGGCCGGTGCGTCGTCGAGTCCGGGCATCATCTTGAACTGATGGGGCCGAGCACGGCGCCTTCGGTGCGTCCGTGCTGAGTGCGCTGGTCGTAGTCGTCGTTGCGCTCTCGAATGAGCTTGATGGATCGCTGCGCCATATGCTGCATCTCACTCTGTAGCGTCCAGCACGTCGCGGCTTGCGGCTCCCGTAGCCGGTCGGCAAGGCGATTGGCCTCGGCGACGGTTACGTCAGCATGGTTAGCCTCGTGAACGAGCAGCGCGCTCCGGAAGCGCGCCCATTCGGCACGTAGCGCGTCGCTGGTCTCGGCGCGGGCTGGATCAGCCCACTGGGGGACGGTCACAACCACTTTCAGAATCACCTCCGTTCCGACGGGGGAGCAGCCAATTCCC
>DATLXE010000319.1:0-1997 GCA_035575795.1 Gemmatimonadaceae bacterium
CGAATCAGGGAGGTCTGTTGTGATGTGTCTGACGTTTGGAAACGTCAGTTTCTATATCTCTTCCCAACGTGCGCGCGGGGAGACTTTGTCAAATCTGACGTTTCTGAACGTCGGACCCGATCTGGCGATACGTGCCGTGGGGGGTGCCCGATGACCCTGGCAGCGTTCGCCATCGAACAGGCTGCATCGGCTGGCAGCCTCGGGATGTTGGCGGTGCGGACATCGGACGCACCGTTCCTCGCCGCAGGCGCATGTAGCGGTAGTCCTGGAACGTCATGCCGCGGCATTGCGCGACAACTGACTCAATGTTGAGGATTCGTAGATCACTGCGATCGTGCTCGAGTCGCCAGTTCTGGCGCGGAACGCGTAGTGCCGCGGCCTGAAAAACGGTGGGCGCCTAGCCTACGCTCAGGCGTTGGGTGTGAACAGGTGGCGTTTGCGACTGCTTGTTTCGGTGAACGAATATGACCAAAACGCGAATCACCATGAGGGCCGAGAAAGCCGTGCGCCAGCTAACCGTAGCGGAGAAGTACGACCGCAGGAAGCCGGTGGACTGGTCTGATGCCGCGCTCAAACCTGTGCACGCTGAGCGCGCCCGCCTCAAGGGCCGCGAGCTGCTCGCCGCGCCGACCGAGCTGGTGGGCTCCACGAAAACAGAACTGGTCGCCGCGGAGGACCTGGACGAACCACAGTCGCAGGAGCGGCTGCAACTTCGCGAGACGCTCAACAATCCGGATGTGATCGGCATTGATGCGTCCGAGCAGCGGGCGGAGGTAGCCACACGAGCGTCGTCGCGAATGCGATCCGACAGGGATCGCGGGAGGGAGGGGTGACTCAAGATGACGAATAAACCCCATGCACGTCGGAACGATGCGGCATCGACCCCGGACTCCACAGCGTCAGGCACGGGTCGCGGTTGGCTGAAAAATGGGAATGCGCCCGGTGATCTGGCGAACGCGCGTCGGTGTGGCGCGAAGACTCGGCGCGACAGCCTTTGTCAGAGCCCTGCGATGCCGAATGGGCGCTGCCGGATGCACGGGGGAGCAAGCACAGGGCCGCGAACAGCCGCCGGACTCCGCCGCAGCCAGACCGCGCGCCTGAAGCACGGGCGATTCACTCGCGCGGCGAAAGAGCACCGCGCCAAAGGGCGCGCACTGCAGCGGGAGTTACTAGACGTCGTTCGAGCACTGCGGGCGATGGGTCTGTGACTGACGCGCAAAGTGGCGCCGACCACTTCGAAACATCAACGTGGTCACGGTAGGGCGAACATGACAGGTCGATCATGCTTACGGCAAATTGGTCGTCGTCTCGCGGCGTTGGAGCGACTCCGCCGCATCGGTTGTGCGAGTTGTCCGCCGCCGCAGTATTACGCGGATGATCTGCCGCCCGACGCCGTGCTGCAATGTCACCGCTGCGGGCGACCAGTCAGCCACGTGGTCATTCAACACGAGATGCCGAAATGCGAGCTGGAATGTGACCTCTAGGCCCACCGTGTCGGCGGCGCGACCGCAGAAGGCCGCAGGTGTCCGGAACGATGTTGCTGACGGGCACGGCTCCAAGAGTGAAGCGGTGCGGGAACGAGCTGTTCTGGCGCTGCTATCGGAACGCACCATTGGCGCCGCGGCAAAGCAGGCGGGCGTCAGTGAGCGGACCCTCAGGCGCTGGATGTTGGATGATGTGGAGTTCCGGGACGCGCTCGCCGAGGGGCGTCGTGTCGCGTATGACGCTGGCATTTATCGCATCCAGGCACTCACCGCGAGGGCGGTCGAAACACTCGACGAGCTGTTGGACGCGGAGAAGCATCCTGCCGTGCGCTTGGGCGCGGCGCGCAGCATCTTGGAACTCGCCACTACTCGCCATGACGCCGACACGTTGCTCGCGCGTCTTGAAGACCTCGAGGAGCACCACGCTTAATCGCAGAAGATTCCGAGGTGACGCACAAACAATCTCGACTACTTGCACTCGCAAAACGCCGGCAGGCTGCAGCGCGGGCCAGA
>DATLXE010000320.1:0-1960 GCA_035575795.1 Gemmatimonadaceae bacterium
GTGTTCGTTCCATTTCGTGAACCTCTCCTGCAAGGTCCACGTGCTACGCTCTCGCAGCCGCGGCCCCTGCTTCTACCAGGGTTTCCGGTTAGGCCTTTCGGCGCGCTACAACGCGACGGGGGGCCGTCTTCTTGACGCTGATACCCTTCGATTCCAACCACACTTGGATGGCTCGCCGGACCTGTTCGGACACCGGCACCCCGTCCCGTTCTTTGAG
Source organism: Gemmatimonadaceae bacterium (assembly GCA_035575795.1). Lineage (GTDB taxonomy): Bacteria > Gemmatimonadota > Gemmatimonadetes > Gemmatimonadales > Gemmatimonadaceae > UBA4720. Next base: position 218 of record DATLXE010000320.1, read on the forward strand.
CTGTTGCAATCCCTTCAGCAGCTCCTCATCCAGACGCATCGTGGTTGTTGTCTTTGGGCTCATCGCATTTGCACTGTATGTCACGTGGTATGCCGTTGTCAACTTCCCCGTCCGGGTCTGGGCCGGCGCGCCGCGTGCGCCGGGCTTTCCCGCTAATGCGAGATTGTCCAGCGGGCAGGTTACAACTGGTTGTAACCTGCTTCCTAAGTTGCCGGCCGTCCGCCTGCCGCGCGATCGTGTCCTTGCTGATCGGGCGACCAGGGCTGAGGACTTCTCCGTCGAGATCGCGGACATGGCGGCCAAAGGCTGGGAGATGAAGGACTTAAGTCCACCCGTGCGCTGTCGCCTTCAGTGGGGATAGGGCAGCCTACGCATGGCTGTCGTGCCCGCGGGCTGTACGGCGGGCCTGACGGCACGGCTGGCACCGGCGAGGTAGGTCCAGGTCCCGCTCGTCAAAGTAGCGTTGTTCGCCGGGACTCATTGCGAACGAGAGGCCGCAGTCCACACACCGCAACTCGAGCGCCGCACGGCGGCCCTCGCCCGTCATTTCTGCAACGCTCCCAACAGCCTCGGACGCAGTTGCGCCAGTGTGCTGGTGATCGCGTCCAGGCGGTCAAGCTCCAGGCGGAGAATCTTCCGGTGATCGGAGGACGCAACCCGGCCGAGGCGTTTCTGGACGGTGTCCAGGACGCGCGCGTGCTCGGTAAGCGCCTCCGCGATGGCCGCGACCATGCCGTCGATGACGTGCGCGGTCGCCGCGCGTTGGGCGGGTGTGGCCGGCGTCGACGGATCGAGGCCCTGCACGCTGGCTCGCAGTTCGGATTCATTCATGTCGGACATGTTCCACTCCTCTGTTGTTAACGGCCATCAAGCCGCCCCAAAACGCTTCGCCGTGCGGACGACAGACTCAGCCACCATCTCCCCGTCGATGTAGAGCGGGATCGTAATGGTCGTTTGTTCGCCGGCGCCGTCGCTGCCGCGAGGCGGACGTCCGGTGCTGTTCCCGACCGGCGGCACGCCCACCCCACCAGGAGGCACCACACCACCTGGATACACAAACTCGATCGGGATGCGAATCGGCTTCCCGAACCGTTCCCGAATATCGCGGTCCGTGTTCGCGGCTTCGGTCCGCGTCTCGTCGAAGGCCATCTTCGTCGCAACCAGGGCGGCGTCGGCGGCGGCTTTCGCGGCGGCGGTCGCGGCGTCGAGTTGCGCCTGCTTCGCTTGGATCTCAGCTTCGACCTGCGCGATGCGCGCGCGGGTCTCCGCTTCGATGACGCCCATGACCTCCTCGGGCGCTTCGTTGGCGATCGACTGCACGAGGCTGTCGCGCGCACTGCCGAGCGCGTCCAGATCCTTCTGGATCGCCGCGGTCATGGCCCCCGACGCCGCAATCGCCGCCTTGGCGCTGTCACCCATCGCCGCGTTCGCGGCCTCCTGATAGACCTTGAACGCGGTCGCGATTTGCTCAGCTGAATACTTGCCTGACTCCACCAGGTAGTCGTAGGTGGACTTGGCTTTCTTGGCCACCGCCTGCAGCTCGGCCATCGTCTGATAGCCGGCCGCGCCGGCGAGGGCTTCCGGCGTGTTGGCGACCGCCTTCTTCACCGCGTCGATCGCGTCCTGCGCCTGTTTGGGGTTGTTCCGCCCCACGCCCTGCGTGAGCGCGATCCAGAGCTTTTCCCCTTCAGGTCCGAGCGTGGCCAACTGGGCGCGCAGCGCGTCGAACCCACCGACCGTGCC
>DATLXE010000321.1:0-26121 GCA_035575795.1 Gemmatimonadaceae bacterium
GGTGGTGCTGCTCGGACAGACGGTGAACTCATACTTCGATGGACGGCACGGGTTCGCCGATCTGCTTCGAGCCGTCGGTGCCGTGCCGGGAATCCGGCGTCTTCGTTTCACGAGCCCGCACCCGAACGACTTTTCGCCCGAAGTGATTCGGGCGATGGCGGAAACGCCGGCGGTTTGCGAGCATGTGCACCTGCCGATGCAATCGGGCTCCGACCGCACCTTGCGGCGGATGCTGCGGCGGTACTCGCGCGAGAAAGATCTGGAGTGCGTCGCCGAGCTGCGGCGCGCGATCCCCGGCCTGTCCATCACGACGGACATCATCGTTGGATTTCCCGGGGAAACGGAGGAGGACTTCGGCGAAACCCTCACCGCCGCGCAGGAAGTCGGCTTCGACGACGCCTACACGTTCAAGTTCTCGCCGCGCGACGGAACCCCCGCGACGCGCTTTCCGGAATCCGATCAGGTGGCCGACGACGTAGCGAGCGATCGCCTCGCGCGCCTCATCGCCACGGTTCGCGGCGGCAGTCGCGAGCGGAACTTTGGCGCGCTTGGCCAGCGGTGCGAGGTGCTGGTCGAGAAGCCCGCGCGGCGGGGTGGGCTGCTCCAGGCGAAGACGAGAGACTTCAAGACGGTGATGCTGCCCGGCGATCAGTCGCTGATCGGGAAGTACCTGACGGTCGAGCTGACGGGAACGACGGGCTCCACGTTTCTGGCAAGACAGGTTACTGAGCGAGCGCCGCTACCCATTTCGGCATAGTCGAGCCTGACAGTTGCAGCCGGGCGGTTCGGGTGGTGTTTGTGATTCCGACGGCAGGGAAAAGCCCACGCTCACAACCGGGCGTCCACACAAACTAGAGGCCCCACACCAGGCCCGCGCACGCCTCTAGTCTCACTCGCCTATCTCTCCTTCGCGACCGGTCTTCTCGGCGCATTCAACGGAGCCGCCTGGCCAGCTGCCAGCGTAGCAGCGGTGCTCATTGTCGCCGGTTTGATCCGTGGCAACCCACGCGCGGCGATGACCGGTCTCGTGCTTTTGACAGGCATCGTCATCGCGGCTGGAACACCCAAGCCCTCCGGCCACCGCCGGAACAAACCCCCAGAGACAGGCCTCCTCGCCAACCTGCGCACCAAAGCCGCTGACCGCATCGACCGCACCTTTCGCGACGACGCGCCACTGGCGCGAGCGCTTCTGATCGCCGACCAGAAGCAGATTCCTCCCGCGATCCGCGACACGTTCGCGGCGTCGGGGCTCGTCCACATGCTCTCAATCTCCGGCCTCCACGTGGCCATTATCGCTGCCGCAATGGAGCTGCTTTTCCAGGCCGCGCGGTTGCCGCGGCGGGAGGCTCAGATCGCGGCGCTCCTCGCGACGGCCGCGTACGTCGCGCTGATCGGCGCGCCCGCTCCCGCGCTTCGTTCGGCAGTGATGCTTGGCACCGCAATGGTCTCGCGATTGGCGCAGCGTCCCACTTCGCCGTGGGCATCGCTCGCCCTCGGCGCGTTCGTGCCGCTGTTCAATCCGCGAATGATGCTCAATCTGGGGTACCAGCTGAGCGTGCTCGGGATGGCGGCACTCATCGCCGGCGGCACACTTGGGCGTCGCCTGACAGAAGGCCGGCTGTCCGGCTGGCGAGGACGTGTGGCACGCGACCTCGTGATCTCGATCGCCGCATGCGTTGTGACCGCGCCGCTCGTGGCGTGGACCTTCGGACGTCTCAGTATTGTCGCGCCACTCGCCAATCTCGTCGCCGGGCCCGTGATCGCAGTGGCCCAGCCGATGCTCTTTCTCGCGCTTGCCCTGTCCGCGCTGGGTGGAGCCGGACGATTTGTCGCTGACGCCGTACATCCACTCCTCGAGGTGTTCGTCGCGATCGCCAGTATTGGCGCATCGCTTCCTGGCGCGGTTGTGAGCGTCGCGCCCGGCCTGCTTACGGCGCTGCTCGCCTGTCTCGTCGCCGGCTCGGTGATCGTTGCCTGCGTGAGCCGCTTCCCGGCGCGGCCCGCCCTTGTCGCCGCCGGCGCCGTCGCGGCGATGGTAGTCGTGCCGGATCTCAACCTGCACCGCGGACAGGTGGAGATGCACGTCCTCGATGTAGGCCAGGGCGACGCAATCCTGCTGCGCACGGATCGCGGAAACTGGATTCTCGTCGACGCCGGTCCGGCCTGGAAAGGCGGAGACGCCGGCCGCTCGACCGTGCTCCCGTACCTCCAGCGGCGCGGCGGGGTACTGCGCGCGTTTATTCTTTCCCACCCGCACACCGACCACGTTGGCGGCGCGCGCACCGTTCTCGATGCACTGCGGCCGCCCTTGTACTGGGATGCGGGCTTCGCCGGCGGGTCGGACGCCTACATTGCTTCTCTCAACGCAACCGGGCAACGCGGAATTCGCTGGGCACGCGTCCACCCCGGCGATTCAGTCAGGATTGACGGCCTGCACCTTGGCTTTCTCGCGCCAGATTCTACCTGGACCGCCGGACTGACCGACCCCAACCTCGCGAGCACGATCGCGATGGTACGCTTCGGGGCGGTGCGCTTTCTGCTTGTTGGAGACGCCGAGGTAGAGGAAGAGGACTGGCTGGTCGCGCGGTACGGGGAGGAGCTGATGGCGGACGTGCTAAAGGTCGCGCACCACGGCAGCTCAACGAGCACGAGCGAGTCATTTCTTCGCGCGGTGAGACCGCGTGTTGCCGTTATATCCGTTGGCCACCGCAACAGGTATGGCCATCCCAGCCGGGAGGTCATGGCTGATTTGATACGGGCCGGAGCGGCTGTAATGCGGACCGACCAGTCTGGAACGGTTGTCGTCCGCACGAACGGGAAAGACATTGAAATCGTTAGCGAGGGAGAGAGATGGCGATTGCCCGCCAGGTCATACGCGCGCTGATCGGAGAAAGCGTCGAGCTTCCCGCCGAAGTGAGGGAGCAGTATCCAGAGCTTGCCGAGGCGACTTACCGGCGCGGCGGCATGCCCGTTCGCATCGGGGGGTGGGCACTCGGCATGAGCAGCGTCCCCGCCATCACGCTCTGGCGCACGGTTTTCCTGTCGCCATCGGCGCGGATGGATGCGGGGCTGCTCTTGCACGAGCTCCGTCACGTCCACCAATTTCTGGACCGCAAATCTTTTCCTGTCAGCTACCTCTGGCAGTCCATCCGTTACGGGTACGAGCGTAACGCGTACGAAGAAGATGCCAGGCGCTACTCGGCGGCGCGCATCGCACGGGACGACTCCCGCAAGGATTCCTAGTGGTCAGGCATACCGCGACTTCGGTCGTCACCATAGATCGGTATATCATCGAGCAGGAGAAGATGCATCCGGAGGCCACCGGTGAGCTCTCCGGCCTGCTGTACGACCTCGCGCTCGCCGCGAAAATGATCGCCAACAAGGTCCGGAGCGCGGGACTGGCCGATATACTCGGTGCGACCGAGCTGGAAAACGTGCAGGGCGAGCTGCAGCAGAAGCTGGATGTGCTCGCGAACGAAATCATCATCAAGGCCGTGGATCACGGCGGCCGGCTTTGCGCGATGGCGTCGGAGGAGGAGTCGGGCATTATCGACATCCCCGAGAACTTTCGCTGCGGCAAGTACTGCCTCCTCTTCGATCCTCTCGACGGCAGCTCCAACATCGATGTAAACGTTCCGGTCGGTACGATCTTTTCGGTCGTACGAAAGATCACGCGCGGCAGTCGCGGAGACATGGAAGACATGCTGCAGCCCGGGCGCCGCCAGGTTGCCGCCGGCTATGTGATCTACGGATCCAGCACGATGCTCGTTTATACCACCGGCCAGGGCGCGCACGGTTTCACGCTCGATCCGTCACTCGGAGAGTTCCTGCTCTCGCACCCCAACATTCGCACGCCCGACACCGGACGTTATCTGTCGGTGAATGACTCGTATCAGGAGCAGTGGGAGGCGCCGGTGCAGAGCCTGATGCGGTATTACCGCGGACAGGACGGCGGACGGCAGCCGATGAACACCCGATACGTTGGTTCTCTCGTCGCCGATTTCCACCGCAACCTCCTTGGCGGCGGTCTCTTCGCGTATCCCGCGAATCGGAAGAACAAGCGCGGCAAGCTCCGTCTCCTCTATGAGGCGAACCCGCTCGCGTTCATCGTCGAGCAGGCGGGCGGCGCGGCGACGGACGGGGTCCAGCGCATCATGGACATGCAGCCGACGGAGCTCCATCAGCGGACTCCGCTTTTCATCGGCAGCAAGAACGACGTCGAAGCGGCGCGCGCGATGCTGGCCGGAAAATCAGCGGGAGCGAGTCCGCTGGCGGGCTCAGCAGGAGCGTGAAGCCCGGCCGGCGCCGTTGCCGGAAAGCGTGACCCGACGCGAGCCGGAGACCAGGCTCTCTCCCTCCGGCATTCCGATAAAGACCGTTTACCGACCGGAGGATACCGCGCTGGAGTATGGGCGCGACCTCGCCGACCCCGGGAGCTGGCCGTACACGCGCGGCGTGCAGGCATCGATGTACCGCGGCCGGCTGTGGACGATGCGCCAGTATGCCGGTTTTGGGAGCGCCGCAGGCACCAACGAGCGTTTCAGGCTTCTTCTTTCCGCTGGCCAGACGGGGCTGTCCGTTGCGTTCGATCTCCCCACGCAGATGGGACTCGATTCTGATTCGCCGCGCGCGGCTGGAGAAGTCGGGCGCGCTGGAGTGGCGATCGACAGCGTCGAGGACATGCACGTTCTGCTCGACTCGATTCCGCTGGACGAGGTGTCGACGTCGATGACTATCAACGCCACCGCGGCCACACTCCTCGCGATGTACATCGTCGTTGCGGAAGAGCGGGGGATCTCCCGCGACCGCATCAGCGGCACGATCCAGAACGACATTCTGAAGGAGTACATCGCGCGCGGCACGTACATCTATCCACCCGCGCCGAGCATGTCGCTCATCGCCGACACGTTCCGGTTTTGCGCCGCCGAGGTGCCGAGCTGGAATCCCATCTCGATATCGGGCTACCACATTCGTGAGGCGGGAGCGACCGCCGTCCAGGAGCTCGCCTTCACGCTCGCCAACACGATCGAGTACGTGAAACGGGCAATCGCGTCGGGGCTCGAGGTTGATAGCTTTGCGCCGCGGCTGTCGTTCTTTTTCGCGGCTCACAACGACCTGTTCGAGGAGGTGGCGAAGTTTCGTGCCGCGCGGCGAATGTATGCTCGCATCATGCGCGAGCGGTTCGGCGCGTCCGACGCGAGCTGCAGGCTCCGCTTCCACACCCAGACCGGCGGCGTCACGCTCACGGCGCAGCAGCCACTCAACAACGTCGTGCGCGTGACGGTTCAGGCGCTCGCCGCGACGCTGGGCGGCACGCAGTCGCTCCACACCAACGGATATGACGAGGCGCTCGCCCTGCCCACCGCTGAGGCGGCGACGCTCGCCCTTCGGACGCAGCAGATCGTTGCCTTCGAGTCTGGCGCTGCCAGCACGGCCGACCCGCTCGCTGGAAGCTTTTACGTCGAGCATCTCACCTCCGAGCTCGAAGCGCGCGCTACCGATCTCATCGCAAAGGTGGATGCTCTCGGTGGCTCCGAAGCCGCAATCGCGGCGGGATTCTTTCAGGAAGAAATCGCGCGCAGCGCCTACGAGCACCAGCTCCGCATCGAGGCTGGCGAAACCGTGATCGTGGGCGTCAACAGCTACACCGACGAAGCCGCACCGCTCTCCATTCCGGCGCCCGACTACTCGGCGCTGGAGCGCGCGCAGGTGGAAAGCGTGTCGCGGGTCAGGGCAACGCGCGACGACGGCGCTACTTCGACAGCCCTGGCGGCGATCGATGCTGCCATTTCCCCGGGCGGGGCAACGCCTGTCATGCCGCTCATCATCGACGCCGTACGCGCGCGCGCGACTGTTGAAGAAATCTCCCGCACTTTCGGAGCGCGCTGGGGTTTTTACCAGCCGCCGCTCTGAGAACCGCGCCCCGTCGCCTTGAGACGACAGTCCTTCCTCGGTAGCTTGTAGCAACGCCCGCCGTTCTCTCCCGATTACAAATGCCCACATACGAGTTTCGTTGCCCAGGGGGCCACGAGTTCGAAAAATTCTACCGCTCGATCGGTACCGCGACGGGCGAGGTCAGCTGTCCTGTCTGCGGTGAGGTCGGCGCGCGCCAGCTGTCAGCGGGCGGCGGCCTCGTCTTCAAGGGCTCCGGTTTCTATATCACCGACTACGGAAAGGACGGAAAGAAGGACCAGACCTCGACGGCGGCGAAGACTGACGCCGTCCCTTCGGAATCCGCGGCTGCAAAGTCCGACAACGCAGCGGGGGGCGAGGCCGCGTCAAAATCAGGAGAAGGCGCGAAGCCGACCCCTGCTTCCGATGCCAAGCCGGCGTCTGCTTCGGATTCAAAGCCAGCGACGGAATCCAAGCCTGTCGCCAAGCCCGCCCCCCCGGCCAAGAAACAGAAATCCGAATGACTGCCACCGATCAGATACGCGCCGAGCTGTTGCGCGCGGCGCGATCACTCGGTGCGCCCGAGGGCACTGATCCAGTCATCGAGCGCCCGCGGGATGCCGCGCACGGCGACTGGGCGACCAACCTTCCGATGGTACTCGCGCGACCGCTCGGAAAAAAACCTCGCGAGATCGCTGAGCTGCTCCGTGACTCGATGAATCTCGCCGGCGCAGGCGTCGCGAAAATCGACATTGCCGGCCCGGGATTCATGAACTTCTGGCTTGACCCGGCGTTTGTTGCCGGCGCGCTCAGGGTGATTATCGAACAGGACGAGAAGTACGGCGCCAGCGTTACGGGGCAGGGCCGGCCGGTAAACGTGGAGTTCGTCTCAGCCAATCCGACCGGGCCGCTTCACGTGGGACACGGTCGCCAGGCGGCCCTCGGTGACGCGATCTCGACGCTGCTCGAGTTCACGGGGTGGAAGGTGACACGCGAGTTCTACTACAACGACGCCGGCGTGCAGATCGAGAATCTCGCTGCCAGCGTCGAGGCGCGCCGCGGCGAGATTCGCGGGGAGCAAGCAGCGATTCCCGAGGGCGGCTACCACGGGGAGTACATCAGGGAGATCGCCGAGCAGTACGCGAACAGCAGCGACGGTCTCACGGTGCGGGAGTTCGCGGTGCGGGCGCTGCGCAGGGAACAGGATCTCGACCTGCAGGCATTCGGCGTGAAGTTCGACAACTATTTTCTCGAGTCGTCGCTGTACACCGATGGCCTGGTCGACGAAACCGTCACCGCTCTCTCGAACTCCGGGATGACGTACGAGCACGAAGGGGCGCTCTGGCTGCGCACGACCGCGTTCGGCGATGACAAGGACCGCGTGATGCGGAAGGGCGACGGAACCTTCACGTACTTCGTTCCCGACGTTGCGTACCACGTGACGAAGTGGAAGCGTGGCTACCGCCGCGCAATCGACGTCCAGGGTGCCGATCACCACAGCACTGTCACGCGTGTACGCGCCGGACTGCAGGCCCTCGAGATGGGCGCCGCGCCCGACTACCCCGAGTACGTGCTGCACCAGATGGTGACCGTCATGAAGAGCGGCGAGGAAGTGAAGATTTCCAAGCGCGCGGGCAGCTACGTGACGGTGCGGGACCTGATCAACGAAGTCGGCCGCGATGCCGTGCGCTATTTCTTCCTGATGCGGAAGAGCGATTCGCAGCTCGTCTTCAACGTCGATCTGGCCGCCTCCCAGTCGGAGGAAAATCCGGTTTACTACGTCCAGATGGCTCACGCGCGGATGTGCGGAATCTTTCGCGTCGGCGAGATCGATCGCGAAAGCTTTTCACTGGACGGTGTCGCGCTGGCGGTACTACGCGAGCCCGAGGAGCAGGACCTGATCAAGGCCCTCGGCGATTTTCCCGAGCTCGTTGATTCAGCGGCCGCCTCGCTGGAGCCGCACCGGATCGCGAGCTACCTGCTCGAGACCGCCCGGCTGGCTCACCTCTGGTATCACAAGCATCACGTGCTCGAGCAGGAGGAGTCGGTGACCCGCGCGCGCCTCGCCCTCGCGCGCGGCGCGCAGATCGTCATCCGCAACGGACTCCGCATTCTTGGCATCAGCACGCCCGAGCGGATGTGATATGCTCCGCTCCCGTGTTCGGTTAGCATTCGCAGTCCTCCACTCACCTCAACGCTGAAAGACATGTCTGTTCTGGTCGTTGGCTCCGTCGCGCTGGATTCAGTCGAGACACCGTTCGGGAAAGCGGATGACGTGCTCGGCGGTTCCGCTACATTCTTCGCCGCGTCGGCGAGCCACCTCACGAAGGTGAGCGTCGTCGGCGTCGTCGGGTCGGATTACCCGACCGATAAGCTCGAGCCGCTCAAGAAGCGCGGTGTGGATTTCAGCGGTCTCGAGCACGCCGAGGGCGAGTCGTTCCGCTGGCGGGGCCGCTACAGGCACGACCTGAATTCTGCGGAGACTCTCGAGACGCGGCTCGGAGTATTCTCGCACTTCAGTCCGAAGATCCCGGAGAAGCTCCGCTCGTGCCCCTACGTTTTTCTCGCCAACATCGACCCGCGGCTCCAGCTCGACGTGTTGCGACAGGTGAAAAGGCCGAAGCTTGTTGCTTGCGACACGATGAACTTCTGGATCCAGAGCCGGCGGCCTGACATCATCGAACTGCTCGGGCACGTCGACCTCATGACACTCAACGACGCCGAGGCGCGGCAGCTCACGGAGAAGGCGAACATCGTGCAGGCAGCGCAGTGGATAATGGCGCGCGGGCCGCGCCACGTGATCATCAAGAAGGGGGAGCACGGCGCCTTCATGTTCACCGAGAAGACCATCTTCTTCGCGCCCGCTTTTCCGCTCGAGTCCGTGTTCGACCCCACCGGCGCGGGTGACTCGTTCGCCGGCGGTTTCATCGGGTATCTCGCGGCGACGGGTGATCTGAGCGAGGCCAACATGCGCCGCGCGGTGGTCATGGGATCGGTAATGGGGTCGTTCGCCGTGGAGAAGTTTTCCATCGAACGGCTGTTGACCCTTACCCGGGCAGAGATCGACCAGCGTGTGAAGGAAATGCGAAAGCTCGTCACTTTCGAAGAGGAAGTGCCGGCGTGAGCGAAGACGCGCTTCATTACGGAAGCGCCGGTGTAAACCTCGCTGCGTCGGACGATGCCAGAGGAAGAATAAAAAAGCTCGTTGAATCCACCTTTACCGCCGGGGCAGTAGGCGCGTTCGGCGGATTCGGCGGCATGTTCCGGCTGCCTACCGGTTTGCGGAAACCGGTTCTCGTCGCCAGCGCTGACGGCGTGGGCACGAAGGTGAAGGTTGCGATTGAGGCGCGTCGCCACGACACCGTCGGTCGCGACCTCGTCAACCACTGTGTCAATGACATCCTGGTTCAGGGCGCGCGGCCGCTCTTCTTTCTCGATTATATCGCCTTCGGGCAGCTCGATCCCGCCGTTCTCGAGTCGGTAGTCTCGGGAATCGCCGTGGGGTGCCGCGAGAATGGCTGCTCCCTCATCGGGGGCGAAACCGCGGAGATGCCGGGCGTTTACACTCCTCCCGATTACGACCTTGCGGGCTTCATCGTCGGATATGTGGAGGAAGATGCCATTCTTGGAGCGTCGCGGGTGCGGCCAGACGATGTCCTGATCGGGCTGCCGAGCGCAGGGCTTCACACGAACGGATACTCGCTCGCCAGGAAGATTGTCGCCGAGCGACTGAAGCTTGGAGTTCGCGACCGGTTCCCCGGCGAGAAAGGGACCGTGGCCGACGTTCTGCTCGCGGAGCACAGGTCGTATCTGCCGGCGCTCGGTGGGGTGCTCGGCCGCGTCCACGCGATGGCACACATCACCGGCGGCGGGCTGCCGGGCAATCTGGATAGAGTTTTGCCGGGGTCGCTCGACGCAATCGTAGACAGAGGCAGCTGGAAAGTCCCGGCCATTTTTGAGGTACTCGCTGATTCGGGCAAGGTCGAGCGCGATGAGATGTTCCGAACGTTCAACATGGGTGTAGGTATGGTGGCGATAACTGCGCCCGGCGATGCCGCCGCAGTCCTGGCCGCCGCCGCCGCCGCGGGCACCCCCGGTTTCGTTCTTGGCTGGCTGCGCTCGGGCACCGGGAAAGTCGTCCTTAACTGAGGAATCGAAGCGTGAAAACAGGATCGTTCGTATTGTGCGCATTACTTCTTGCCACGCCGCTGGCAGCGCAGACCGATACGCGGGCGTGTCCGCCGGGGAATGTCGGCGGGACCATTCCAAATCTTCAGCGTGCGACGCAGGACGCCTGTCAGAAGGCTCTCGATCTCTTTCAATACATCTCGCCACAGCTGGGCGTTGCCATCACAGGCGGGAACGCCACGCTCGGGCAGGGCGGTACAATGGGCGGCCTCGGACATTTTTCAGTCGGCCTTCGTGCCAATGGACTGCTGGGTAGCCTTCCCGAGATCGCCCGCTTCACGCTTGCAGTGACCGGTGCCGAGAGCGCCACATACGGAACCAGGGATCAGCTGATCGGCTTGCCAACAGCAGACCTGGCGATCGGCCTGTTTCGCGGATTTCCTCTCGGGGTGACCAACGTCGGCGGGGTCGACCTGATTGTGAGTGCGGCCTATTTACCGGAGTTCGAGGGCGCCGGAGTGGAGATAAAGGTTCCAGGAGGTCCGCTGAAGCTCGGATTCGGCGCTCGCGTCGGACTGCTTCAGGAATCGCTCATTATTCCCGGCGTGTCGGCCACCTATCTCAAGCGTGACCTTCCGACTGTCGATATCCTGGCGGGAAACGGCGTTGATGCGCTCAGGGTCGACAACCTCGAGGTGCGCACCGACGCGTGGCGCGTCGTCGCAAGCAAGAGCCTTCTCGCGTTCGGGCTTGCGATCGGTGGGGGACGGGATCGCTATAAGACGTCAGCAGACCTCGGCGCATCCATTGGACCAAGGGCGCCCTTCACGACAGCACCGATCTCGGTCCCTGGACTCAATCGTATCGATAGAACTCTCACGCGAACCAATATCTTCACTGACCTCTCGCTGAACCTGCCGTTCTTTCGGCTCACGGGCGAAATCGGGCGCGTATCCGGAGGAAGGATCACTACTTTCAACAACTTCGAGGGCAAGCAGGCAGCAGATGCCCGCATCTTCGGCTCGCTTGGAGCGCGCTTCGGCTTCTGACGCAGCCCGCGACGCAGGGTTCATGCGTCGCGCGCTCGCCCTTGCCCAGATGGGCTGGGGCCAGACAGCTCCGAATCCACTGGTCGGCGCCGTCGTTGTCCAGGACGGCCAGGTGGTTGGCGAAGGATATCACGCGCGCCACGGCGCGCCCCACGCTGAAGTGATGGCGCTCGCCGCTACCGGACCGCGAGCCCGGGGCGGTACGCTTTTCGTCACGCTCGAGCCGTGCAACCACTACGGCAAGACTCCGCCCTGCACCGAGGCCATCATCGGGGCGGGGATTACCCGCGTCGTGGTGGCGACGCTGGATCCGACGGTAGCGGCCGGTGGCGGTGCGGATTACCTGTCCGGACTGGGCATCGTTGTCGAGCGCGGGGTCGAGGAGCCGGCTGCGCGCGAGATGAACGCGGCGTTCCTGCATTCCGCGACGGCAACACGCCCGTGGATCACGCTGAAGATTGCGCTCTCGCGCGAAGGTGGCATGGCGGACGGCACCGGAAGGCAAAAGTGGCTGACCGGCGAGAGCGCGCGTGCCGACGTGCATCGGCTGCGAGCATCCGCCGACGCGATCGCCACCGGGATTGGCACCGTGCTGGCCGATGACCCGCTTCTTACCGTACGCGGAAGCATCGCACCCCGCATTGCCCCGTCGCGCGTCGTGTTCGACCGAAGCGCCGCGACACCTCTGGGGAGCAAGCTCGTTACCACCGTGCGCGATGCGCCGGTGATAATCTTCGCGCACGAGCCACCGGTGGAAAAGCTCGCGGCGCTGTACAGTGCTGGCGTGGATGTATTCGAGGCGACTGACATCTCGACCGCGCTGTCGGCGCTGCACGGATTTGGCATGCAGCACGTGCTTGTGGAAGCCGGGCCCCAGCTCGCCGGGAAGTTTCTGCTCGAGGGCCTCGTCGACAGACTGATTATCTTTCAGACGGAGGCTGAGCTGGGCGCGCGTGCGCTCGGCCCGTTCGCGGCGCTCCCGCCGCAGATGCGGGAAAGAATTCTCGAGTGCCCCGTTCTTCGCACGGAGCGGTTCGGCGCCGACGTGATGACCGTCCGCGCGCTCACCAGGATCTGAATGTTCACAGGGCTGATCGAAGAAGTCGGAACGGTAGAGTGCGTTGCGTCTTCGGCGGCGGGGCGTGAACTGCGCATTCGCGCGTCTTACGGGGACCTGGCCGCCGGTGAAAGCATCGCCGTCAACGGCGCGTGTCTCACGGTACGGGATTTCGGCGAAGGGTGGTTCAGCGCCGCCGCGGTTCTGACGACGCTCGACCGTACCGCGATTGGCGACTGGAAGGAAGGCACGCGCGTCAATCTCGAGCGCGCGCTGCGGGTCGGCGACCGGCTCGGCGGGCACATTGTACAGGGCCATGTCGATTGCGTGGGAACCGTTTCGCGGAAGGCACAGCGCGGCGACGCAACGCTGATCGATGTGAGCGTTCCCGCGACCATTGGTGAGCTGATGGTCCTGCATGGGTCGGTCGCTGTTGACGGCGTCAGCCTCACCGTCAATGAAATACTGCCCGGCGGATTGCAACTTTCGCTCATCGAATACACTTTGCGTCATACCACCCTCGGCGATTACATACCGGGCAGCCGCGTTCACATCGAGGCGGATATGATCGCGAGGCAGGTCAGCCGGCTGCTCGAGCCGTACCTGCGCGAACGATTTCCGTCGCCGCCGGCCGCCGATTTCTCACTGCACCACTAGAGGAAGAATGCAGTTCGGAACAGTCGAGCAGGCAATCGCCGATATCAGGGCCGGCAAGCTCATCATCGTCGCCGACGACGAGGATCGCGAGAATGAAGGCGATCTTATCTGCGCGGCACAGCTCGTCACGCCCGAACTTGTAAACTTCATGATCAGGCGCGCCGGCGGCTGGATCTGTCTCGCGCTCACAGGTGAGCGCGCCGACCAGCTCGACCTGCCGCAGCAGAGTGAGGTGAACACCGAAGAGCAACATACTGCGTTCACCATCAGCATCGACGCCGCGCCGAGATTCGGCGTTACCACCGGCGTGAGCGCCCAGGACCGCGCCAAAACCATCCAGGTCGCCGTCGATCCCGCCACCGTCCCCGGAGACCTGCGCCGGCCCGGGCACGTGCCTCCGCTCCGCGCGCGCGACGGCGGCGTGTTGCAGCGCGTTGGCCACACCGAGGCGGCCGTGGACCTGGCGCGCCTGGCCGGTCTCGCGCCTGCCGGTGTTGTTTGCGAGATATTGAGCGAGGACGGCAGCAGTGCACGCCGCCCCGAGCTCGAACGCTTCGCCGCGCAGCACGACCTGACGTTCATCACCGTCGCCCAGCTCGTTGCGCACCGGCTCCAGACGGAGCGCCTCGTGCACCGTGTCGCCGAGGCGAGGCTGCCGACGCAGCACGGACTGTGGCGCGTGATTGGCTACCGCAACGACGTTGACGGTCGCGAGCACATCGCGCTGGTGATGGGCAACATCGACGCAACCGATCGTGTGCTGGTCCGCATGCACTCAAAGTGCCTGACTGGCGACGTCTTTCACTCGCTGCGCTGCGACTGCGGATGGCAGCTCGAGACGGCGATGAAAATGATTGCCAGGGAAGGGCGCGGCGTCATCGTCTACCTCGATCAGGAAGGCCGTGGGATCGGGCTGCTCAACAAGCTCAAGGCATACGAGCTTCAGGACGACGGTGTCGACACCGTCGAAGCGAACGAGCAGCTTGGATTCAAGCCCGACCTCCGCAACTACGGAATCGGCGCGCAGATCCTGCTCGACCTCGGGCTCCGCAACATCCGACCGATCACGAACAATCCGCGCAAGCTCGTCGGCCTCGAGGGCTACGGTCTCACCATCGACGACCGCGTGCCGATCATCTCGATCGCGCACGACGAGAATTCCAGCTATCTCGAGGCAAAGCGAGCCAAGCTCGGACACCTGTTCGCCTCGTAGATGGCGGAGTTCGTCGGATCTCCAAGCGGGGAAGGCCGTCGCGTCGTCGTTGTTGCGAGCCGTTTCAATGAGGCGATCACCCAGAAGCTGCTCGATGGCGCGCTGGACGCGCTCGTAAAGCACGGCACCAGCTTCGCCGACATCGATGTCGTGTGGGTTCCCGGTGCATGGGAGCTTCCGGTTGCCGCGCACTGGCTGCTTGCAACCGAGCGATACGATGCGCTCGTCGCGGTCGGCGCCGTCATTCGCGGCGAAACGTCGCACTACGATATCATCGCCGGCGAGGCGGCGCGCGGCCTTGCTCAGGTCAGCGCCGATTCGGAAACGCCGGTTGGTTTCGGACTGCTTACCTGTGAGACCGACGAGCAGGCCGAGGCGCGTGCGGGCGGCGAACATGGGAACAAGGGATGGGACGCAGCCGTGGCCGCGCTCGAGATGGCGGATTTGCGCGGCCGCCTCGAACCAGGCGATGAGGATTGAGTCCCGCGCGCGTGCGCGCGCGCTTCAGGCGCTTTACGCGCACGAGATGCGCGGCGGCACCGACTTGGGCCGCGTCGCGTCGCAAGTGTGGGACGACCTCGCCGTTACCCCTGAAGAGCGCCGCCTCGCCGGTTTGCTCGTGCGCGCTGTGACCAGTGCCGGGCCCTCGCTCGACACCACACTCTCCGATTTGACGACCAACTGGCGGCTCGAGCGCATCGGCGCAATCGAGCGCTCGGTACTCCGTCTTGGGGCCGCCGAACTGCTGCAGCGGGAGACACCTCCGCGCGTCGCGATTCAGGAAGCCGTCCGGCTGGCGGAAAGATTCGGGACGTCGGCGAGCGCGAAGTTCGTGAATGGTGTGCTGGACGCATTCGCCCGACAGGCCGGCATGATCTAGTGCGGATCCTCGTACTGAACTGGCAGGATCCCGAGAATCCGCAAGCGGGCGGCGCCGAGCTCCATTTGCGCGAGATTTTTGGGCGACTCGTCGCGCGCGGGCACGAGGTCGATCTCCTTTGCAGCGGCTGGCCTGGTGCGCCGGAGCGCGCGGAAAGCGATGGGATCGCCGTCTACCGCGTCGGCACGCGCCACTCATATCCCTTTGTCGTCCGGCGCTATTACACGGACAACCTCGCGCGCAACGGGTACGATGTGGTCATCGAAGACCTCAACAAGGTCCCGCTCTTCACCCCGCTTTGGGGTGTGCCGAAGCTCGTCGCGCTCGTGCACCACTTGTTCGGAGCGACCGCCTTTCGCGAGGTGCCCGCCCCCCTCGCCGCCGCGGTGTGGCTTTCCGAAAGGCCGCTTGCCGCGCTCTACCGCGGCATCCCGTTCCAGGCCGTGAGCCAGAGCACGGCCGACGACCTCGCCGTGCGCGGCATTTCCAGGGGCTCGATCAGGGTGATCTACAACGGCGTCGACTCCATGCGTCTCACCCCCGCCCCGGACCAGCGTTCTCCGACGCCGCTATTCGTCTATCTCGGCCGCCTGAAAAAGTACAAGCGCGTTGATATCGTCATCCGCGCGTTCGCCGAGCTGAACGTTCCCGAAGCGACTCTTGAGATCGCCGGGGCCGGTGACTATCGCCAACGGCTCGAGCGGCTGGTAAAATCACTTCGCGTCGACGACAGGGTGACTTTCCTCGGCTTCATCTCCGAAGAGCAAAAAATCCAGCTGCTGCGGCGTGCATGGGCATCGGTACTCGCTTCACCCAAGGAGGGGTGGGGGATCAGCAACCTCGAAGCAGCGGCGTGCGGCACCCCGGTGATTGCGGCGAATTCCCCCGGCATCAGGGAATCGGTGATCAATGGCGAGACGGGTTTTCTCGTCCCCGGCGACGACAGGCACGCGATGGCCGCAGCAATGCGCGGCCTCGTCGAATCGCCTGACCTCGTGCGCGAGCTCGGGACGGCTGGCCGTACTTTCGCCGAGACTTTCACGTGGGATCGCGCGGCGGACGACACGCTCGCCCATCTCGAGGAGGTGCTCGGTGCAACGGTCTGAGAATGTTGGTCGCCCAAAAACCCCGACCCTTACCGTCGGCCAGCTGCTCGAGCGGCTACGCGGCACACTGCAGCTCGAGGAGCTCGAGCCCGGCGTCGGCCTCGACAGGCCGGTCGGGAACGCGGAGGTCTCGAGCCCGGGACTGGTTCTCGCCGGTTACGTCGGGCGATTTGCCGCCGAGCGACTGCAGGTACTCGGTGAGACGGAAATCACATACCTGGCGTCGCTCGCGGTTGCGGAGCGGCGCAGGATCCTCGACCTGTTCTTTTCATTCCCGATCCCGGCGGTGTTTGTCACCAAGGGTCAACGGCTTCCGTCCGGCCTCCGGGAATCGGCGAGCGCGGGCGGCGTTCCGGTCCTCCGCACCAAGCTCAAGACGGCCGAGTTCTATCGCCGCATCAAGCCGGTGCTCGAGATGGAGTTTGCGCCGACGACGTCGTTGCACGGATCGCTTGCCGACGTTTTCGGAGTGGGGCTCTTTTTTACCGGGCAGAGCGGCATCGGAAAATCGGAGTGCGTCCTCGATCTCGTCGAGCGCGGACACCGGCTTGTCGCCGACGATCTCGTCATCACGAGTCGCCGCGGCAACGACGTGCTGATCGGGCGCGGCCACGAGCTGCAGCGGCACTATATGGAGATTCGCGGCGTCGGCCTCATCGACATCCCGGCGATCTTCGGCATTCGCGCCGTCCGCCAGCAGAAGAGGATCGAAGTTGTCGTGCACCTCGAGGAGTGGGACCAGCATGCGGCCGTGGACCGGACCGGCCTCGACATCGAGACAACGACGATCCTCGATGTCGAGCTCCCCAAGATCAACGTATTCCTGAACCCCGGAAAGAACATCACCGTCATCGCCGAGGTGATCGCTCTCAATCACCTGCTGCGTTATTCCGGAGTGAACTCCGCCGAGGCGTTCAACGAAAGGCTGATGGCCCGCATGAAGCCCGCGGCCCCAACGAACGTGCGCCAGTACCTCCAGGAAGACCATGAGTGATGCGGACCCCGCAGGCGCTGCCGGCCGCGCGATCGTCGTCGGCCACGGCGGGTTCGCCGAGGGACTCATCTCCGCGGTTGCGCAGATCAGCGGGATGGGCGACCGGCTGATTGGGCTTTCCAACACCGGCATGACGCCGGCCGACATCGAGTCGGCGATTCGCTCGCATCTCACGGACGCCGGCGCGCAAGTCATTTTCACCGACCTGCCGTCCGGAAGCGCGACGATCGCCGCGCGCCGCGTGATGCGCGATGCGCCGGGAGTCGTGCTCGTGAGCGGCGTGAATCTCGCGACTCTGCTCGACTTCGTCTTTACGTCGTGTCCAACACCGACTGAGGCGGCGAGGGCCGCCGCTGACCGCGGCAGGGCGTCGCTCATCGTCGTCGAGCCTACCTGATGCCGATTCAGCTCCATCGCATCGACGACAGGCTCGTGCACGGGCAGGTTGTTGTCGGCTGGGGACAGCCGCTCGACATCCGCTTCCTGATTCTCGTCGACGATGCTGTCGCGTCCTCAGACTGGGAGAAAGACCTGTACAAAATGGCGGTGCCGCCGGAAATGGAGATTCACTTCTTCGACGTGGCGACGGCCATCCGCGAGCACGCCCGGTTCGCCGCCGACCCCAGGCCGGGGATTCTCCTCACCGGCGACATCGACAGCATGCAACGTCTCGTTACCGGCGTGACTGCTATCGGCAGCGTGAACCTCGGCGGCATCCACCACCGCGCCGGCCGCTCGCAGTATCGCCGCTACGTGTATCTCACCCCTGACGAGGAAGCGGCTCTCCACCGCCTTGAAGCGAGCGGAATCGAGGTGACGGCGCAGGACGTTCCGGCAGCGCGCGCCGTCCCGCTATCCGAAATGCTGGCGGACAAGGAAAAGTGATAAGCCTTCTCGACGCACTTCCGCTGGCACTGCTCGGAGCACTGCTCGGGCTGGACGTTGTCAGCTTTCCGCAGGCGATGGTGTCGCGCCCGATCGTCGCGTCCACACTCGCCGGTGCTTTCATCGGCAATGCCGGTGCGGGCCTGCTGATGGGTGCGGTGCTCGAGCTCATTGCGCTCGACACGCTGCCATTCGGGGCGTCGCGATACCCGGAGTGGGGCTCGGCCGCAGTGGTGGGCGGTGCGCTCAATGCGATGCAGGAGCCGGGGACGAGCGGAGCGCTGCCAACATCGCTCCTCGCCGCACTCCTCACTGCGAGTGTCAGCGGCTGGAGCATGGTGGTGCTGCGCAAGGCGATCGGTTCGCAGCTCGCCGGCGTGCGCGATGATATCGAAGACGGTTCGCGGCGAGCACTGGTCTCGCTGCATCTCACCGGCATGAGCCTCGACTTGTTGCGTGGCGCGCTCGTCACCCTGACTGCGATGCTCATCCTTGGGCCGCTCGCGCACGCCATCGTCGCCGTATGGGGAACTGATGCAGGCATCTCGCGCAGCGTCGTCGTGGTTGCGGCATCGATCGTCGCCGGCGGCGCGCTGTGGAAGGTTTTTCATTCCGTCCCGCGTGTGCTCTGGTTTTTTGTCGGGGGCCTTGTCATTTCTCTGGGCGCTCTGGTGCTTGGATGACGACAGCGGCCAAGCCAATGCCCAGAGTCCCGATGCCCGTCAAGGTGACGCTTTACCTGCGGCTGCTGGCGGTTCAGGGATCGTGGAACTACGAGTCGCTGATGGGTACGGGCATCGGTTTTACGATGGAGCCCGCACTCCGGCTGCTCCCGGGAGGCCGGGGTGGTGCGCAGTATCGCGCCGCTCTTGCGCGCCAGTCGCGCTACTTCAATGCGCACCCATACCTCGCCGGCATCGCCGTCGGCGCACTGGTGCGAGCCGAGCTCGACGGGGAGGATCCGGCGCGCATCGAACGCTTTCGCACCGCGCTCGCCGGTCCGCTCGGGAGTGTCGGAGACCGGCTCGTCTGGGCCAGCTGGCTTCCGTTCTGCTCGCTCATTGCGCTCGGGGTCTACGGCGCGGGTGGGTCTGCGTTTGCGGTTGTCGGTACCTTTCTCCTGCTGTACAACGCTGGTCACCTTTTGCTGAGAGCATGGGGGCTGCGGCTTGGATTCCGGCGTGGTCTCGCGGTCTCGTCGGGGCTGGGTAACCCGGTCCTGCGTCAGGGTCCGCAGTACATTGGCAGTGCTGCCGCCCTCGTCGCGGGCGCCGCGCTGCCGATGGCGCTCGGCCGGATCGTTGGTCCCGGCCGGGCGGTGGCGGGCGGAGTGATAGTTGCCTCGCTGATCGGGATCCTCGTGCTCGCACGCCTGCGCGAGCAGGCGGAAGGCTGGCGCATTGCGCTGGGGGTCATGTCCTTGTTCGTACTCTACTCGGTGGTGCGCTGATGCCGGAACGCCAGGTCACGATCCTGAACAAGCTCGGCATCCACGCGCGCCCGGCGGCGGAAATCGTCAAGACCGCAGTGAAGTTCAAGAGCAACATCACGATCGTCCGCGACGACCTCGAGGTGAACGCAAAGAGCATCATGGGTGTGATGATGCTCGCGGCCGAATGCGGGGCGACGATCACGCTGCGCGCCGAAGGGGTGGACGCCGATGCTGCGCTCGCCGCAATCGCCGCCGTGATCGCCGCCAAGTTCGGGGAGAGCTGATGCCCGGCGGCATGGCGGGGATGCCGGCATCCCCGGGAATTGTCGAAGGAAAAGTGCACCTGCTCCGATGGGAGGTGCCGGACGTCGATCACCGGGTCGTGTCCGACAACGAGGTCGCGCCCGAGATCGACCGTCTTCACGATGCCATCGAGCGCGCGAAGGAACGGCTTCGCCACGTGCGCGCCCGGGCCGACAAGCACGCCGGCCCCGAGGAGGCGGCGATCTTCGATGTGCAGATTTCAATACTCGAGGATGCATCACTCATCGGCGAAGTCGAAGAGCTCATCCGCCAGAACCTCGGCGCCGAGAAAGCGTTCGATCTCGTCCTGTTCGAGTGGCGGCAGCACTTCGCGCGCCATTCGCAGTCGATGCTCCGCGAGCGGGTGGGAGACCTCATCGATGTCCAGATCCGGGTTCTCTCGGTGCTGATGGGCCTGCCCGACCACGATCCTGTCGACCTTCCGAAGGGCTCCAATGCGATCCTCGTCACGCACGACCTCACGCCAAGCCTGACCGTGCAGCTCGACCGGGAGGCGATCATCGGCATCGCTACCGATGCCGGGACTCGCACGTCGCACGTCGCCATCCTCGCGCGCTCGCTTGGTCTCCCCGCCGTGGTGGGGCTGCGTGACGCGACCGACCGCCTCAAGGGAAACGAGCACGCGATCCTGGATGGTACGTCGGGCATTCTCATCATCGATCCGACACCCGCGCAGATCGCGACCTATCGCGACCGCAAGGCGAGAGAGGACGCCGACGCCGTTGAGCTGCTGCAGATCGCGACGACGGAATCAGTAACTCTTGACGGTCACTGGGTGACGTTGCGCGCAAACGTCGATCTTCCGGAGGAGGCAGAGCAGGCTGCTCACTCCGGCGCGGAAGGCGTTGGGCTGATGCGCACCGAGTTTCTCGTCGTCGGCAGGGCGACAATGCCCGACGAAGAAGAGCAGTATCGCGCGTATACTCACGTCGTCGAGGCGTTCAGCGGTCGTCCGGTGGTGATCCGCACGTTCGATGTTGGAGGCGACAAGCTGCCCGTTGGGGGTTACCAGACCGATGCCAACCCATTCCTTGGCTGGCGCGCGATCAGGATGTGCCTCGATGAGCCCGAGCTGTTCAAGACGCAGCTGAGGGCGCTGCTCCGTGCCGCGATGCACGGGGACGTACGCATCATGTTTCCGCTCGTTATCACGCTTGATGAAGTGCTGGCGGCGAAGCAGCTGCTGCGCGAGGCGGCGGCCGAGCTCGACGCGCGTGGTGTGGAGTACAGGCACGACCTGCCGCTGGGCGTGATGGTGGAAACGCCGGCCGCGGCGTTATGCGTCCACACGCTGGTCGACGACGTAAGCTTCCTGAGCATCGGCACCAACGATCTCACTCAATACACCCTTGCCGTCGATCGTGGCAGCGCCAACCTTGCCTCGCGCTTCACGCCGCTGCACCCGGCGGTACTGCAGCTCATCCATCGCATCGTCGAGGTGGGGAGCGCGCACAAGCTCGAGGTCTCAGTTTGTGGAGAGATGGCCTCCCAGCCCCTGATGGCGTTCGCGCTGATCGGACTGGGCGTGAGGTCGATGAGCGTGGCCGGGCGCGCCGTTCCGCTGGTGAAGCGCGTCATTCGTGGTGTCAGCGTGGCGGTGGCTCACGAAGCAGCGATGGCGGCACTCGCATCGAAGACGGCGCGCGAGGCCGAGGGGGAGCTGAGGCGCCGCCTGTTTGCCGCGTTTGGAGACGCGCCTTTTCTGCGCGACGGGTTGCCCGGATTCGTCGATGGAAATATCTTCGAAGGCTCCGGTGGACCCTAGTCATCCTCGGCACACGAATAGTACGGCGTGCGACCGATGCCACCGCTCATCCTCATAATACAACGAGGAATTTCGTGCTCGATCGACATCTGTTCACCTCCGAATCCGTAACCGAGGGTCATCCTGACAAGGTCGCGGACGCGATCTCGGACGCCATTCTCGACGCAATTCTCGCCGAAGACCCTCCCGCCCGCGTCGCGTGCGAGACACTGGTAACGACGGGCCTCGCCCTCGTCGCCGGCGAGATCACCACAAAAACCTACGTCAACGTTCCCGAGATCGTCCGCGGGACCATTGATCGCATCGGATATCATGACGCCGGCTACGGATTCGACTCCAAGACCTGCGCCGTCATCAGCACAATCGACAAGCAGTCGGCCGACATCGCGCAGGGCGTCGACACCGGCGGCGCCGGCGACCAGGGAATGATGTTCGGGTACGCGACGGACGAAACGGAAGAGCTGATGCCGATGCCGATCCAGCTCGCCCACCGGCTCACCGAGCGGCTCGCCGAGCAGCGGCGGTCGAAGAACGGAAAGTGGCTGCGTCCCGACGGCAAGGCGCAGGTCACCGTGCTGTACGAGGATTCGCTCCCGATCGGCGTCGACACGGTAGTCGTCTCGACGCAGCACTCTGAAGACATCTCCACGAAGAAGCTGCGCGAGGCAATCATCTCCGACGTCATCGAGCCAGTGATCCCGAAGGAGCTGCGCGTGAAGGGGATCAAGTTCCACATCAATCCCACGGGCCGCTTCGTCATCGGCGGACCCCAGGGAGATGCCGGACTGACGGGCCGCAAGATCATCGTCGACACCTACGGCGGAATGGGCCGCCACGGCGGTGGCGCATTCAGCGGCAAGGATCCCTCGAAGGTCGACCGCTCGGCCTGCTACGCCGCGCGCTGGGTCGCGAAGAACATCGTTGCCGCGAAGCTCGCACGCCGCTGTGAGGTTCAGGTGGCGTACGCAATCGGCGTCGCGAAGCCGGTTTCGGTGAACGTCGATACTTTCGGCACCAACTCAGTGCCCGAGACGGCAATCATGAAGGCCGTTGAGAAAGTCTTCGACCTCACGCCCAAGGGTATCATCGAGGCGCTCGACCTCCGCAAGCCGATTTACAGCGCGACATCGTCATACGGGCACTTCGGGCGGGAGTCGCGGAAGAATCCGAGCGGGAAGGGAACGCTGTTCACGTGGGAGAGGTTGGACCGCGTGGCGGAGCTCAAGAAAGCGGCGGGCAAGAGCAACTGAGAAATACGCAGTTGCATGCTGCGAGAAACATAGAAGCATAGTTGCTAGACAAATCTCTTCTGGCCCTCTCGCCGTGTTCTGGGCGAGAGGGCCAGATGTGTCTTCCCTAGAAACTCAGCTTCTATGCTTCTGGAAAGCGGGGATCTGTGTATTTCTCAGTTTGTAGTTGCTTCTGCCCAGTTCCCGAACCCGCGGCCCGCGCATTAGCTTGACTGAATGCAGCTCGTCGAAGTCGAAGTGATGCGCCTCGGCCTGGACCGATCCACCAACTCCTACGTGGTGATTCTGCAGGAGAAGGGCGGATCGCGCCTGCTGCCGATCTGGATCGGACAGCCGGAAGCGGAGTCCATCGTCATCGAGATGAACAAGCTCAAGCGCGAGCGGCCGCTCACGCACGACCTGTGCAAGAATCTCATTCTCGGCATGGGCGGTACGCTGCGGCGCGTACACATCACCAAGGTCGAGAACCGCACCTTCTTTGCGGAGCTCCACATCGCGCGCACGGCCGGTCCCGTTCACATCGACGCGCGGCCGTCGGACAGCATCGCGATCGCGCTGAGGTTCGAGGCGCCGATTTTCGCCCAGGAAGCGCTGCTGACCGCGCTGCTCCTCGAGGAGGGACAGCAGGCGGCGGAAACCGTCGCTGAGCCGTCGGACGAAATGTCCCCCGAGCAGCTGAAGGAGTATCTGGAGAACATGCGCCCGGAAGATTTTGGCAAGTTTCATATGTAATTTGCTGCTGCTCCTCGCGCTTCAGGACGGCGCGAGCGAGCCGCAGAAAGTTTCCGGACAGATTCTCCGGCCCGGATTGCGAAAGATGGATCCCGTTCCGCGTGTGTGGGTCGTACTTCATCGCGTCGGGCCCGACCGCGCCGCGCCGCTCGACTCCCTCCAGTCCGATGCCGCCGGACGCTACGCATTCACGTACGCCCGGACCGGCAGCGACGAAGCCGTTTATTTCGTGTCCGCTTCGTACCATGGAATCGCCTACTTCACCCCGCCGCTCCACGAGCATGAAGTAAAGGGCGACGAGGCCGAGATCACGGTGTTCGACACCACTTCGAAGCGCGTGCCCATCACCGTGCGTGGGCACCATGTCGTCGTCTCGGCTGTGGACGGCAAAGCCGAGCGGCTCGTTACCGAAGTATTCGAGCTGTCGAACGACAGCTCCGTGACGAGAGTAGCGGCGAGCGAGAACGCTGCCGGCGCGACGTGGGTCACCCCCATGACGGCGGGGGGCAGGGATTTCACCGTCAGCGAAGGAGATTTTCCGTCGGCCGCGGTAAAGTTCGGAGACGGCAAGGTAGCGCTGCTGGCTCCAATCGCGCCCGGCATCAAGCAGGTTTCGTATACATACAAGATCCCCGCGAGCGCATTCCCGATCAGCCTTCCCATCACGGAACTGACAGGGATTTACGAGGTGCTGATCGAGGAAAAGACGGGTGGAGTATCGGCCCCGCAGGTTAAAGAGGTCGAGGCAGTTACCGTCGACCAGCGCAGCTTCCGGCGCTTTCTCGGTAGCGACGTACCGCGCAACTCGGTCGCGGTAATCAGTCTCCCTGCTCCCAAGCGGGCAGTGCACCCAGGCTACCTCGTAGGACTCACGCTCGTGCTGGGGGGCGCGATGATCTTCGCGCTTGCGCGCGCGCTCAAGCGCAGATAGCTTCGCCGGATAACTGATTCGCGGACGGGAGCCACGGAAACCGGTGTGAAGCCGGTGCGGCCCCGCCACTGTAAAGGGCACTGACGCGCACTCGGATACCACTGGCTAAGGCCGGGAAGGTGAGTGATGCGGCCCGAAGCCAGGAGACGACTTTCGTCCGCGCCACGTAGCAGAACCTCGGGGGAGGTGCTGGTGGCGAGCGGGCGTCTGGTCACGCGCCTGGTCGTTGCGGGCATTCTCCATTGGAGGATGTCCGTTTTGCGTTCACGCACTCTGAGGTTAGTCGTCTCCATTCTCATCCTGGGCGCCGCATGCACGGCGGGCAGCGAGGATGGCGACAGCAATGGCGTCGAGCGAAAGGCGCCCACTGCTGAAAAACCTTTCGTGCCTGCTACGGACGATTTTGGCGATTCGCTCAGGACCGGCCTCAGGCCTGCCCGCATCGTATCTCTGAACCCCGCGACGACGGAAATTCTTTTCGCGCTCGGCGCCGGCAACCGGCTCATTGGCCGTACGAAGTACGACCTGTGGCCAGACTCCGCCCGTCTCATCCCCGCGCTTGGCGACGGCCTCCGGCCCAACGTCGAAGCAGTGCTGGGCACGAGGCCGGATCTGGTGGTGCTTTACGCGAGTGAGGACAATCGCGGGGCGGCAGGCCGGTTGCGCGCCGCCGGAGTGAGCACCTTGTCGATAAAGATCGACAGCATCGCCGAGTTCAGGCGCGGGGTGCACATGCTCGGCGCGGTACTCGGCGACCAGGGGCGCGCGCGCAGCGTCGTCGACTCGGTTGATCGAACGCTGGCGCGTGTGCGTGCGGCGACGGCGGGCCTGAGCAAGCCAACGGTCTTCTGGCACGTGTGGGATGCCCCGCTCATCACCATCGGGGCCGGCAGCTTCATGAACGAGCTCGTGGAAATCGCCGGTGGAAGAAATGTCTACGCCGATCTTCCCGCTCCATCGCCCACCGTCTCGCTCGAGGATGTATCGAAGCGGAACCCCGACTTCATTCTCGCCGGACCGATTGGCGCCGCACAACTTGCCGCCGACCCGCGCTGGCGCATCGTTGCCGCCTCGCGCGCCGGGCGCGTGCTCACCGTTGACACGCTCCTCGTGGCGCGGCCCTCCGTCCGTCTCGGCGAGGCCGCGCTCTCGCTCGCGAACCTGCTCCACCCCGGAGTAATTCGTTGAAGCGCGTTCGCCCCGCAACCTGGCTGCTGCTCGTCGCGTCGCTGGCGATTGTCTCGCTGGTCGCGATCGCACGCGGTGCCGTTCCGATTTCCCTCGGCGGCGCGTTCGATGCGTTGCGCGGAGTGGGCGACATGACAGCGATTGCGATCGTACGTGATCTGCGGCTGCCACGCGTGTTGTTGGGTGCGCTCGTCGGAGCCGGCCTCGGTGCGAGCGGTGCGGCGCTCCAGGGTTCGCTCCGCAATCCACTCGCTGAACCGTACCTGCTCGGGGTTTCCGGCGGTGCCGCCGTCGGTGCGGTGCTCGCGTTTTCTCTCGGCGCGGGCAGCGATGCCGTCATCACGCTTGCCGCATTCGCTGGCGGCATCGGTGCCGTGTTTGTTGCGCTCGGGGTTGCCCGTGCGGGCGGCAGGAGCGTGCGAGCCGACCTGCGCACGCTCCTCATTGCCGGCGTGATCGTTGGCGCGTTTGCCAATGCCGCAATCATGGTCGCGCTTGCCAGCGCGGAGCCCAATACCGTGCGGGGCGCACTCTGGTGGATGATGGGCTCGGCTGCCGATGCGACGTGGACACGCGTCGCGTGGCTCGGCGCGAGCATCGCGACTGCCGGCGCTGCGCTCCTCTACTGGGCGCGGGAG
>DATLXE010000322.1:0-2314 GCA_035575795.1 Gemmatimonadaceae bacterium
AAGAATGTCTCGATCTGACGAGCCAAGGCCCACTTGTCGACGATCGCCAGTAGTTGCTCACGGCTATCCTTCAGCGCTTCGACGCGACGCCGTTCGGCCTCTTGGCGTGCGTGCTCACGACGTTGGAGTGCCCACCGCTCCCGTTCGATCTCCGCCTGCCGCTGACCCTCTTCGACGAGCGCGCTGATCACCGGTGCCGCCGCCTCAAGCTCCTTGGCGATGCGCTTACTTCGACTGCAGAGGTCGCCGGCTTTTAGCTCTACCCACTGTTGCGACCAAGTCGCCGTGCCGTACGGCGAGAACGCGCGCAGGACGAGGCGCCCGGTCGGCAAGTCGTGGTGCGTGGTCCAACTGGACCAGTCCTGGCTCCGGCGTCCGCTTGGTGCAGGCGGAGCAGTGAGCGGGACGTACTTGCGGTTGACATAGCGCACCTCGGTCCGTCGGCTCAGCTCATACAGCGTCAGGCCGATCGCCACGGTGCCGATGAAGACGACGGTGGGGCGCGCCGGGCTCCATCGGTCGCGCGAGTAGTAGTCCATCTGGTTCGGCGGATGTGCCCGGTGGTCGACGTCTGGCCGGTGAGAGTATTGGCCCGCGGGCGCCAAGAGGACGCGATGTCCCCGATCCTCCAGCGCGAGATAGAGCTCATTCGCGACATCCAGCGCGCGTGGGAGGGTAGCGGTCGAGCAGAAGACATCCGGCAGGAGTTTCTTTCGCGGTCTTAAATAGCCGCTGTTGCCCACCGGCCACGTGTGTTCGAAGAGTTCCCTGACACCACTCACCAATGGGTGTCGCTCCGGACGCGGCCCGAACCGCCGGCGGGATCTCGGGGGCGAGGAAGTCGCCTGCGGAAGGATCTGGACACGTCGGCACGGGACCCCATCCTTGGACCACTCCAACTCATCTCCAGACTGAGGAGCTGAGAGGGGAGGGCGCGGCAACTTCATGCCGACCCTCATCTGCGCCCAATACCCCCGAGGCGGCCGCGGCAAGCCGAGCCGTTGGCAGACGCGCGCCAGGAAGCTCGAGGAGACGGCGTATCGGGCCGCCACCGTCGTCATGGGTTCAGTCCACACTTCGTCGTAGAGCGTTTCTCGGCTGACGCACATACGGCGGGATCATATTGACGAACCGTCCGCAACGAGCGCCTTCTCAAAAGATCTGTGGTGGCGGCATGTCGTCGCGACCCCCCCTGCGGAGGAGCCGGCGCATCATTTCAGACGACATACGCGGATGCTTCCAGTACACCAACAGCTGCGTAAAGGCGTCCACATCGTCGTCGTGCTCCCCGTTAGGAAATACCGCCATCTGCTCGACGAAGTCGTTCACCCATGCCCGTTCGGGAATGGCGCGGCCATCCGGGCCGACCGGGTTGGGCAAGTAGACGTTGCCCGATTCCACCTTCGGCTCGCAGGCGGATGCGCGCGCGTACTTGCCGCCTTGCGGGGTCACGCCAATAATGCCGCCGATCTCGTGTTTCAGGGTGTCGATGACCGCCGCGCCGTTCGCCTTGTCCTCCACCAGGATCCTCGTCGCGGCGGGGTAGCGATCCCTCATCTGTCGGATCGCCGCCAGAGTTTCCTGAAACGACGCATGTCTCTTGAAGCGGTTGATAAGAAAGATGTCGGCGCCCCGGCGCGCGGCAACCAGCCCGACGACATAGTCGTGTTCACCGCCGCTCTTGAACGCCAGATCCCAGGACTGCGCATATTCCTGGCAGTTGGCAGGCAGCTCGTCATACAACTGCCACCAGTCGCGCCTGAACAGTCCACCGCCTCGAGGGCTGGGCCGCTGCTGATATTGGCCGGCGTACGCGTATGAACCCATCGCAAGCTTTTGTCGGGCGAGTTCCTCCGGCCCCTCGCGCGCCGGCCACAGGAGATCCCCCACGTCCCGCGTTATCGTGCGACCAGATCGTGGAAACGCGAATGAGGTCGAGGTTTCGGCTTCAGCCGGCACCGCCAGGTGGGTATACCCGTGGTCGCGACAGACAGCGGTCAAGTCGCGCGTGTGCAGCCGCTGCATGATGACCACGATGGCCCCGCGCTTCTTATCGTCGAGCCTCGTCGACAGGGTGGTCAGGAAGAAATCGATCGCCTGCTGCCGCTGACGGTCGCTCTCGGCCTGGGTCGGATTGTGCGGATCATCGACGACGATCCGGTTCCCCCCCTTGCCGGTCGCGGAGCCGCCGACGGACGTGGCCGTCATGGC
This sequence comes from Gemmatimonadaceae bacterium, assembly GCA_035575795.1. GTDB lineage: Bacteria > Gemmatimonadota > Gemmatimonadetes > Gemmatimonadales > Gemmatimonadaceae > UBA4720. The sequence continues at coordinate 2,212 of DATLXE010000322.1, forward strand.
GCCGCGCTGGTCGTTCCGGTACTCACTCTTTTCGTTTTGATCGGAGGTCAGGCGAAATCGATCACCCCACCGATCGCGATACCACCCCGACTGCAGCACCACG
>DATLXE010000323.1:0-4361 GCA_035575795.1 Gemmatimonadaceae bacterium
GCCGACGGCGAGCACGAGCACGAGCGTGTACTGCGGATAGACAAGGACCGCCACGAGCGTGATCAGCTGCATCACGGTGACGATCTTGCCAAGCATGCGGGCGCGGAACACCGCCGGCCGGAGCCCGGGAACGATCTTCGCGACCACGAACCCGACTGCCGTCGCGATGTCACGCGCGAGAAAGATGAAGTACTCCCCGGTGGTCAGAATTCCCTGAACGAGGTAGGTCGAAATCGCGACGAAGACGAATATTCGGTCGGCGAGCGGGTCGATGAGCGCGCCAGTGGTCGTTTCTTCCTTCTCGTGTCGCGCGATCCAGCCATCGAAGAAGTCGGTCGCGCCGGCGAGAAGGATGATCGCCACGCGCTCCCACCGCCCGGGGATAAGCACGAACGCCAGTGCGAGCACGAGTCGCGACAGCGATATCGTATTGGGAAGCGTGAAGAGTGCGCCGCGTTTCATGCGAGCGAAAACTACGGGCGCGCGCCAGTGCTTGCCAGCATGGACGCGCTGCTCTAGCTTCGCTCGATGACCTCGCTGAGAGCGTTCGGCTCCTTTTACCTCGCGCTCTGCCTCGCGATGATTATGTGGGATATCCTGCTGGCGGGGCGGATTGCGCAGCTCAGAAAGACGCCGCGCGGATTCCAGGCCATCACCGGTCTCGCCGGCCTCCTGCTCGTTCCGGCGCTGCTCGTCGCTTTTTCGGCCTCGTCGATTTTGTACGGCCGGGCGGTCTATCTGGTCGCGTGGCTGTGGCCCTTCACTGCCATCCTGTTCGCGCTGCAAACGCTCTATGCGCTGAGCAGGCGTCTGGTCACGCCACTGCTCGGTTTTCCGCTCCTCGCCTATAATACGATCATTGCGACCATCGCCGTCGCGAAGTTTTCAATCGCCGGCGGCGGTTCTCCGCCGGAGTTCGCGCTCGCGCTCAACGCGGCTCAGGCAAGCATGCTGGGCACATTTTTCGGGAGCGCCGCGCTCTGGAATCCCATCTTCCTGCAGATCCCGCTATTCGCCCCTTCGCTTCCCGCGCGGTGGCGTTTCACGCGCTTTGCGCGTGTGGCATTGGCGGGCGTCGCCATCGCAATGACTGCCCTTGTCCTCGTCGAGCTGCCGGGTGCGTTCGCGGGCATCAGGAGCTATGCCTCGCACAAGAACGACCAGCTTCAGGAACACCCGGAGGGTGACTTCAAGGTCGGCTTGAAGATCTTCCCCGATCTGCGCGGCGCGCCGCCACCGCTCGCGCTCGCCAACGATCTCTCACTGGTGGACACACTCGACTTCGACGCAATCAGCATCGTCGTCAACCCCGAAGCCGCGCGGGGGATGCCGCTCGATTCGCTGGCCCGCTCCATCGAGCGGACGCGGACCGACAGTACCTTGCTCATCATCACCCTTGGTTATCCCAAGAACGCCCGCGCGAAGATGGCGGAGTCGCCGGCGGCCTACACTCTCGAGCGGGTGAAGGACGTCGACCGCCTCGCGCGCCGCCTCCGCCCCGACTACCTCCTCCCCGCTCTCGACCCGAACGATGAAGGCGCGCGCATCCTCGGCACCCAGACGCACGCGTACTGGGTGGATTACTTCACGCGCGCAGCACGTATCTCGCACGGCGTAAACCGGCGGATAAAGGTCGCCGTATCGATGAGCACCTACGGACCGCGCGACAGCGTGCTTTACGCCTGGGCGGCCGCGCCGGGATCGCCAATCGATGTCGTCGGCTTCTCGCTCCTCCCCGGCTTCGATGGCGCGCGCTCGCTCGACACGTACCTGCGTGTCGCGCAGCGATGGATGAGACAATTTCCCGAGAAGCCGAAAGACCACTGGGTATTCGCCGCCGGCGGATACCCGCTCGTCCACGGCGAGGAAAATCAGAAGAATTCGATACGGGGTGTTCTAGCCTGGGCCACTGCCCAGGCGCCGATCAAGGGACTCGTCATTTATGAAGCCGGAGACTACAACACCATCCGCGGGCTGCGTGCGCCGGGCGGACGGCTGCGGTCCGCCACGCCCGAGCTCCAGACCGCGATGAAGGCGCTCTCCACCACCCGCTAGACGGTTCGTCCCCCGCCGCGAACGATTCCCTCGACGCGGATATCCGGATCGAGATATCGTCTCGCGACTTCCTGGACGTCCCGCGCGGTCACCGAGCGCACGCGTGACTCGTAGTCCTCGAGCTCGGACAGTCCGCCGCCAAAGATCCACGCATCGAGAATCTCGCCGAGCACCGATGCGCCACTTTCCCGGCTGATGGCGTGGGTGCCCACCAGGTATTCCGTAGCCTGCCGGAGCTCACCGTCCGTCACCGGTTCCATGCGGAACTTCTCGATCTCGGCGAGCAGCCCGGCCCGCGCAACCTCCTCTTTTTCCGGGGAAGTGGCGATGTAGGTGACGAAGACGCCGGCGAGCCGCTTCTCGCTGACTCCGGCATGAACGGTGTACGCAAGAGATTGTCTGTCGCGCAGCTCGTCGAAGAAACGGCCGCCCAGCCCGCTGGCGATCGTCGCCAGCATCGTCGCCGCGAAGCGGTCACCGTCGGTGCGTGCCGGCGCCGGGAAAGCCATGACCAGCGCGGTTTGCGCCTTGTCCCGATCTTCACTCGCGGTCGCGACCCGTGTGCCCCAGCGCGGGGGCTCGACGAGGGGGATCTCCGCGAGCTCAATCGCAGCGAGCTCGGAGCAAACGGCATGTGCCACTTCATCCTCCGGAAGGTCGGCAACGACGCCGATCACGGCCGCCGACCGCAGCACGCGGTCGCGGTGCCACTCGCGCGCGTGTTCGGCGGAAAGTGCGCGCAGCGTTTCCTCGGTCCCGCTGACGGGAACGCCGTACGGATGTCCCTCGAACGCAAGCGAGTTGGCGAGTCGCATCGGATAGCGGAACATGTCGTCACGCATCATCGCCAGCCCGGAGAGGGCAACCGCGCGCTCGGTTTCGAAGGCGTCGACGGGAATCGTCGCCTGCTGCACCACATCGCCGAGGAGCTCTAACGCCTGCGCGAGCCGCGAGCCCGGGACCGAAAGCGACCATCCGAAGCTGTCGCCCCCTGCCGACGCCGAGATTCCGCCGCCGAGCAGCTCGCCATCCTCTGCTATTTGCGCCGCTGACCGCGTTGTCGTTCCCTTCGTCATCGCACGCGCGGTGAGCATTGTCAGGCCCGCACGCGCCGCGCGCTCCTCGACGGCGCCGCCGGCGACGTGCACGGCGACGTGCGCCATTGGCCCGGCTTTCCGGCGAACGAGCACCGGCACCCCACCAGCCGTGCGGTAGACCGACACTCCGTTCACCCTTTCTTCCAGTACCGGATTGGGGGAGCGATGAAGAATTGCCGCGCGCGTCGCGACTGGTGACAGCTGCGGCGGTCGCACGCCCTCGAGGACGCGAAGCATGTCGCCGGCCCCTTCAGCAATTGGCGCCGACTCACGCGGGCGATACACGAGCGCGCCAGCACTTTCGGCGGGCAGGTAGCGGTTCGCCGCTTCCCGGACCTCTTCCGCGCTGACCGAGAGGAAGCGATCGAAGTAACCCTCTGCCAGCTCCCACCCACCCAGGGCTTCCCATTCGGCGAGGTGGTTGGCACGCCCCTCCGCCGTTTCGAGCCTGCGCACCCAGCGGGCCTCGAAGCTGCTGCGGACGCGCGTGAGCTCACTCTCGTCGACGGGATGGTCGCGGAGTGAGCGGGCCTGATCCCACATCGCTCGCGCGGCGGCGGCTGTGTTCTCGGGCTCGCACTCCGCGTGCAGCACGAACACGCCGAGCTGCGTCGGCGTGTAGTTGTAGGCGCTGACCGACGAGCCCAGCTTCCGCTCGCGCACCGCGCGATAAAGTCTCGATGCCCGTCCGACACCCAGTATCGACGCCGCGACGTCGAGTGCAGGCGTAGCCCGATGCGCCGTTGGCGGCGTGTTCCAGCCGATGAGCAGCTGGCTCTGCCCGACATCTCCCGACAGCTCTCGGTACCTGAATCCGCGCGCACCGGTCTCGCCGGGTCCGGGCGACCGCGCAATTTCCGCGCGCTCCAGCGATCCGTATAGTGATTCGACCTTCGTCAGGACGTCGCCGCCGTCGACATCCCCCGAGATGCAAAGGATGGTGTTATTCGGGCGATAGAAGTTCCTGTAAAAATCCAGCATCGTCTGCCTGGTGAACTGGCGCAGTCCGGCTTCGTGCCCGATGCGCCACCGCCTGATGCGGTGCGCGTCGTGAATCAGCTCATAAAAACTCTCCGTCGCAACGGCGGAAGCGTTGTCCGATTTCCGCTTCGCCTCCTCGATGATCACCTCGAGCTCGCGCGCCAGCTCTCCGCCGTCGATCACGGAGTTGGCAAAGGCGTCCGCCTGTACCTCCAGTCCGCGCGCGAA
>DATLXE010000324.1:0-13580 GCA_035575795.1 Gemmatimonadaceae bacterium
CCGGCCGACGTTCCGCAGGGTCGCGAGCAGCCTGAGCTGCGCGAGCAATGGGCGATCCGCCTGCTCGGACCGCGCCTCGACGTCGGCCCAGTCGACAGGTGTGTCATCGAGGATCGCTCTGGCCAGGCTGTCGAGAAGCGGGTCAGGGGCGCTCACGGTTTCATCTCCTCTGCCAGGCGCAGCAGCGCTCTCTGCGCGGTTTTTCGCGCCGCATCCGCCGTGGGTTTGCCGAGTGTCTCAGCGAGCTCTTCGTAGCTGTAGTCCATTTCGACTCGCCCGATGATCGCTTCCCGTTCCTCCGGTTTGAGCCGTGCCAGTGCCGCGTGATATCGCTCGACGGCCTCGCGTCCAATCGCCTCTTCGAGCGGCGAGCCGGCGGCCGGGAGGTCCTGCGCGTCCAGGTCGAGCATGAACGGCGTGCGTCCCTTCCGTCGCAGTTCGTCCCGCACCCGGTTCAGCACCGCCTCGCGCAAGTAGGCCTGCAGCGCACCGGCGCCACGCGGTTCGAACCCGTCGATGTTCTTGAACGTTCGAAGCAGGGTGTCCTGCACGAGATCGTCGGTATCGGCGAGATCCCGCGCCCAGTGCGGAAGGCGGCCGCTGACAAAGCGACGCAGCGGCGCGACGTGACGCGCCACGAGGCGCTCCAGTGCCTCGCGGTCACCGTCGCGCGCCTGCTCGATCAGCGCGACTGTCGACTCGAGAGCGTTCGGCTCGCCGGGTTGCCGGTCGCCGTGATCCGGATCGTTGGGCATACGTTCTGGTGCACGGGCCACCGAGGTATCCCGGATTCTACCCGACCCGGCGGCACGTGGCGCGGCAGCGATGCCCGGGTGCCCACCCCACGCCAGCGACCAGGACAGCACAGTGCTACCGTCGCGCCATTTCAAACGCGTGGGTGGGCGAGTAACAATGAATCGCGGGGGTCGAGACACTGATCGATCCTTTAAGCGTCCCTGAAATGGCTTGCGGCGTGCCTCTGGCGGTCACGATTCCATGGACGATCAGCGTGGTGTCGCGGAAGCGCTCGACGATGTCGTAGCGGCTCGAGAAGTCGAAGTCCTCACCGATCGAGAACGTCAGCCCGTCGCTCAGATCGACAAAGCCGGAGAACCGGTTCCCGCTGCCGTTGCTCACGATGAAGTCCGCGCCGGTGAGCGTCACCGCAAGAAGACCGGCGTCCTGGGCCACATTCGCCGTGTAGACGCGGCGCTTTGCGTCGTCTGGCAATGTGAGTGACGCGGCGCACGGCGCCGCGGATATCGTGAGGGTGTAGGCTCCGGTGTAGTCCTTCCGTGGGCGTTCGGCGACTACGTTGACATCGGACCTCAGGTTCGCCGCTACGTCCACCTTGTGAGTAGCGGTGAGATACCCTTCTTTCCTCAGCGTGAACTGCACCGGGCCGCTGACGCCGTAGAGGGAATAGTCTCCGTTGCCATCAGATAGCGTGGTGAACCCCTCTGGAAGACCGACGCCGGACAGAACGGTCACCGAGACATTCGGGACCGGGCTGCCGCTTTCCCTGATCGTTCCGAAGAGGCGGAACGTTCCCTGGGGCATTACAGAAATGGCTCTCCTGGCCTCTCGTCCTTCGAAGGCCACTTGCGCAACCGCGTTTCCCCGGTCGCGGCCCGTGGCAAGCCCGGTAGGGCCCACGGCCAGCACCTGAGAATCCCACGTCGACCATTGGGCCTTGTTGGTGACGTTCTCGACGGACCCATCCGACCTGAACGCATCCGCCCTCAGTTGAACGGATGCCCCGGGGGCGATCTGGAACTGGCCTCCCGGAATGATGAGCTCGAGGCGAACGAGCGTGGCCTGCGCCGACGGACCCGGAGGAGTCGTAGGAGGAAGCCTCTTCTGGTCGCAGGACACGAACACGAGCCCGAGTGCCAGAACTCGAAGAACTGCGGACGAATGACGATGAAATGTGACAGCCATGTCTAATACGAGCCTCCAGACTTAGCGGCGCACCATTTCAATGACGGCCTGACCGTTGGAACAATCGGCGCTTCCCGGAAGGAACGGGGGTGTGGTGCGGGAAGAGATCAGGATGGATCCTCGAAGCGTCCCCGAAATCCGTTGAGAAGTGCCTGAAGCTTTCAGCAATCCAGCAACGATGAGCGCCCCGTCGCCGAACCGCTCGACGATGTCGAAATGCCCATAGTAGGTTCCGTAGTAGAGGTCCGCATTACCGACCTGGAAGGTCATCGTCTCCGTGACGTCGACAAAACCGAAGAAACGATTGCCGTAGCCATTGGTCACGATGAAGTCGGCGTCTGACAGCGTAATCGTCAGGAAGCCGCCGTCCTGCGCGACGTTCGCGGTGTAGACGCGCCGAAGGGCACCCTCGGGAAAAAGGGTAGGGCACGGGCCGGCGGCGGTCACCGAGAGCGTGTAGGTCCCCCGGTAGTCCGTTCTCGGCTTCGCCGGGACCAGGCTCAGATTCACCGTGGTGTGGGCCGCCACGTCGATCTGATTTGTGCCGTCAGCATAACCTTCCTTTGTCGTGCGAAGGACTACGGATCCGGCTACGCCGTACAGTGCGAAGTTTCCGTTGGTCCCCGAGAGCGTGGTCAGTACCTCTCCGGAGCCGGAGGTCGCGGTCACCGCGACATTCGCCAGTGCTAAACCGTTCTCCCTGGTCGTGCCGGTGATCCGAAACGTACCTTTGGGCAGTACGAACATTCGTCCGCCGGCGCTGAGTCCGGCGAAGCGGGCGGACAGAAGCGACTCACCGCGGGCCAGGCCCGTGGCAAGCCCCGTGGATGAAATCTGAAGCACCCGCGCGTCTCCAGACGCCCACTGAGCTTTGCTGCTCACGTTCTCACGTGAGCCGTCTGAGTGGATCGCATTCGCCGTCAACTGAACGGATGCTCCCGGCTCGATCTCCAGCGGAGCGATGATCTCGATTCGGACGATGGAACCGGATCCTTGCGAGCCCGGCTGTTGAGCAGGCGGAGGACCGGTGGGAGATTTCCTGTCGCACGCTGCGAACAGCAGCGCACTGGCCGCGACTAGAACCCCCAGGAGGCGTGTTCGACTCGTTCGTTTGATGGGCATGGCTGATCCCCTAAACGCCGCCGCCCAGGGAATCGGACAGAGAATCGGACAGGGTCAGCGCTGCGGACTGGCGGGTCTATAATCCAGCCAGGAGGAACGGGATGCGCTGCATAGCTGTGTTCGTGCTGTCGATCGTTGCCACGACGCTGGTTGCCGGGTGTGCGAACACGAAGGAGGGCGAGCGCCTCACCGCCCCGGCTGCCGGCGCTGGCACACTGCGCACGCTCGTCGACAACCAGACGGGCCTCGACGTCACGTCCGGCGGCACCGGCACCTTCAACTGGGCGGGTCAGTCGTTCGTCGTGCAGGACAGCGGGGCGTTCGGCGACCTGCGCTTCCACTGGTACAGCTTCCAGCGTGCGCCAGTCGCGTTCGGATCCCTGTATCTGCTCAGGCAGGAGTATCTCGGCGTGCCGGGCAATCTCGGTTCGACGACGACTGGATTCGTGGCGCGATCGGAGCGGATCGAAAACGGCGTCTACGTGTTCGGGGCCGGGGCGACAATCACCGGCGGAACGAAGTACTGGGTCTACACGGACGCGCAGGGCTCGTTCGCGGGCAGTTTCGACACCGACATCTATCCGAGCGGGGATCTTTACGTCACAGGATTTCCGACGAATCCGTTTCGCCGCGCGCAGGCGAGCGGGCGAATGGTCAATGGCGTGTTCGTCCCCGCGCCTGCGGGCGTGATTGTCGACGCGAACTTCAAGCTCCAAGCCAGGGCGCGCTAGGTCGGGGCGCCGTGATCGGGCAAGTGATCGTCACGTCGCCGGCATGCGTTGAACGCTCACTCATCCTCTGAGTCGCCGCTCGAGGAACGCAATGTCCTCGGCGTCGCCTGGCGCCTGCCGCCTGGCTGCGGCGATCTTCTTCAGTTCGAGCAGATCACGCTCGCCGGCGACGTGCAGCTGGTACTTGCCGATCCGCACCCGCGAGGCGCGTTCAGCAAGCGTCGCGGCGGCAATGGGGAAGTCGAAGAGCAGATCGACTCGCAGCCCGGTGCGGGAGTTGTAGAAGTAGGCCGTCTCCGACCGATCGATCCGCAGACGTGCCGCGGCCACGCGGCGACTCGCAATGGTGGCCGCGACGTCTCCATCGGGGTTCAGGCGTGAGACCAACTCCAGCCGCAGGGCGTACAGCGCGCTGATCACTTCCGTCAGTCGATCGCCTGGGCGCGTGATGACGAAATCGAAGTCGCGGGTCACGCGCCGCGAGCCGAAGACCACGAGCGCCATCCCCCCGACGAGGACCGGCTGCAGCCCGAGCTCTCGCAGCGCGGCGGCGAGTTCACCGATCGTGTCGAGGTGGGCGGCGGGATCCGGCATGCTGCTGCGCCACAGGCTGCGGGCCCGGCAAGGACCCGGCGAACGTATGCATCCGCGTCACCTTGCCAGGCCCGGGTCGCAGGGCATCGACTGCGGCCAGGTAGCGAAAATTCTGGCGGATCCGGTGTTCGGCATGGAACGACAGGCTTCGCGCTCTGCCTCCAAGGGAGGCGATTCTCTTTTTTTCACCGGCGGACAATCGCGCCGCCCGCGCCTCGCCGCCTCGTCGTCCCAGCGCCCGCGCCGCCTCCCTTGGGTTCATGGCTCCATTATGCTTGGCGCTAAGCATAGAGGCAAGCGAGGGACGACTTCCTGTGGATGGAGAAGTACGGTGATCCCGCGGGCGGAATGGGCGAGGTCTATCGGCCGACGCCGGAAGCTTCGAGCCGCCGTAACTCTTCAGGCCAGTTGAGGATGAGCGCGATGTAGTCGTGACCGGCCGTTCGACTCATGAGGAAGCGCCCGTCAGGCGCGATCTCGAAGGCCGCGGAAAAGCCCTCCTGGCGAGGCACTGTGGCGACGGGCCGCGGCGCGCTGAAGGTGAGTCCCGCGGTTCCCGCCGTCACGGCGACCGACATCAGGCGGTCGCCGCTTCGGTACACGATCTCCCGTCCATCCCGCGACCACTCGGGCATCGACCCGCCATCGGAGGACAATCGATGCGGCTCGGCGGCTGACGGAAACGCGCGTACGTACACGTCGGGGCGGCCGCCCTCGTACGAGACGTAGGCCATGTACCGGCCGTCCGGATTCAGTCTGGGCCATTCCTCCCGGGTCTGTCCGAACTGATGCTGCCGGAGGGCGTCGGGGTCCGCCTTTCCGTCGCCGGAACGATCGTAGTAATCGAACGCGTCCCGCGCATCGAATCTGTCGTTGCGGAGGAAGTCATGCGCAGTGCCCCGCACCTGGTTGGTCCCGGACTTGATCGTCACGTTCATGACGGCACCGGCGCCACGGCCGAACACGGGTGTGAGTCTCGGCGCCGTTCGCGGAGGTCGCGAGGACGAGCGCGCCGGGGAGGACGCCGCCGCCCGTGTCCGTCACGCGCCCGACGATCGTGCCCTGGTCCTGCTGCGCCGCGGCCGGGTCGGCCGTCAGCAGAACCGCGCAGAGGACGAGTGGTGACGCTACCGTGGCAGACCAACCTGCCGCATGACGGCGAGGAACGCGGGCTCCGCCGCGATGGCCTTGAACGGCGGATAGAGATCCATCAGCGCGAATTCAACCGCGTGATCCTCGTACGCGCGTCGCAGCGCCGCAAGCGCCGGCTCCTTTCGCCGAGCGCGTCGTGCACGAGCGCGGTGCCGAACCAGGAGACGTACCCCTCAGCGCGGTGTTCGTCGAGTTCCTTCAGCACCGCCCGCGCGTCGCCGGCGCGCCCCGCGGCGGCGTAGGCATAGCCCAGGTGCGCCTCCATCCGCGAACTGTGCCCGGTTGCCGGGCGTGCGGAGATTTCGAGTTCGCGGATCGCATCGTCCCACCGGCGCATCGCCAGGAACGTGATGCCGCGCAGGTGATGCGCGCGGGTGTTGCCGGGACTCATGTCGAGGGCCTTGCGCAACTCCTCGAGCGCACGATCGTGCTGCCCCGCGGCGCGGTACGAGGTTCCGACGACAATCTGCGCCCCCACCGATAACGGGTCGCGATCCCGCCGGCGTTCAGCGACGGCGATCGCTTCCTCAAAGCGTCCGCGCCGCCGGAGCGCCGAGGTTCCGCCGACCGTGTCGTCGAGTCCGGTGCCCGGCAGCTCGTTCGCGCGATCCAGCTCCTTGTAGCCCTCCTCGAGGCGCCAGTGATAGAGGATGAGGATCTGACCCAGCGCCAGGTGGGCGCGTGGGAGCGTGTCGTCGAGCTCGATCGCCTTCCGCGCTGCCGCTTCCGCTTTCGGGATCGCCTCGTGCGGTGAGAGCGGGCCGCCAAACAGGAACTGCAGCTGCGCCAGCGCAAGCGCCGCATACGCTTCAGCAAAGTCCGGTTGAATCGCCGGCCGTCCGGCCGCCACGGCGATGCCGGACGCGATCCGCTGCTGGAGCCGAAGCATCTCGCTGACGGGCTCCTCGAACATGTCCGCCCGTTGTCGACGACGTAGTCCTGACCAGGGTCCCCGGTGAGGTTCTCGAAGGGAAGCACCACGACGGAGCGAATTGGGTCCGGTTGCACGCGCCAGGGAGCGAAACCGCGTTGGGTGTAGAACGCCGCTCCGGCGGCGACAATGATCAGCACGAGTGCCGGGACGCGCCCGCCAATCGCTCTCCGCGGGGCCGCCAGGGCAGCGTCCGCGGGAGGCAGCGGCCACGGCGGCGCGGCCAACGGTTCGAACGCGGCCGTCGGTGCGAACGCAGCCGGTGGTTCGGGCACGTCGAGCGGCGGGGACGGCAGTGCCGCCGTCCCCGTGACCGGGGCCACGAATCGATACCCGCGGCGGGGCACCGTTTCCACGTAGCGCGGGCTATCGGCCGCGTCGTCGAGCGCCTCCCGCAGCTTGCGGGCGGCGCTGTTCAAACCCACTTCGAAGTCCACGAAGGTTTCAGCCGTCCACAGGGCGTTGCGCAGCTCTTCGCGGCTGACCACTTCGCCGGGCCGGGTCAGTAGGAGCTTCAGGATCTGGAAGGACTGCTCCGGGAGGCGGACCTTCAGCCCGTGCCGGCGCAGCTCACCGGAGGTCACGTCCAGCTCGAAGACGCCGAAGCGAAAGACGTGAGCGCCTGGCGGTCCCGTCGCCTCCCCGAGCGCCAGTCATTTGGTGATCTAACCACTTCATTTGCAGCAACTTGGCCGGTCACATCCAAACCAGCGTGGAATCACGTGCATACCCCTGGCGGGCGTGCGTCAATGCTCCTCGAAGACACCGCGACAAGGAGACAGCAATGATGAATCGACACCGCTCTTTCGCACTGGCCGCAACACTCGTCACCCTCATCGGCTGGCTGGCCGTGCCGTACGCGAGTCAGAACGGCGCCAACGAAGGGTTCATCCTTTTCACGAGCGATCGGGACAACCCGAGCAACCGGGGCATATGCCCCAGCTGCGAAGACATTTACGTGATGGCCCCTGACGGCAGCGAGGCGACCCGCCTCACATACGGCGGTGGTCCCGAGACGGATCCCGCCGCACACAACAACGGCGGCGCGGATTGGTCGCATGCCAAGAAGCTCATCGCGTTCCTGAGCAACCGCGTGGGGCGCATTCCGCAGATCTACCTGATGAACCCCGACGGCACCGACCAGCAGCTGCTCGTGAGCCTCCCCGGGGGAGCCGCGTTTCCGGGCTTCTCCCAGAGCGGCAACGAGCTCTGTTTTAACAGCCGGACGACGCCGCGGGACATCTACATCGTCAACATCCATGGCACGGGTCTGACGAATCTCACGAGCCCCGGTCGGGAGGCCGGACAGCCCGGGGTGAACGGCAACAACATCCGATGTGACTGGTCCCCGAAAGCGAATGCGATCGCATTCACGAGCAACCGCGACGGGAACGAGGAGATCTACGTCATGGAAGCCGACGGCAGCGGCGTTCACCGGTTGACCGACGCCGCCGGCAGCGACGCCAACCCTGCGTTCTCGCCGAAGGGAAACCTCATCGCCTTCGAGAGCAACCGCGCACCTCACGCAGGCAAGCCGGAGATCTACGTGATGAACGCGGACGGTACCGGTGATCCGGTGAGGCTCACGTTCTTCTCGAATGGGCCGAACCCCACGAACATCTCCGTCACGAAACCGACCTGGTCACCCAGGGGGGACCGTATCGCTTTCCATCGGCGGGTCGGCGCACCCGGGACGCGCGGACACTTCGAGGTCTACACAATGGACGCCGACGGCACGAACCTCACGCAGATCACCTCCACGGCCTCCCCCGGCTTCAGCGGGTTTCCGAGCTGGGGCAAGTGGTCGGCACGATAAGGACAAGACATTATGAAAAAATTCATTCTCGTCACTCTTCTCGTCACCGGAGCCGTGCTGCCCGCGGCCCCCTCGGCCAGCGAACAGCAGACACGCGTTCCACTGATCGCGAACGACTGGTGCTTTCCGCGTATCGGGGAGGGCGGCTGGGAAACCGCCTGCTTCCTGAGCGTCATTGAAGGGGCGCTGCAGACGGCGGTCGTCGACATGGGCAACCTTTCGAACTCCTACCCGACGTGGTCGCCCGACAGCCTGCGCATCGCGTTTACAGATGGTCGGTACATCTACCTCTACGACAGGACGACCGGGACATCGTCCATGCTCACAGATGCCATCATGTCCGCCGGCCCATTGAGCTGGTCACCCGACGGCCGGCGCATCGCTGCTGCTGCAGCGATCGCGGACGGCACGGGAGGGTGGGTACGCGAACTGGTCGCGATCACGCCTGACGGCATGAACGTGGAGCGACTCACGACGAATGTGGGGTTCACGGGCGACTATGCATGGTCCCCCTCCGGCAGCGCGCTCGCGTTCGGCCGCGCGGCAGACGGCGTCCAGGAGCTGTACCTCATGAACGCGGACGGATCGAACCAGACGCGGCTGACCTCGAACATCGGGTTTGCCGGCGGCGTCAGCTTCTCACCGGCCGGAGACCGCATCGCGTTCAACTGCGGCACGACGATCTGCGCGGTCAACGTGGACGGCACAAATGCCGTCCAGCTCGCGCCGGGCTTCACCGCCGCGGCGACAGCTTCGTTCTCACGAGACGGCCGACAGATTGCCTTCCTGGACCATTCCGCCGGTTACGGTGAGGTGATCGTGATGAACGGTGACGGGTCTGTCATCCGGGTCGCTCCTGGCTCTCCAGCGGCCACGCCACGGTGGTCGCCCGACGGCGCAAGCCTCGCCTTCGTCTTGGAGGGTGTGCAGGTGCAAGGGGAGTATGCCTGCCCCGCTGACGGGTCCCCATGCGGGCCCGCGCCCGCCGACTCGATAGGCCTCGTGAACGCGGACGGTACGAACCTCCGCTATATCGGCGAGGGCACCAACCCCACCTGGTACGTGCCACAGCCGGGACAGCCGGCAGCGGCGTTCACCGCGGAGTGCACAGGCGCGGCGTGTACCTTCAGCGCAGCGGGATCCTTCGATGCCGACGGGAGCCTCGCCAGCTACGAGTGGAAGTTCGGGGACGGGACCACCGGCACCGGGGCAACAGCTGTCCACACCTACGCGACCGGCGGGACCTACAGGCCGGTTCTCATCGTCACCGACAACGATGGCAAACGAGACGCGACCACAAAGGTCGTCGTCGCGAACGCTGCGCCGGTGGCCTCTTTCACATCGGCCTGCGACGGACCCTCCTGCACGTTCGACGGCTCCGCGTCGGCTGATGCGGACGGCGCGGTCGTGCATTACGCGTGGACGTTCGGCGACGGGACGTACGCTGATGGCCCCGGCGCCGTCGTCACCCACAGGTATGCAAGCGGAACGTTCACCGCAACCCTCTGGGTTCGCGACAACGGCGGCGCGGGGAGCGCGGTGGCCTCGCGCGCGCTGACGGTCGTCAACGCCCTGCCCGTCGCGTCCTTCTCCGTCACCTGTGACGGCCTCACCTGCGCCTACGATGCCTCCGCGTCGTCAGATCCGGATGGCACCGCCCAGGGGTTCTCGTGGGACTTCGGCTTCGGGCCGGGTGGCTACAACGGCAGCAAGGGGAGCTACAAGTACTCGTCCGCGGGCACGTACACCATCACTGTGACGGTGACGGACGACACGGGGCAGACGAGTAGCGCGTCGCAGACGGTGACTGTCGTCTTCCCGCCGATGCATGTCGGAGATCTCGACGGGTCGAGTGTCACTCTGGCGAAATCGTGGAACGCGACTGTCGCGATCGAGGTCCATGGCGCGACGCATGGCAAGGTGGACGGCGCCACCGTCACCGGCACATGGGAGAACGGATCAACGGCGGCATGCTCCACGGACGGGTCCGGGCGCTGCTCCATCACGCGGACATTGATCCCGCGAAGCATCGCGAGCGTGCGATTCACCGTGAATGGTGCCACCCGTCCCGACTTCCTGTTCAACGCCGCAGGCAACCATGACGCCGAGGGGGACAGCAACGGCACCGCTGTCACCATCAAGCGCCAGTAGCGAGATCAAAGGAGACGTCATGCGCACCCATCTGATCATCGTCAACGGACTGTTGCTGCTGTCGCTGGGGGCGTGTGGCGGGTCTTCCGGCTCGGGACTGTCTCCGACGGCGCCCGCGGGCGGCACGCCGCCGGGGCCGCCGGCTCCCCTCCCTCCAACTGGACCCTTCGCCGCGTCCGGCGACAACTGGAGCTTCAGGTTCCAGGGCTTGACGGACGCGGGAGTCACGGCATCGTACGGCAAGAGAGCCCCGCTCGTTGCGCTCGAGGGCAGCTTCGACGCGACGGGTGGGTCAGTGACGGCCGTCATGCAGCCATGCGGGAGCTGCTTCGGGGGGGACGGCGATCGGCTCGACCTCCAGGTGGCCACGGCCCCGGACGCGGAGGGGAACTACGTCCTGTCCGGCACCGTGAAGTTCTCGAACACACAGTGCTTCGCGACGGCGGCGATCACCCGCCGCGCACGCGGGCGCGTGCTCTTCCCGGACGTCGTCGGGGATACGCAGCGCCTCGAGCTCATCGCCGAAGCGACTGAAGATCTGAAGACGATGTACGTCACGTTCGTGCTCGTCACGGGCACGTGTCCGGAGCTCTCGCTCAGCAGCGGCGTGCTGACGCGCAGCTGACGTTGACGGTGCCAGGGTCGTGGCGCTGTCTGGTATGTGACGTCTGCCGCCCTGACGAATTAGCGGCCTGCCGATTGGCCGAGACCAGGGTGATGCGCTGATGCAGACATAGTATGATTGTGCATCATGCGCACCACGATCAGCCTCGATGACCGACTGCTCGCCGAGCTGAAGCGCCGTGCCTCCGAATCCGGAACCTCGGTCAGCAAGCTCGTCGAGCACGCGGTCCGACTGTTCGTACGAACGCCACGGGCGGCGACGGCGCCGGAGTCGTTCGAGCTCGTCACCTTCGGCGCGGGTGGTCGTTTCTCGCGCCAGAACATCGACAAAACCGGCGGCCTGCTCGAGGCCGAGGATCTGGAACGCTTCGCGTCACGCAGGTAGGCGATGCAACTGCCCGACGTGAACGTCCTCATCTACGCTCACCGCGAAGACGCACCCGAGCACGATCGCTACGCAGGCTGGCTGCGCGCGTTGACCGAGTCAGACGAGCCATTCGCGCTGTCAGACACCGTGCTTGCCGGCTTCCTCCGCATCGTGACCAACCCTCGGATCTTCGATCCACCGACACCCATGGACACGGCCGTCACATTCTGCCAGCGTCTGGTGGACTGGCCCCGCGCGTCACTTATTGCGCCGAGCCGCAGGCACTGGGATGTGTTCGTCACCCTGTGCCGCGGGATCAAGGGTCCCCTCGTAGCCGACGCCTATATCGCTGCACTCGCTATCGAACACGGCTGCGAATTGATCACGACAGACGGCGATTTCGCTCGCTTTCCTGGATTGCGATGGCGCCACCCCCTTGCGGCGCCGAAATAGTCGCCGCACCCGAATCCGCGGCGTTCGCCCTCATCGCGCTCAAAGAGGACGCACGATCAGGCGATTTCCTTGTCCGATTCCCGGCGCGCCGGCGTTTACAGAGCTGCGCGCCGCCATGGCCCGCCAAGAGGCTCTGTTACCTTCAACGGGAGAAGCGTCATGTTTCGACTGCGTCACTGCCTGATCGCCATGTCCTCCATGGTGATGCTGATCGCAACGGTCGCCGGACTGAACGCGCGCGACGTCACTGGTGGCTTTCAGCAGATGCCGCAGTCAGCCGGTGACAGCACGTCATCGCAGACCACCGTTCACGCGCTCTTCAACATCGACGATCCTGACGGGGGACCTTTTCCTGCAGACGTCTTCACCGTAGAAGACTCCACGCACAATACGCGGCGAAGGGTGAACCTTCCCTACCCTGACTGCGCGGTTCGTGTATCCGATTGCGAAGATATCGGGGTCATCAACATCCTGGATGGTTTTGGACTGCAGCCTCGGCTGTCGATTCCATTCGACGGCGCGATCGATGTGCAGACGGTCAACAGCGATGCCGTCTTTCTCATCAGTCTTGGCAGCGCCCTCGGCGGTGGCGTCGCGGCCGACACGGTCGTCGGGATCAATCAAAGTGTCTGGGACTCTCTCACGCAGACCTTACACGTCGAGTCGGACGAGTTACTCGCCCAGCACACGCGTTACGCCCTGATCGTGACCAATCGGCTGCGAGCCGTGGACGGCCAGCCGGCAGGCGCCAGCGATACGTTCCGCCGGTTCCGGCGGACCGTTCGAGGTGATTACAAGGAGGCGCTCCTCGAGGCCATTCACGCGGCAGGGCGGCTCGGCGTGCGCGAACGTGATCTGGTGACCGTCAGCGTCTTCACAACTCAGAGCATCACGTCGGTGATGGAGAGGATTCGCGATCAGATCAAGAGCGCGACCCCCGATCCGGCCAACTTCTCGCTTGGTCCCAACGGCGAGCGAGCGGTGTTCAAGCGAACAGATGTGAAGAGCGTTTCGTGGAGACAGCACACCACGGTCGCCCCATCCGGCTTCACGACGGCGCCCATCGATCTGGCGGATCTCGAGGTCGTGCCGGGGGCCGTGGGAACGATCGCGTACGGTACCTATGTCTCGCCGAATTATCTCGTTCGCCCGGGCGACTACATCCCCGCTGTTGGAACGCTCAGCGGCACTCCGCCGGTGCAGAGTCATGACACGCTCCACTTCACCCTGTTCTTACCCTCCGGCCCGAAGCCGGCGACAGGATGGCCGGTGACCATCGTCGGCGCTCCCGCCAGCCGGCACGCCCCTATGGGGGCTCTGGCTTCCAAGCTGGCTTCCCGCGGCATCGCGACCATCGGCATTCACACTGCGGGGTGCGCATTTGGGCCGCTCAGTACCTTGACGATCAACCTGACCAACGGGGCACTGACCATCCCCGACAGAGGACGTAGCTACGACCAGGATGGCAACAACATCATCGGAGGCACCGAAGGCTCGATTGCAGCGCGGCCTCGGGCGTGGACCATTGGCGAGCGCGATGGATACCGGCAGACGGCTATAGACCTGATGCAGCTGGTCCGTGTCATCGAGGTCGGAGTGGACGTGGACGGCGACAGATCGCGGTGGGGCGATCTCGACCCGAGCCGGATTTTCCACTTCGGGAACTCGGCTGGAGCCATGCACGGCACGATGTTTCTG
>DATLXE010000325.1:0-2869 GCA_035575795.1 Gemmatimonadaceae bacterium
CCCCCGTAGCTCAGGATGAGCCGGCTCATGGGCCAGTTCACAACATTTACGTGGCCGTTCTGGTACCGCGATCCAAGAACCACATCCGCCTCGCGAATGGCGTCGAGAAATTCCGGCAGGCGTTCGGGGTTGTGCGAGAAATCGGCGTCCATCTCGAAAATCAGGTCATATTTCCGCTCCAGGGCCCACCTGAACCCGGCGATATACGCGGTCCCCAGTCCGAGCTTCCCCGCCCGGTGCAGCACGTGTACGCGGGGATTGGAGTTGGCAATGGCGCTGACAATGGCTCCGGTGCCGTCCGGCGAGCCGTCGTCCACGACCAGAATGTCCAGGCTGGCGTCCTGCGCCAGCACCGCCGGGATTAACCGCGCGATGTTGTTTCGTTCGTTGTAGGTCGGAATGATGACAAGAGCGCGGTCAGGCAATCGCCCTCCGGTCCAGCCAGAGCCCGGCGCCGAGTGCGACTGCCCCGATCGCCAAAGCGAACAGGGTGATGGCCTTCCCTCTCTCGTAAGGCGCACTCCGGAATGCCAGCTCAACCTTGCGGGCTCCCGCTGGCAGTTCAACGCCGATGAGGGTGTAGTCCACACGGCCCGCGCGCGCGGTCTTGCCGTCCACGGTCGCCGTCCAGCCCGGATAATAGTTCTCGGAGACCACGAGGGCGGACCCAGCCGGGGCGGCCGCGGTAAGCTCGAGGGAAACCCTTCCCGGCTCATAGCTGGTCACGTTCGCGGCGATTGCAAGCGGCTCGGGCAGCGCCTGAACGGAGGGTGCAGCCTCGATATCGGCGGACGGATCGAACAGCGCCGCCCGGCGCACATCGAACCTCGGATCGAGCACCGTGGCCAGCACCTCGGCGTCAGGCGCCTTGACCGAAACCGGCGTAACCCAGGCATACGGATTCGACGCGGTGAGCTTGTACAGCCAGGTCTGGTCTCCGGCGGCATTTCTCACCGGCCCCTTAACGGGCGTAATGTTGGCCACGAATGGAAGCTCGTGATTATTGGTGAGCAGGAATTTCGTGTTGGTGAGCTGCAGGAAGTTGGGGTTGAACAGCTGATTGTAATCCTGGTCCTTCCCCATGAGAGTGTTGAAGCGACCGAGTTGGTTGCCGTGATAGCCCATCACGTTTCGAATCTTGTGTGACATGAGTGCGTCGCCGGTGAGGAACGGGTCGGGCGCAGGGGGATTCACGAGCGGAAACGCGAGCACGCGTGCTGGCTGCGCCTCCGCCTTTATCGTCTCGATGATCTCATCGGAAGCGTACACGCGGGACGCCGGCTCCGAGAACATCCAGTAGCTGCGCATTATCGTCCAGAGATCGATAGCCATCACGCCCACAAGCGCAAACACGGCAATCCGGGCGGGAAGTTTTCCGCGCGCAAGCAGGAGCGCGGAGGCGCCGGTCAGCGCGACGAACAGGAAGGAGCGCCACGCACCGAGGACGAGCGCGCCGTTGTTGGCATCGACGCGGTCAGCCAGCCGCGGGTCGGCGAGCGTGCTGGCGATTCCGGTCAGGCCCCCTACCGTCGCCAGCACTGCGACTGCCAGAGCTGCGGCCATCCACCCGATGAAGTACCGGCGCGGGACGCGCAGCGCGAGCAGACGCTCAGCTCCCGCGCATGCGAGCAGCGCAAGAGCCAGCGCGCCGACAAAGAATATCGTCGCCGGGGCGCGGAAAAATTTCGTGCCGGGCACGATCGCGTAAGGAATACGATAAAAGGGCGTGTGGCCGCCCATCGCCCAGAGAAGCGAAACGAGCAACGCCGCGGTCCAGAAAATCACTTGCTTCCGCCGCGGGTCGGCGCGCAGCCCGAAATACGCGGCGCCGGCGAGCACAAGCACAGCTGCGCCCATGTAGTCGCTGTGGTAATGAATTCCATTCTCACCCCAGTATGCGTTGAGCATCCCGGAGAACTGCGGCAGGTATGTATTGAACAACTCCGCCGGCGGCCAGGCGTATGAAGTTGCGTGTTCGTAGCTCGACATTCCGCCGGCACGAGGTGACCACGCAACGTACTCCCGCACCGGCAGATACTGGATCGCCCCGATTGCAAGGCCGACAATTACCGCGCCGAGCGCGAGCGCAAGCCGCTTGACGGCAATCGCTCTCACCAGCCTGGCGCCGTTCAACTCGGCGAACGCGATGAAGAGCGCGTACGCACCGGATGCGAGGAGCATGTACTGGAGGAGCTGCGGATGTGGACTGAGAACCGCGAGCCCGACGATCAGCGCGAGCGCGCCCCAGCACCACCTCGCGCCGTCGCGCACACCGCGATGCAGCACCCACAAGGCGAGCGGGAAAAGCGCGCTGACGAATAGCTTGCCGTCGTGCCCTGGCGACACGTACGACGCAATCTGCCCACCCATCAGATACGCGAGACCCCCGATCAGGGATCCGGCAAAGCCGTATCCGATCGCCCTCAAAAACCCGAACGTGAACAACCCGGCGAGGAAGAGGTGAATGATGAAGCCCCACGTCATCGCGACATCCGTGGGGAGCACCATCCGCAGCAGAAACGTAGGATAGAAAATGTCGCCGTGCATCGCCGCCACGTACGGCATCCCGCCGAAGAGATATGGATTCCAGAGTGGAAAATGTCCCGCCGACCGCAGCGTGCTCGCGGCAAACTCGCGAAATGCGTAGCCGGCGATGTACTGGTCGCTGTGCGGGTTGACGAGGAATTTTCCCGCAAGCGCGGGATAAGCGAGCGTAAGCGTGGCAAGTGCGTAGACGAGCGAGGCCCAGCCAAATGCGAAGCGCGGCGCCGGGGGCGCCGCGTCTGATGTTATTGTTTCCCCGCTCGTGCGCGGGCGCGATCTGGATGTTGCCATTGCGTTCAGCCTGGTAGAGACCTGCGAGTTGCCC